>JASJDI010000014.1 GCA_030065155.1 Xenococcaceae cyanobacterium MO_188.B29
GGAATTTGACAGTAAATATCTGACCCTTGTACCCTAAAAAAGGGATGGCGAGCCACAGTAATTTTTAAATATAAGTCACCACCTTCAAGACCTTGACCTTTTAAGCGGATACGTTGACCGTCCATCATAGCAGGAGGCATATCAACTTCGAGCGAGCGTCCATCTTCTAAGCGGATACGTTCTTGTCCTCCTCGATAAGCTTTGAGCAAGGGTAAAGTTAACTTAGCTTCAATATCTCGACGACTAGGGCGAGGAGGTACGACTCTTTCTCTTTTTGTTGTTCCTGGACGAAAATCAGTCGTACTTACTCGACTACGATAACGCTCAGCAGTAGCCGTTCTCCCTACAGTCTGTTCATTACGAGCAAAATTACCAAAATTATTAACCGCAGTAGATTTGCCGTTTTTGCCACCAATACCCCTTCTCGACCAAACTTTATTAAACTGGTCGTATTGCGATCGCTTACTCAGATCGGAAAGAACTTCGTAAGCTTCGTTAATATCTTTAAATTTTTCCTCGGCAGCTTTATTACCAGGATTGCGATCGGGATGATATTTTCTGGCTAGGGTTCGATAGGCTTTTTTGATTTCTTCACTAGAAGCAGTTTTAGTAACACCTAAAATTTCATAATAGTTCCGCAAGTTTTGCATATGGCAATTCTCAGTTATCTGTTATTAGTTATAGTTATGAACCTTCTGACGAAATATTTAGAAAGTTATTAAAAGTTATTAAGATATAGAGTTACTAATCATCAATTATCGCCCATTGGTTGCTCAAAAAATATCCTTTATAGTTTATTAGTCAAATTTTACTGCTTACTGCTTATTGGTTTAGAACCATTCATCATCATCCTCATCCCAATTATTTTCATAAGGGATAGTTTGGGAACGATTACTACTGTAGTAACGACGATTTGATGGATTTTCAGAATCTCTGTATCTAGGGCGCGAATTATCGCGTTCAGGGGAATCTCTTCTTTCCTTGCGATCGCGACTGTCATCCTGGTAGTTATTGCTATAACCTCGGCTGCGACTATCTTCTTGATAGTTGTTATAGGTGCGATCGCGACTATCACTGCGATAATCATTTTGGTAGTTGCTATAACCCCGACTCCGACTATCTTCTTGGTAGTTGTCATAGGTGCGATCGCGACTATCACTGCGATAATCATTTTGGTAGTTATTGTTGTAACCACCCGCAGTGGGATAGCGATAGTCATCGTTGTAGCTAGAACGACGAGGATCGTAAGAATAATCTTCGTCCATCATGCTTGTTTCTCCCGTAAAAGTTCGCCGAATTGCGCCGAAAAAGTCATCGTCTTCTTCGTCTTCATATTGCAAACGTATTTCTCGATTCAATTCATACAAAGCATCTTGAAGATCGGCTTGCGCTCGATCTAAAGCTCTTTCGTCATCTTGTTTGAGACTATCGAGGATTTCTTCACACAAAATATCGATGCGACGACGATAATAACCAGCAAATTGGCTACCAAAGTCGAGAGTAACTTCTTTTAATTTCCTTTGGGCTTGATCGGTTAACGCCTTAGCTTTGTTACGTTTTTCAACTCGTTCTTTTTTAGCTCGATCTTCGTCAGCAAACTGTTCCGCTTCTTTCATCATCCGATTGATTTCTGCATCACTCAGATTAGAAGCTCCTTGAACTGTAATTCCTTGCTCTCTTCCTGTAGTCTTATCTCTGGCAGTTACTTGCAAAATTCCATTGGCATCAATATCAAAAGATACCTGAATTTGCGGTATACCTCTGGGGGCAGGAGGAATACCCGTTAACTTAAATTTCCCTAGGGATTTATTGCCTGCTGCCATTTCTCTTTCCCCCTGGAGGACGTGAACCTCTACCATCGTTTGGTTATTTTCTCCAGTGGAAAAGACATCGGAACGACGCACAGGAATAGTCGTATTACGGGGTAATAATTTTTTCATTACACCGCCGATAGTTTCTAAGCCCATGGATAGAGGGGTTACATCCAACAGCAGAATATCTTTAACTTCGTTAGTCAAAATACCCCCCTGAATTGCTGCTCCAACTGCTACTACTTCATCAGGGTTAACATTTTGATTGGGTTCAAGATCGATAAAACTACGAACTAAATCTTGTACCAGCGGTATACGAGTAGAACCTCCTACCAATACCACTTCATTAATTTGAACAGGACTAATACCCGCGTCAGAAATTGCCCTTTTGAGGGGACGACGCAAACGACTCACTAAATCACCACATAATTCTTCAAATTTAGGGCGAGTTAGCTTAGTTTCAATGTGTTTAGGACCATCTGCCGTAGCAGTAATAAAGGGTAAATTAATTTCGGTTACGGTAACTCCAGAGAGTTCAATTTTGGCTTTTTCTGCTGCTTCTGTTAGCCTTTGTAGAGATTGACGATCTTTCCGTAAATCGACTCCTTCTTTGGCTAGAAATTCTTCTGCTAACCAGTCTACTATCCTGCGATCGAAATCATTACCTCCTAGTTGGGTATCTCCACTAGTCGCTCTAACTTCAAAAACGCCCTCTCCTACATCGAGAATAGAAACATCAAAAGTACCTCCACCCAAGTCAAATACCATAATGGTTTGACTACGCTGTTTGTCTAAACCATAAGCTAACGAAGCTGCTGTAGGTTCATTGAGGATACGTAAAACTTCTAATCCCGCAATTTTGCCAGCATCTCTAGTGGCTTGTCTTTGAGCATCATTAAAATAAGCAGGTACGGTAATTACTGCCTGAGTAATGGGTTCCCCTAAATAACGGCTAGCCTCTTCTACCAACTTCCGCAAGATCATTGCCGAAATTTCTTCGGGGACAAATTCTTTTTTGAGCCGAGGACAGCGAATTCTAATATTTCCGCTTTCATCAGGGCGAATAGTGTAAGGAACTCGCATTGATTCTGGTTGGAGTTCAGCGTATTTACGACCCATAAACCGCTTAATTCCGTAAAATGTATTTTGTGGATTTAAGACGGCTTGTCGCCTCGCTAGTTGTCCAACAACCAATTCTCCGTCTTTATTAAAGCCAGCTACTGAAGGGGTTGTACGCATCCCTTCTGCATTAGCAATTACTACTGGCTTACCACCTTCCATTACTGCAACTACAGAATTGGTTGTACCTAAGTCAATGCCGACTACTTTTCCCATTCGTGCAATAATCTCCTAGAATCTTTCCCCGCAAATTAATTATGATTTAATTTACTCCAAATTTGCTAAAATCTAGAGTACCCATTAAAAATGGCTGCCTAAAAACGGCAGATTGAGACTTACCAAACTAGCAAGCTAGATTCAGTATATATTCTCTTGTCTGTTTGTTTATTCATACAAGATAACTTGCTCTGTACATTCTATCCAATCTCTTAAGACTCTTGTTGTTCTTTTCTCGATCTTTGTAAGTTAGATTAGACATAATATTAATAGATTCATAACTGTCAAAAAATAAAAAAAGAGTAGGATTATCCCCACTCTTTATATATTGCCATTTAGAATAATCTAGAGTAAATTACAAGCATGGTTGGTGTTTTAACCCTATTGAGCAGTCCCTACTACGTTGCATCTCTGACCAGATTTATTTTGTGCTACTGAGTTCCCGCTCAAGTACACATGTTCGGTAGTAGTTCCCTCATAGGTACGTTTAGTTAAACGCCAACCTGGATTCAGAAGGATTTTTAAAGAACCAGAACCCACACCATTAGTTTTACCAATTTCTATATCTGGTTTATCTGCATCTCGATGAGTAGCAATTAGTTTCAGTTCTCCATTGCTTTCAACTATATTAACTAGATAATCCATTCCGTAATCTTGACCATCTAAACGCACGGAATAGCCATTACTATCCACGCTACGTTTACAAGCATCGGTAAAATCAAAATTAAGTAGTAGAGGGTCTACAAAAACTGGATTTACTCCGTTTTCACTCCAGCATTTTCTTTCCCCTGGCATTTGTTCTACTATCATCAAATTGTACCCATGACGATAAGGTGCAGCAACTACAACAAAATCGCTTTGATCTACTTCTTTCTCTTCAAAAGAAACTGCCTGAATAGGTCTACAAGATAATAAAGTAGTAACAATTGCAGCAGTCATACCTGCTACTTTTAATACTAATGAAAGTCCCATGAAATCTCCTATCTATAACTTTAACAGCCTAGGAGACATGTATAACCGTTCAATCCTCTCACATTGATGTAAAGATAAAGCTTCAATATTTCCACGTAAATAAACTATTTAAGTAATACTAAAAATAATTTATTTGCAGGTGAAATATTACTGTCAGTACCTACCGAATCAATCGAAACAATAGCAATCATAGTCTCTAAAATTGATATTTGAGTTCAGTATTTTTACTACTTTTTTTGTTTGATTTAACAAGCAGAGATTAAGCATCCTCGAAACCCTCATTAAACACGACGTAGTACTAAGCAAGATATACCTTAGCTGAGTTGGACTGACAAGGAAAAAGGATAAAAGATTTAAGTTACTATAGAGATAATTAATAGCTAGAAAAAATACGTAATTATTAGAAAATAATCTCTAAATAGAATTAGGCTTTACTCAGGAGTTTTTTTGTTGTCAGACAAATTTGAGCAATGGGACGAGTTAGAAACTACGATAATTAATCTTGATGAAATTAGTTCAGAGATAAACTATCGCAAAGCCCAACAAGCTTTAAGAAATATAGTTCGTAATCTCGATCTAACTGCCGAAGAACAAACAGGATTAGAATCAGAAGTCGATCGCTTGACTGCCATGCTCGATAAACTAGAGCAATCGGTGGTTCAAATTGCTGCTTTTGGTATGGTAGGAAGAGGCAAATCATCTCTACTCAATGCCCTTCTTGGTCAACAAATTTTTCAAGCAGGGCCTCTTCATGGGGTGACAAAAGCTATTAACAAGGCTAAGTGGCAACTAACCCCAGAAAAACTAGGAAATAGCCAACAACAAGTCCAACGCCTCACCCTTTCCACTGGCATCGGGAACGGAGAAATACAGCTAATAGATACTCCTGGTATTGATGAAGTTAATGGAGAGACTCGCGAAGTTTTAGCCTGTGAATTAGCTAAACAAGTAGACTTGATTTTATTTGTTATTGCTGGAGATTTAACTAAAGTTGAATATGATGCCTTAGCTAAACTAAGAGAGGCAGGGAAACCGATTCTACTAGTTTTAAATAAAATAGACCAGTATCCAAAAGCAGATCGTCAGGCAATCTACCAGAAAATCTGTGATGAACGGGTAAAACAGTTAATTTCCCCTGAAGAAATTATTATGGTGGCTGCTTCTCCCATCGAAGTACAAGGAGTGCGGGGAAAAGACGGCAAGGTAAGAATACAGCGCACTCAAGGTAAACCTCAAATAGAATCACTAAAATTAAAAATCTTAGAGCTATTACACCGAGAGGGAAAATCTTTAGTTGCTCTCAATACAATGCTCTATGCTGATGAAATTAACGAGCAAATAATACAGCGTAAACTAGCAATTCGCTCAGAAACAGCAGATCGATTAATTCAAAAAGGGGTAATGATTAAAGCTATGGCTGTGGCTGTTAATCCTGTCACGGCGATCGATCTTTTTACGGGTGCAGTGATTGATGTTGCTATTATTATTGCTTTATCTCGTCTTTATGGTATTACCATGACTCAATCGGCAGCGGTTAGTCTGCTCAAAAAAATTGCTTTGAGTATGGGAGGTATTACTGCTAGTGAATTATTGGCTACTTTGGGTCTTAGTTCCCTTAAAGGGATTTTCGGTTTAGCAATCCCGATAACAGGAGGAATATCTCTAGCTCCTTATTTATCGATTGCCATTGCGCAAGGAGGGGTAGCAGGAGTTTCTGCTTATGCGATCGCCCATGTAACTAAAACCTATTTAGCTAATGGTGCATCTTGGGGACCTCAAGGTCCTAAAGCTGTAGTACAAAATATTTTGGACTCTTTGGATGAAGAATCCATTTTGAACCGCATTAAAACTGAGTTAACAGCCAAGTTAAAACCAAAAGTTTAATTTTATAGATCATTCCAATTATTTTGGGCAAGTTTATAAATTTTTAATAACAGTTTTCCCTGATAAATGGTGATCTCATAATAATGTTTATTACAATCAAAACTAGAGGAAACAACTAAGTTGTGATTTTGGTAATGAGACAGCAAGAGCAAGAGATTAATACAGGTATTGCTTATATTTTGTGGGCTTTAGGAATTTTTGGTTTTTGTGGAATTCATCGTCTTTATCTAGGCAGAATTGGAACAGGCATACTTTATTTTTGCACTTTTGGTTTATTTGGTCTTGGTCAAGTAATCGACTTATTTTTAATTCCTGATATGGTCAAAGAAAAAAATTATTATCTTCAAGAAAAAGCAAAAACAAATAATCTTCTACTCTGGACAGATATGGGTGAGGAAATAATTAGAAGTAAAACCAGCAGTTTAATAAAACAGATGAAAACTCGCGTTCAGTCATCGCCAGCCCAAACTAGCCAATCCGATCCTATGTTGAAATTACTCAAAGCTGCTGCTGATAATAATAATGTTCTTTCTCTTGGTCAAGCAGTTATGATTTTGGAACTACCAGTAGAACAAGTAGAACAGTTATTACAAAAAGCACTAAAACAAGGCTTGGCTCATATAGATAATGATTTAGAAACAGGAGCAGTTCGCTATCATTTTGATATCTAAATTTTGCCTAATTTATATCAGGTGCGCTTTAATATGGTGTACAAGACATTTGGATAAACTGGAAAATAAGTTTTTTGAAAAAGTTATTAACCTTTAAGAAAATTTTCAATAATCAATACAGTAATTCAACAACTTTAACTACAATTATAATTGTGTTATAAGACTCGATTTTAAGGTTAGCCATGAGACAACAAGGACAGAAAATTCCTGAACTCAATAAGGGAATTGCTTATCTTTTATGGGCTTTAGCCTGTTTAGGTTGTTTTGGAATTCACCGTTTTTATCTTGGTAAATATGTTAGTGGAGTAATTTATCTTTGTACTTTTGGTTTATTCGGTTTAGGTCAATTGATAGATTTATTCCTGATTTCTTCTATGGTGGAAGAAAGAAACCATTATCTTTGGGCAAAATCACAAATACAAGATAGGTTTTACCCTCCCAATATAGCTCAGCAAAAACAACAATTTAGCGATTATAATTCAGGAGAAAAAAAGGAAACCGATCCTCTCATAACCTTACTTAAAACTGCTGCTGCCCATAATAATATTCTTTCTGTTGGTCAAGCTATTATTGCAATGGAACTACCTGCAGAACAAGTAAAAGCATTATTAGAAAAAGCAGTAAAACAAGAATTAGCTAATATTGAGAATGATCCAGAGACAGGAGCAATTCGCTATCATTTTGATATCTAAATTTTATCGAGAATGTTATTAAACTTATTAAACGCTTTTTTTTCGGCTAACTTATTTATCAATAAATAAATGCCAATTACACTTAACTGAGTAAACATTAAAATTACGTAAATAATCCAAGTAGATTGAAGACTTTCTGCTGAGGATAAAGAAATTACCATTGCACCAAAGCAAGCATAGGGAAGTAAACGAATCCAGGTGCGATGTAAAGGTTTTTGAGGTTTGGTGATTTTTTTCATAATTATCTTATTCAATTAAATACTTTGGTAACTTTATCGATCGCTCTTTGCCAAACAGTTTTCGGTTGGGGAATTGGTAAATCTTCTGGGGGATTTTCCTCGCCAAGATAACGATAATGTTTCCAAATATTCCAATAAGGACAGCCTGGTTGAATTTTAATCCCAGCCCAGTGTAGATATTGTAACTTTTGGTTAGTATTAGGATCGAACAATGTATAGTCTTGTTGTTGAAAATGTTTGCTTCCTGCCCAACTACCAGGGGCTTTTCCTGGTCTACAAACTATATTAAAACGTCGAGGGATACGTTTAAGTAACATATAGTTAATAATAGGTTGATCGGAAGTTTTTTGCGAAAAATCGAAGTATTCTGGATGGGAGACACATTCAGCAAAAATATCGTATAAATCTTGTTCGGTAATTAAGTTTTTTTTAGAAGCCCAAAAACCACCGTTAAAAATATCTTGTAATTCTGTTTCTGTAAAAATACCTTCTTCGATTACTTTAGGGGTAAATATATTTTTGATACCCCCAGAGTGTTGATAATCACAACATAAGAAATCATATTCTTGCAGATAATCAAGATTGTCGATAATTTTTTCAAAAACAACAATATCTGTATCAATATAGAGAAATTCATCAAACTCTCCGAACCAACAAGCTTGCTTACGAAACTGATTGGGACGAGCAAAAAAACCTTTACCAAAAATAGTATAAAGTTTTTGCGAGAGACGCTCAATAAAATCTAAATCTGGATATACTTGGACATTAAAAGAGTTTGCCAAGGTAGTAGCGATCGCTTGATAATTATCATCATAAGGAATCATCATAATTGGTGTATCTCGATCGTGTAACCTAATACTATTTAAAAGTGCGATCGCTTGCTCGCTTACTTTATCATTAGCAGTAATATAAATACCACGACTCATAAAAATATCCCTATAGTAGTTCAGAATTCAGAAGTTCAGAAGTTCAGTTATTTCTATTAGAAAGTTAAACCCAATTTAGACATAACTCGCTTTGCCAAACTTGGAGACTGATTGTATGATTTAGCCTTAGTTGTAAACTGAGGATAGTTATCTGGTTCGTGGAGATAACGATAGTATAAAAATAATTCTCTGTAGGGAAAGTTTATATTTTCTCCTTCACAAACTCGCGCAAATAACTTAGAGGATAAACCAATATAGTGAATATAAGTTAATCGCCTACCTTTGTCATATAAAACCTGGTTTTGGTTTTCAAAATGGCTAGAAGTGACACAACAACCTGTTAGCTCAGATTTAGATAAATTTAAAGCTAAATTGTAAATTGAACAACCAGAGCGCATCATCATATAATTAATTAAAGTTTGATCTGGTGCCATAGGATAGAGAATTTCAGCTTCTCCCGATTTAAGATAACTAATTAGTTTATTTCTGCTTTCTTCTGGGAATAAATCTTGTTTAGAAGCATAAAACCCAGAACAAAAAATTTCTGTCGCAATGCGTTGCTGAGAAAATACGGTTGCTAACTTAGGGGAATCAACTGTATATACATGAGTAGGGTCTTTGTGCTGAAAATCATAGACAACACAATCATTATTTTCTAAGAGAGCAAAAATGTTATCTACAGGGCTCATTAACAGAGTATCTGCATCCATATAGAGAAAGCGATCGAAAGGAGAATCAAAAGCACAATAACGGCGATGAGTACCAAAACGATGATAACCTTGGCTTCCTGCTTTTTGCCAAATTTGGCTAGCAGTAGGATGGGTATCCCAAGCAGCTTGAGCAAAATTATCCCATCTTTCTATAGACTCAGATCGATCGTACAACTGTACGTTAGGTCTTTTGCTAACCTCTAGACTTAGCTTGGCTGTATTATCATCATAGGGGTAAATACAAACAGGCATATCTTTACCTGCCACAGCCTCGATACTATTGAGTAAAGCAACAACCTGATCGTAAACTCTGTCATTAGCTAAGGTACAAATTCCATCCATAGAGATTTTCTCGCTGACAATAGGGTAAATGATCTAGAAGTTTGACTACGCCAAACCCCTACTTTCTCAAAATCGATCGACAAAATTAGAAAGCCATTCGAGTAAATTCAATTTATGTAAAATAATCTGTCTAGCTTCTGCAATCTTATCTTTTGCTTCATACCAAGCGTCAAGACTAGAGGTGACTTCCTGAATATAAGCTAAACCTTTTTCATCTAAGCTAGGTAAACGCAAGAAACTACCAGGAGGTAATAACTTATCCGCAGCAGAACCACCATAATAAATAGGTAAGCACCAACACAAAAGGGAATCCCATAACTTTTCGCTGACATATAATTCATTGTCAGCATAGTTTTCTATGGCTAGATTGTAGTAATAAGGAGCCATAGCATGATATTTATTTTGCACTGTACCTAGACTATTTGCCCACTCTGGCAGACGACGACCATATAAGTCAAACTCTAAATCATTTTCTTGCAATAAGCGTAAAAAAGCTAAACGCTGACGATGGTTAGCTGTGCGAGAAATACCTGAGGTAATCCAACTACAAAGCCTTTGTTTTTCTGGTAGTTTTTCCTCTGCTAATTCAGTAAAAGAATTATTGACATACCAAATAGCAGGCATATAATCAGGTTTAGGGGCAAAGCGATCGGGCCCAGAAACATAGCCACAATATTGACTAGCTAGTTTATAATTAGCTTTATTTCTGGTGATAACTTCTTCGAGAGGAGGCTCTCGCAAGAGAAAAATAATTCTTTCTGGGGGAATATCTTTGAGTAATGAAGGTATCTCTGCTGGAGAATTTGAGCCTTTACCAAGCAACTTTTGCCACCAAGGAATATCAGCTTGTCCTTTGGGAAAATCGAATTGATATAGAAGTAAAAAATCTGGTTTTGTAGCTGTCGCCAACATCTGCATATTGCCCCAAACTCCAAAAGGATTAGGCGTTTGTTTCCATAGCCAATCTCTTTGGTTGAGATTTTTATAGCTGCTCAGCATACCAACGACTTTTTGTGTCATCGTAATTTTTAGGGAGATTTTTCAATACTGGCATAAAAAATAGACTTGCCGTTTCCAGCATAGTCTAAAAAAAGTCAATAGTATTGATAGCCCTCCAATTAATCACTGATGTTACGCACTCAGAACTAAAAAACATTTGTAATCCTCTGTTCCCTGTTCCCTGTTCCCTATTGCCTCAAACCTTGATTTATCGTTTTACTGCGTAACATCAGTTAATCAGCAACTATACTGAGTTTGATTTTAGGTTGGGATAATTAACCAACACAATATTATTTTCAACCGTCGCAACTACTGAAATTGCTTAGGGAACAATCAATTTTGCTCTGGGTGCAACCTCCGCTTCAAACCGAACCCATGAATCGTCTTCACGCACAACAAAATATCCTGTAAAAAGACCGCGTTCGACTGATTCAACAACAATTCCAAAGTCATCTGAAATTTTATATGTCGGCTCCAGATTATGTGGATTATACGACCATGGACTCATCTGAGAAATAGCACTCGATGGCTTGAAGAGAAATAGTAAGAAAAATACTACTGGAATTGCAGCTACTAAAATAATGAATCGTTTAAATCTCATGGATTGCAATTTAACTTTAATAGTTCGCACCTAAAAAAATCATAACAAATCCATGCAAGAATAGAAGTGTACTCTACTAATTCCCTCTGCTGATTAAATCAAGCTTGCCAAGCCTTTTGTAGCTTATCCCAAAAAGTGGTTACAGTTTGTTTAACTTGATTTTGAAAATCCCAACGTTGAAAAGCTCTTTCATATTCTTCCCCTTCAGATTGAAAAGTTTTCCAAGCACTAAGAGCTAAAGCTAACCCCCAAATTAAAACTATATACAAAGACCATGTTATCGCCCCTGCTACAATAAGGTTAAAAGATATTAAAAAAGTGTTAAGAATCAGATATTTAGCAGTTTTTTGCTTTAGTTTATTACGCCTATATAGATTAAAAGCCTGCCGTTTTTTGGTTATTGCTTTTTCTTGTAACCATTCTCTTTCAGCAGCTTGCAAAGTATTTTTATCTATATCTAATTCATCAGCAATTTCCCAAAGTTGCTCACGACTCAACTCTTCTTGATTTCCTTGACGAGCGATCGCTAAATACAGGATTTGCTGAAGATCTTCAGGGCTATAAGATTCTGGAGGTATAGGAGGATAATCAGACATAGTTTTTCAGGATATCTCTAATCCTATTATGCCTAAGTATATCTATTTTTGACCGTACTCTTAGTGTCGGTTTTTACTGTATAAAAGAGATTAGAATTTGTTTTACATTTCGTTACAATTTTCTTAGCAAGAAAGGCGAAAATAAAGATAATTCGCCATAGCAAAAGGAGAAGACAAGATGAAGGGAAGCATTCGCATTGGTAGTTTATTTGGTATTCCTTTCTATATCAATCCTTCCTGGTTTTTTGTCTTAGGATTGGTAACGTTAACTTATGGAGCCGATTTAGGACAATTATTTCCGCAGCTAGGAGTTATTTTTCCCTGGGTTTTAGGATTTTTGGCAGCAATCTTACTATTTTCTTCGGTTTTAGCCCACGAATTAGGTCATAGTTTTGTAGCTATTGCTCAAGGTATTCCTGTCAAATCTATTACCCTCTTTATTTTTGGTGGTTTAGCTACCCTAGAAAAAGAATCGGAAACACCGTTACAGGCTTTTTTAGTAGCGATCGCGGGTCCTGTAGTTAGTTTACTACTATTTGTTTTATTCGCCATAATTAGTACTAGTGTACCTTTATCCGAACCAATCGAAGCGATCGTCTCTTTGCTGGCTACAATTAACCTAGTTTTAGCCCTATTTAACCTTATTCCCGGTTTACCTTTAGATGGTGGTAATGTACTCAAGTCCATTGTCTGGAAAATTACTGGCAACCCCAACAAAGGAGTGATTTTTGCTGGTAGAGTTGGTCAAGCTTTTGGTTGGCTAGCAGTTATTATGGGTGGATTGGCAGTTATTGGCGTTAGTCCTATTGGTAGCGTTTGGACGTTATTTATTGGTTTGTTTTTACTCCAAAATGCTGGTTTTGCTGCCCAGTCGGCTACAGTTAGTGAAAAATTAAGTAGCTATACAGCAGAAGATGCAGTATTAGAAGATAGCCCTATTGTTTCAGCTAATTTAACTCTCAGAGAATTTGTTAATGATTATGTCATTGGTAAAGATAAATGGCGCAAATTTTTAGTTATTAACGAAGAAGGACAACTAATTGGAGAAATAGATACTGAAGATTTAAAACAAATTTCTACTTCTAAATGGACTGAAATTACAGTAAAGGAATTAATTAAAGAATCGATCGATATTACTACAGTAAAATCAGATCAATCTTTGATGGAAGTAATCAAGCTAATTGAAACAGAAAATCTTAGGGAACTAGCTGTGGTTCAAGAAGATGGAGTTTTAGTCGGGTTACTAGAAAAAACCTCTATTATTAATCTACTCCAACAGGAAGCAGAAGCTAAAGCAATCTAAGCACAAGCTGAATTTCTAACTGAACTTAGAGCAAGCATATTTAATCTAGGATAAATTCTCTCTAAGCCTTGCTGGATGAAAAATAAAGTGTGAACTTATAAAAATCTGTTATTTTCTCTTAATTGTTGTGCAGCAAGGCTTTCGGAAATTTTCATTACATCTAATAAAACTAAATCAGGTTGTTGAGATTTCTCTTGCATAGATGCGATTTCCTCTAATGCTTTCTGTCCGTAGTTTTGTAACTGTTCACTTGGGGAAATAAAGCAGCTGGATTGAAGTTAGCTGCTTCGACAGTTTCGGCAACTACCACCTTTACAATCTCGGATTTATGGAACTAAATTATTTATTAAACCTGTCTGGCAAAAATAGCAATCTCCTAAATACTAAAAGCTTTCCAAAATGTGTAAACAGCAATAACCATCATCAAAATATTAAAACACCAGCCAACTATTTTATCGGGTAATTTAGGTAGAAAACGGGTGCTAATCTGCGCCCCTAATAACCCACCTAATCCCAAACCAAATCCTTCTATCCATAAAACATTCCCCTGATAAGCATGACCTATAGACGCAGATAAAGAAGTAAGCACAATTACTCCTAAGCTAGTCCGAATAGCAGTTTTAATATTTTCAGCTAATAAAAGCATTTGCATCGGAACCATAATTACTCCCCCACCAACTCCGAACAAACCGGCTAGTAAACCAGCAGCACTCCCAGTAAAAATTCTTGCCCAGAGAGGATTTATGCTGGGTTGCTTACTATTTATTTCTGTTTTGATTAAACGTTTACGGAGAGTACCTAAAAAGATATTGAATATTAACAGAATTCCAAAAGCAAGAAGTAAGTATCTATCTGATATTTGACTGACAAGAAAAGCACCGATTTGGGCGGTAAATAAAGAGGGTAAACCTAATAGTAAAACTCTTCGCCAACTAAGATTACCCATGTACCAGTTCTGAATACTCCCCGAAAGAGAAGTTAAAAATATTACCAAACTGCTAGTGGCTACGGCTTTAGCAGGAACATGACCAAGGATAACTATCATTGGTACTAAAACAACACCACCTCCTATTCCTAGTAAGCCAGCCAAAGAACCAGAAAATAAACCAAAGCCAACGAGAATTAGCCAACTCATGTGATTTTCTCAATTTGGCGATCGAATTTAAGCATTATGGGAAATTTTAACAAAATTGAAGTTTAGGAACAGGAAAAAGTAGTATTATCGAGGTCAGGTCTTTGGGCTTTTCCTTGAAAAAGAAATTGAAGCCTATATTGACGATTTAAAGCAGGTTCAGATGCCAAATTCCAAAGACTCTCATAGAAAAAGAAAGAAACTCCTGCTAAATTTTTGCTGCGAGTAAAATCCACTTGTTGCTGAATTCTACCCATAGGTACAGGACGACCTTTTAACCCAGACAAGATACCAATACCTACAGGAATATGTTCTTGGGCTTCTTTAATTTCTGGTTGGTTTAATTCACGCACAAAACTATCATGTTCGTGACGATAGACTTGAATAATCAATTCTTCAACTAGTCCTTTTTGTTGCCACTTGCGCCAATCTAATAAAAAAGATTGTAAAGAAAACTTATAGGGATTAGGAGAAAGAGAAATAATTGCTTGAGGGTTAGCATCTTTAATGGCATAGAAAAGTTGCTCTACATACTCAGTTATTTTATCTGCTCGCCACTGAACCCATTCAGGATCTTTAGGATTTTCTGGGGGAGATTTCCCTCCATGCTCTTGTTTATATAGTTCGACAGTAAACTCGTCATAACCAAAATCTGAAGGAAACCCGAAATGATCGTCTAATTGAATACCATCAACATCATAGTTACTAACAATTTCGACAATTAGATCGGTAATAAAATTCTGAACTTCTGGGCGTAGAGGATTAAGCCAAACTCTTTGATGTTTTTTACCTTCCCACCAAATAGTACTACCATCTTTTCTTTTTGTTAACCATTCAGGATGACGTTGAGCCAATTCCGATTCTGCTGGTGCCATAAAACCAAATTCAAACCAGGGAATTACAGTCATTCCCTTTTTTCGTCCTTGTTGAATGGTTTCTGCTAAAATATCCCTTCCTTTTAGTCCTTCAGTCGGATCGACGGCTTTCCCTACCACCGCTTTGGCTACCGAAGACGGATAAAGAGTATAACCCCAATTCCAAACTGTAGGATAAAGAGTATTAAAATTTAAATCAGCTAGAGATGCGATCGCATCTTTGAGATTTCGAGGAGAAAATAAGACCTCGCTATCTATGTTGGTCAGCCAAACTCCCCTTAATTCTCTGGAAATGTCTTTGATTGCACAAGCTCCAGTTTTCTGGGCTAATTGTGTACCTGTTAATTTCTCTTTATTTAAATCAACTACTTCTTGAGTATTACTTATAGACGGAAAGAATATGATTATGGTCAAAGTCAAGCTAAACAGAAAAGTTAACCACCCTTGACGACCATACCGTTGACTAAACAATACTAAACTATTTGCCCAATAGTTAAATAGTTTAGAGACATAGTTTTCCATACTCTTTCTCATTGAGAATGCTCTGTATCATATAAAGAAGTACAGAGATTATAACAGTTACTAGTTAGTAGAGAGTAAAGAGTAGTAGTTAATAATTACGATAAATTTAAAGGGAAATAATATTTAAGCAAGAATCTAAGTTCTATAATTCTGATTCAAACTATATGATTCGCCAAGCAACAGAAGTAGACTTACCAAGCATTGTAGAGATTTATAATAGTACTATTCCCGATCGCCTGGCAACAGCAGACCTCAATCCTGTTTCTGTAGAAAGTCGCAAGTCTTGGTTTGGCGATCGAGATTGGTCAACTCGTCCTCTGTGGGTATTTGAAAAGGATAATACTGTGGCTGGTTGGCTTAGTTTTCAATCTTTTTATGGTCGTCCTGCTTACGGGCATACAGCAGAAGTTAGTGTTTATGTCAGTACTGCCTACCGTCGGCAAGGTATTGGCAACCAGTTTCTAAAACAAGCTATTTTACTAAGTCCCAAGTTGGAAATTAACACTCTGTTAGGATTTATCTTTGCCCACAATCAACCAAGTTTACAATTATTTAAACAAAACCAATTTAGCCAATGGGGCTATCTTCCCCAAATAGCCGAGTTAGATGGAATAGAAAGAGATTTGGTAATTTTGGGTCTTCGTCTTAGTTAGACTACTTTGAGTTCGTAAAAATTGGAAATAAGAAAGAATGAGTATGTTTTTGTCAAGTCACACTTTACATCTATTTGGGTAATCATGTAAAGTAATACTTGACAAAGAACCCAGAAAAAGATGAAAAACCGACTGAAAGAACTCCGACAATTGCAGCAGTGGTCGCAATCTGACCTCGCCAGAAAATTAGCAATTAGTCGCCAAGCAGTTAATGGTTTTGAATCTGGCAAATTCGATCCAAGTTTAGATATGGCTTTCAAAATTGCCAATGTGTTCAATGTCACGCTCGAAGATATTTTCATTCATGAGGCAAAAAATTCCATGCAAGTACTAGCGGAAAGAGTTAAAAACTTCTTTGGTTTCGAGTTTGGTTTTGAGAGGTTTACTGAAAAAGCGATTAATGCCCTCAATTTTGCCCGCAATAAAGCAACACAAGCGCAAACATCTCTAGTTGAACCAGAACATATTTTGGCTGGCTTGTTAGCGGATGCCAACACAACATCTGCTCGTTTACTTAGGTCTAATGGCGTAGTGCTGGACATCGAAACTAATGAACATTCTTTTGAGTACTGGGAAAATATCAAATTTAGTTCAAAAAGTAAGTTTATTTTAGAGCTTGCCTTACAAATTGTTCGGCTTCAAGGTCAAAAGTCGATCGGTACTGAACATCTATTGTGGGGATTAGTCCGACTGGCTGAAACAGACAGCACCATTATGAATGATTTATTGCCAAGATCTGAAATTAATCTCGTATCTTTAAACAAGGAACTAGCAGAAATAGTTTAACTCCTCTGCTCTTCTGCACCCTAAAACCTACAAACCGACTATTCTTGAACTCGAACAGAAATCACACTGCCATTAAAATCGTAGTTTTTCCCTTCTAATTGAATCGACATACCAACTTTAACTTTTTTAGTATTATCTAATACTGCACCATTACCAGTAATTTGGGCTTTTCCCCCCAAAGTCAGAATTAGATCTTTAATCATTGTTACTTCTGGTCTAGGGTCTGGTAAAGCCTTTACTGTTCCATCTGGTTGAGGAACAGGAGTAGTTCGGGGTAAAACCTGAGTTGATTTAATTTCTACTTGACCTGCGGGTTGATTGCGGATAACAATATTGGCTTTTTCTGCGGTAAATTCTTGTTGTAATCCTTCAAAATCAGCTACGCTTAAACCTCTTACCAATACATCCACTTCTATTGGTTTAACCTTGGTTTGAGCAACAATACTTTGAGTAACGGGAGTGCCAGGGAAGAAAAATATCCCCATAATCACCATAAGGATCACACAAGCAGCACCTATGTCCAAGATACTGATTTTGCCAAAAATTCTTCCTTTGGAGTCAATAATTTTCATATAAGAAATTATATCTAGAAATCATAATCTGGAAAATACTCAATTATTTTAGCTTCTCAAAAGGTAGTCTAATATTTTTTGTTTTTTTTGCTAAAGACTTATTCTTCTTGAGAGAAGACTTCCAGGAAGAAATACGGTAGGATGGCGCAGGATTAGAAGAGTCACTGTTACACTGCTGTGAAAGAGAGGTGCGGGGTTCACAAGGGGGCGAGGTTTCCTCGCCCCACGACCCCTTGTCTACGGTGCTTTGTGTTTTCTGGTTAATAGTTTTAGACGTTGATAAGACTGGATTAGGCAAGGATCTTGGTTTTAGAGTTTGTGCCTTAGAAGCAGATGGATAACAGCGTAAGTTTTTGGGGGTGAGCGACAAAGCTCTATGTCTGAATAAATATGCTAAGAGCCAGGGAGTAGCACTACAGCCTAAAATAATAGCAGTGTAAAACCAGGTTAAGAAACTACTAGGGTTTTCGATCGCCAGGGTAGTATTATCCAGAGAATCAGATGATATGGAATTTCCAGAGTAATTACTGGTTGAGCAAAAGCGATTCCAATTAATTGAAGTGATAGTGAGTAGTGATAAAGAAGTAATCCCAAATAACAGAAAAAAATGTTTATTTAATAATTGATGAAGGTTCATTGAGGCAGAAGATTTATGAGACTTGCTTTTAGGAGAGTTTTTCATGGATTCTTACACGCTCGGGCTAGAAAATAACAATTAGTTAATAGAGAAAGAAATGAACAAAACTGGCGAGATCGTAACCGCAAGACTTACAAAAAATTAATTTCTTAAGCTCCATTTAATATTTTTCTAGAACATTATTTATCGCTATAATAAGGACTTTACTTTTCTTGTCTTCAATGGTCAAAAGTAAGCTGGAATATATTCCTCAACAACCACAAAAAGTTGTAGCCTCAGACAATAACCTACTTAATCAACAAAAACAAGACCAACACAATTGGACGATCGAAGATAGTGAAAACCTCTATGGCATTAAGGGATGGGGTGAACCCTATTTCTCAATTAATGCTGCGGGGCATGTCATGGTATCTCCCCAAGGTTCTTCTCGGGGAAGTTCCCTTGATTTATATGAATTAGTTAAGTCTCTTAAGCAACGTAACCTAGGATTACCTCTATTAATTCGTTTTTCTGATATTCTAGGGGATAGAATGGAGAGACTCTATGCCTGTATGAATCGGGCGATCGCTCGTTATAATTATCAGGGAACTTATCAGGGCGTATTCCCGATTAAATGTAACCAGCACCGTCATTTAGTAGAAGCTTTAGTTAAGTACGGTCAACCCTATCAATTTGGTCTAGAAGCAGGTTCAAAACCAGAGTTGATGATTGCCTTAGCCACCCTTGAACCTAATCTCAATTCCCACATTACAACGAAAGAACCACTATTAATTTGTAATGGTTATAAAGATCGGGAATATATCGAAACTGCTCTCCTGGCAATCAGACTAGGACAAAAACCAATTATTGTTATTGAACAACTAGAAGAACTAGATCTAACCTTAGAAATTAGTCGTCAATTAGATATTAAACCCTTGTTAGGAGTAAGAGCTAAATTAGCTAGTAGAGGTTCAGGACGTTGGGGTAGTTCTACAGGAGATCGGGCTAAATTTGGTTTGACTATTCCGCAAATTTTGTCAGTATTTGCAGAATTGCAACAGACAGATATGCTGGATTGTCTGCAATTGCTACATTTTCATATCGGTTCACAAATTTCTTCCATTACCGTAATCAAAGAGGCGATCCGCGAGGCTAGTCAAATTTATGTCCAACTAGTTAAAATGGGCGCAAATTTAACTTATCTCGATGTTGGCGGTGGTTTAGCAGTAGATTACGATGGCTCAAAAACTAATTTCCATGCCTCGAAAAACTACAATATGCAAAATTATGCTAACGACATTGTGGCGCAGGTCAAAGATGCTTGCGAACAAGGTAAAGTAAGAGTACCTACCTTAGTTAGTGAAAGTGGAAGAGCGATCGCAGCCCATCAATCAGTTTTAGTCTTTGATGTGCTTGGTACTAATGATATCTCGGCGGAAGTACCTCCAGCAGCAGCAGAAGATGAACCTCTAGTTATTCGCAATTTTTGGGAGACTTATCAATCAATTGATAGCCATAACTACCAAGAAACCTATCACGATGCCATTCAATTCAAACAAGAAGCTCATAGCTTATTTAACTTGGGTTATCTCAGTTTAGCTCAAAGGGCTAGGGCAGAAGGACTTTACTGGGCTTGTTGTCAGCAAATTATGCAGATTATTAACCAACTAGACTATGTACCAGACGAATTAGAAGACTTGAATAAAATTATGGCATCAATTTACTATGCCAATCTTTCTATTTTCCAATCTGTACCAGATTCTTGGGCGATCGAGCAACTTTTTCCGATTATGCCTATTCATCGTCTCCAAGAAAAACCTACAGCTAAAGCTATTCTTGCTGATCTTACTTGCGATAGTGATGGTATTATCGAGCAATTTATTAACCTCAAGGATGTTAAAGATGTTTTAGAGTTACATTCCCTACAGAATATTCCTAGCGAAGAAAATAGTCAGCCTTTAAAAGTACATCCCTATTATTTGGGCATGTTTTTAGTAGGGGCATATCAAGAAATTATGGGTAACTTACATAACTTATTTGGTGATACTAATGTAGTCCATATCCAGATGAGTCCTACTGGCTATCAAATTGAATATGTGGTAAGAGGGGATACAGTTAACGAAGTGCTAAGTTATGTAGAATATGACGGAGAAAATTTACTGGAAAAGATTCGCTTACAGACAGAAATAGCCCTAGAACAAAATCGCATTACCCTAGAAGAAGCACAAAGATTGTTACAAAACTATGAACGCAGCTTACGTAGCTACACTTATTTGGTAAAAAGTTAACACAAGCTCTTAGTTGTTAGTTGGTTTAAAAGAAGGATTATCAAGTTATTGAAATAGAAAAAAGAATGATCCAAATAGTCATTAGACATCAATACTAACTACTCGCTACTCCCTAATAACTACTCACTACTTATCTTAACCATCAAGCATTCGTAGCAACCATCAAAGCATCCCATAATAAACTTATAATACCATGTCCGATCTAGGCTTACAGAAAGTTTTTAATCGTCTTGCTGATAACTTGGCTAAAGATGCTTTAGTCCAAACTGTAGTGACTAATCTCAGAAATGATTTACAAGTCGATCGTGTAGTTTTATATTACTTTTACAGCCAATGGCAAGGACAGGTTACCTTTGAATCTCTAAGTTCTAATAAATTCTCTATTTTCGGTTCAACAGGGCCAGATGACTGCTTTAATGGAGAATATGCTGCTATGTATCAACAAGGTAGAGTAAGAGCGATCGAGGACATTGAAACAGAGCCTATCAATGATTGCCATCGAGATTTCTTACGCAATCTACAAGTCCGTGCCAATCTAGTTGTGCCCGTTTTACCACCCAAAGGACTATGGGGATTGCTAATTGCTCATCAATGTCTCACTCCTCGCATCTGGACACCAACAGATATTGCAGCTATGGAAAAAGGTGCAAACATTTTAGTAAAAGCCACTACTATTTGTCAAAGTTAGCTTCTGCTTAAATCTGGCTTGCTGAAAAAGTCATAATTCTCAGTGGCGACGGGTGGTAGGTGTTAGGGAAACCTTGGGGCAAGGATAACTCTCAAATATCTTTTCAAAATGCAAGGGTTTTGAGCTTATACATGTTATGCTCTGGCAATTTTTTGACCAAAAAAGGTTTAAAACTCTTATCTGACTTACTAAAAATTTTATTCAGCAAGCTTTATATATCTAACTAAAGCTTGTAAACCCAATAGATAACTGTTAGCACCAAACCCACTAATTTGCCCAATAGCAATTGGTGCAATGTAAGAGTGGTGACGAAACTCTTCTCTTTGATAAATATTACTTAAATGAACCTCTACAGTAGGAACTTTGACTCCGGCTAGAGCATCTCTAATGGCTACGCTTGTATGAGTATATGCTCCTGCATTAATAATTATCCCTTGATGGTTATCCCTAGCTTGATGAATCGCATCTATTAGCACCCCTTCATGATTTGACTGCAAGCAGGATATTCTTACTTGCAGCCTTTTTCCTTCTTCCTTCAGGAGGTTATTAATCTGATCGAGAGTTATCGAACCATATACTTCTGGCTCTCTTAAACCCAACAAATTAAGATTAGGTCCGTGTAAAATGAGTATGCTAGATTGAGACAAAACTTTGAATGATACTCGCTTTGTTAGGGATTAACGACGACGATGACGATCATCCACTGGAATGGGAATTAACTCACCTTCTGGCTCTTGTTCTGGTCCTAAAAGAATTTCAATCAGTTTATCTGCCCACTCTCTTAGTTTTTCAAGTATTTTATCTATATAGTCCATCGAACAGACGGCTCCTGTCAGCGTTTTTTCTGTTTTGTTAAAATGCTAGACAACCTCTGGGGTTTTATACAGCATTTTTTTATCTGGTATCTATAAAGAGGATTGTAAACTAACCTCATTAAAATTGCTATTTTTGTATAACAGCATTATTCTTTTCTTATACTAACCTTAACACAGGTTAACAATCCATACTATCTATTTTGGCAATCTTCTAGATTTAGATTGGCACACTGTAGTAGTAAATACTCAATGCGCAATTAGGTTGTATTGTGAAAACAAGCAGACCCTCAGTGGTGCAGAGATACGGAAGAGAAAAGATCATTCCAACGATACCCAAAACTAGACAAATAAATTTCCCTATTGACTGATTTCGCTAAACGTAATTGCTCGATATCTCCACCTAATTAGTTTTAATTTTTATTTTAGATTTCAGCCTCAAGCTGAAATCTTTGCTCGCTAAAAATTACTATAGGTATCGATCGCCTGTTTTAATTTATCCATCACTTCAACAACAGGTATAGCTCCTAATTCCCCAGAAGCACGGGTACGAATATTTAAAGTATTGGCTTCTACCTCTTTATCTCCGACAACAGACATGACAGGTATTTTTTGTTTCTCTGCGTTGCGAATCATTTTACCCAAACGCTCACCACTAGTATCTGCTTTAGCACGAATACCCATCCTTTGCATTTTGGCTGCTACTTCTTTGACATAATCAACATGAGCATCCCGCACAGGCAATAAACGTACTTGTTCAGGGGCTAACCAAAGAGGGAAATCTCCGGCATATTCTTCAATCAAAATACCAATTAGTCGCTCCAGAGAACCAAAAGGCGCACGGTGAATCATGACTGGACGTTGGCGAGAACCATCTTCAGCAGTATATTCCAAGTCAAATCTTTCTGGCAGATTATAGTCTACCTGGACTGTGCCTAGTTGCCATTCTCTTTCTAAAGCATCACAAACCATAAAATCTAGTTTAGGACCGTAGAAAGCAGCTTCTCCTGGGGCTTCAAAATGATTCATATCCAGAGTTTCAACTGCTCGACGAATAGCATTTTCTGCTTTATTCCATGCTTCTGCTGAACCGATATACTTATCGCTATCTGGGTCACGGAAACTTAAGCGAGCTTTAAAGTTGCGGTCTAAATTTAAGGTCTTAATTACTGACAAGATCAAATCTACAACCTTGAGAAATTCTTCATCTAGTTGTTCTGGTGTCACAAATAAATGAGCATCATCTTGTGTAAAACCCCTTACCCTAGTTAATCCTCCCAATTCTCCTGATTGTTCATAACGATAAACAGTACCGAACTCTGCTAACCGCATCGGTAAATCGCGATAGGAACGCAACTCACTTTTATAAATCTGCACATGGAAAGGACAATTCATCGCTTTGAGCACAAAGCCTTGTTCTTGCTCTGCTGCTTTTTCATCTTCTGCCATCATAGGGAATAAATCTTCCCGATATTTCTGCCAATGTCCAGAAGTTTTAAATAAATCTACTCTACCAATGTGAGGAGTAACCACAGGAAGATAACCCCGCTTGAGTTGTTCTTGTTTAAGAAAATCTTCTAGAGTACTCCGTAAAATTGTTCCTTTCGGAGTCCATAGAGGTAAACCAGGGCCAACTAAATCATTAAAAATAAATAGTCCTAATTCCTTACCTAGTTTGCGATGATCTCGCCTTAAAGCTTCTTCTTTGCGCCGTTTGTATTCAGCTAGCTGTTCTGAGGTTTCCCAGGCAGTCCCGTATATACGTTGCAGTTGGGCGTTATTTTCATCACCACGCCAATAGGCACCAGCTAGACTTTCTAGTTCGATCGCTTTGGGGTTAATATCAGCAGTAGTCTCTACATGAGGTCCAGCACACAAATCCCACCAGGCTTCACCCAAATGATATAAAGTAATGGGTTCTTCTATACTGGCTAAGATTTCGAGTTTATAAGGTTCACCGAGTTCCTCAATTCGTTTTTTTGCTTCTTCTCTACTTACTTCTTCTCGAATTATTGGTAATTTACGGTTGATGATTTTAATCATCTCCTTTTTGATTTGCTTTAAATCTTTTTCTGTAAAAGTTTCAGGACTATCAAAATCGTAATAAAAGCCATTTTCTGTCCAAGGGCCAATCGTAACCTGTGCCTTGGGAAACAGCTTCTGCACCGCCATTGCCATCACATGAGAGGTGGTGTGACGAATTTTTTTCAAAGATTCTGACTCACTAGTGCGGGGTAATTTAATTGGTTGTTGTAGTTCTTCAGAAGGCATCGGCTGTTTTACCATGCGAGTTGACTTTTTATTTACTTATAACCAAGATTTCTTCCTTACCATGATACAAAGATTGCTCTCTCTTTTGACTTACGCTCTAAGAATTAAAATATTGTAATTTTTTATTGAGTAATGTAAAAAACGCTAATATTAGAAGTAATGAAATAATAAACTACTTTAAAAATATGTCTTCTAAGCGACCAAGCGAGAAAGAAATATTGAGCACAGTCTTAAAGCCACTGCTGGAAGATTTTAAATACTGGTTTGAGCGTTCTACTTCTCTTTTAGAATCGGAAGATTTGTCATTCTTCTCAACTGATGAGCAAGCAGAATTGTTAGCGAAAATTAAAAAAGCACAACTAGAAGTTGGTACAGCGCAAATGTTGTTTGAGGCGACAGATGGAGAAGTAGGAATTGAGTCAAAGATGCTTGTTCCCTGGCACAAGTTAGTTGCTGAGTGTTGGGATGTAGCTAGAAGATGGCGAGAACTTAAAAACTCTAGTTCTCCGTCCTAAAGATTAGAGATTATGTCAGTTTAAGATTTTTTTTTAGCAGAATTATCAAATTATGTTGCCCTTGGAAAGGAGAGTTTCATGTTACATATAATTTACATTTTGGCTTTTACTATCATCGCTATGATAGCAATTACTAATCTAATTCGTAGCTTAGTTACTCTAAGCGTAGATACTCAGAGAATGTATCCTGCTAACGGTAATTTATCTCAATCAGCACCAATTAACAGGAGAAACTCTTTTTCTAGCCGAAAAGTTCATCCAGAGTTATTAGATGAACAAGGAAAAGTAATCGAAGAACCACTTTTAGTAATGCGTTCTGTATCGGTAGAAGATGCTCGTCAACAATTGGATGCTCTTTATAATTCTTCTCCTAAAAAAGCTGACAGAGAGGAATAGGTGGAGCTTAACTGAATAATATACTGAGTTTTAAAATTCCTATTTTTGGTGTTAGCATTTGCTCTACACTGTTCACTGATAATCGACCCCCAGCAAGGGCGAAAAGATTAAATCAGTAACCTTCTTGAGGTTACTGTTTTTCGTTTTCAGGAGCAATTGTAATTTGCCAGAATCAACTTTCTACTACTTTGCTTATGGTTCTTGTATGTGTCCCGTTGACTTAAAGCGATCGCTGTTAGAAGATACTTACAATTATGTTGTTGGTAAGGCTATTTTATCTGGTTATCGTTTAGGATTTTATCGCAAGTCACGACGGCGTAACTGTGGGGTATTAGATATCATTGCCGATAGTAAATCCTCTGTAGAAGGTGTACTATATTGTCTTCCTTGGCGATTAAGTAATGCCTTAGATGAACGAGAAGAAGTACCTCGCAACGGCTACAAGCAAGAATTTGTCCAAGTTCATAGCAATAATAAACAATATAAAAATGTGCGTACTTATGTGGTAGTTGATAAACTCGATCGAGAAATTCCTCCTAATGATTCATATATGCAAATTGTAATTCGTGGTGCTACTACTTGCGGATTATCAGAGGAATATTGTTGGCAGTTATTTAACCATATGTATAAACTACAAAATAGATAGAACTAGGGAAACGAGGCAAAACACTATACTAGTTATGGGCAGTTTTCGATAAGGATAAGGATTAAATTGTCAGAAGAATACTTTACAACCCCTCAACTACCTACATCCGCTCTTGAAAAAGATGAAGGCATCAAAGCAACGACAGAGAATTGGTTTGAATATCCTGTGAAAGCACAACCTCATCACACAGACTATGGAGGTATTGTCTGGCATGGCACTTATATCACCTGGATGGAAGAAGCTAGGGTAGAGTGTCTGCGTTCAATTGGTATAGATTTCGCTAATTTAGTTGTTTTGGGTTGCGATTTACCTGTAGTTGAACTTTCTATACGATATCATCGCTCTATCTCTTTGGGTACTTCGGCAATCGTCAAAACTCGTTTAAGTGACACTCAAGGAGCAAAAATGCTTTGGGATTATAAAATTCTGACTGTTGATACTCAGACACTTTGTCTTACAGGTAGAGTAACTTTAGTGGGAGTCGATCGCGAAAAAGGAAAAATTATGCGCCAATTACCTCCTAGTTTTAAAGACGCTTTAGTTAAACTAGTTAGGAATTAAATAATTATTAATAAATGTAGTAATAAAAATGTAGTAATAAAAATGTAGTAATAAAGTCTCGTCTGTATCAAATAAGTACAGACGAGACTAATTTTCTTTGTTCGCTCTTTTTTAGTAAAGCTCTTCTTCTTGATGAGTAGAAATAGTACAATCAGAAGTAGGATAAGCTACGCAAGTAAGAACATAGCCAGCTTCGATTTGATCGTCATCTAAGAAAGATTGATCGGATTGATCGATCGAACCAGATTCTAATTTACCAGCACAAGTAGAGCAAGCACCTGCACGGCAAGAATAAGGTAAATCTAAACCTTGCTCTTCAGCGACATCAAGAATGTACTCATCATCAGGTACTTCAATAGTTTGTTCGCCATCAGGCATTTTTAATGTAACGTTGTAAGTTGCCATAGTGTTCTCCTTATCTATAAGAAACGGCAGTTATAATTGATATTGCATACTAATTCTCTTCCTATAAGAGAATCGATCTGGAGCTTTCCGACAAGCTCCATTTCTGATACTAAGGGAAAAATATTGAGAATACACCGAGCATTAGTAATGAGATTCTTAATTTAACTTAAAATAAGTTTTTCTTATCTAATTGGAAAAGTAAAGAATAAGGATAATAAGAAAATATCAATAGCTTGTAACAACGATATAACAATAATTAAAGAAGATTTACTTCGAGTTAATTTTCAAATAGGAAACCGCAAAAATAAATATTAATTATAGTTATAGTTAAGATTGATGACTTGTACTTAGAGTAAGGAAATTTACAATTTTTCTGTTAGAAGTCTTTAACTTCAGCACCAGTAATAATTTTGCACAATTAGCAAGGCGATCGCCTTGGAGGGAATAGGGAATAGAAACAAACTGTTGCCCATTGCCTGTTCCCTATTCCCTTTAAAATCAATAATTTAGTGAGGTAATATTAAGATCTTGAACCTATCCCCTCTTCAAAAGATTATTAAAGTAGGTATTGTTGGTACTGGTTACGCAGCAAAAAAAAGAGCAGAAGCATTACAAGCAGACCCCAGAGCAGAAATACTCCAGGTGGCGGGGAATACGCCTGAGAAAGTAGCAAAATTTTGTCAAACTTTCTCTGTGACAGAGGTTAATTCTTGGCAAGAACTAGTTAGTCAGCCAGAATTAGACTTGATTGTTATCTGTACAATTAACCGCGACCATGGTGCGATCGCTCGTTCGGCGATCGAAAATAACAAACACGTAGTAATAGAATATCCTCTTTCTCTCGATCCACAAGAAGCAGCAGCCATTATTACCCTAGCTCAAGCCAAAAATAAACTAATCCATGTTGAACATATTGAATTAATTGGGGGAATACATCAAACCTTAAGGCAATATTTACCAGAAATAGGTAATATATTCTACGCTCGCTACACTACTATTGCTCCTAAGTATCCTCCTGCCCGTCGTTGGAACTATCATAAGCAAATGTGGGGTTTTCCTTTATCTGCTGCTCTCTCTCGTGTTCATCGTTTAACAGATATATTGGGCAATGTAGCGACAGTATCTTGTCAATCTCGTTATTGGGATGCTCCTGAAGCAGAGTACTTTAATGCTTGTCTTTGTAATGCTCAACTACGCTTTGTTAATGGTGCGATCGCCGAAATTAGTTATGGTAAAGGAGATGTATTTTGGCATGGTTATCGTCATCTAGAAATTTACGGCGATCAAGGTACTATCTCTTTTATGGGGGAAAAAGGTAGTTTAATTAAAGGAGAAGAAACTATTACTCTTCCTGTAAAGAGTCGTCGTGGTTTGTTTGTTCAAGATACAAGTATGGTTTTAGATTATCTCACGGAAGGACAACCCCTTTATGTTAAACCCCAAGCTAGTCTTTATGCTTTACAAGTAGCTGATGCTGCTCGACGATCGGCAGATAGTAATCAGGTAGTACAAGTTTAATAGTCATTAGTTGTTAGTTGTTAGGTGTTGGTTGCTAATTTTGGTGTACATCAAGTAAAAGTAATAATAGAGGGTGGAGAAATTTGAGTAGACCTATTAATTTATTTGAATATGAGACCCTTGCCAAGCAGCATTTACAGTTAATGGCTCTAGATTATTATCGGAGTGGAGCTTTAGATGAAATTACCCTTAAAGAAAATCGCTTGGCAATCAATCGCTATCAACTTCGTCCCAGGATGTTAGTAGATGTGAGCCAGCGCGATCTAACTACTACGATTGCAGGACAATCTCTAGCCATACCCATACTTATCGCACCGATGGCTTTTCAGTGTTTGGCGAATCCAGAGGGGGAAATAGCCACTGCCCAAGCAGCAGGAAGTAGCGGGGTGGGAATGGTGCTAAGTACTATGTCTACTAAAAGTTTAGAAACTGTTGCTGCACAAAGACACAATACGCCTCAATGGTTTCAACTCTACATACATCGCGATCGATCTCTCACTCAAGCTTTAGTCCAAAGAGCAGAAGCTGCTGGCTATAGTGCTTTATGTCTAACGGTAGATGCACCCATGTTAGGCATAAGAGAAAGCGATCGCCGTAATCAGTTTACTTTACCCAAGACTATGGAACTAGCTAATTTAGTCTCTATGGTAGATGTGGCAATTCCTCAGACTAGAGAAGAATCTGGTTTATTTGCCTATTTTGCTCAACAGATAGACCCTAGTGTGACCTGGAAAGATGTAGAGTGGTTACAATCTATCACCAGTTTACCAGTGCTATTGAAAGGGATTTTGCGAGGGGATGATGCACTGAAAGCTCACGAGCATGGTGCAAAAGGAATAATTGTTTCTAATCATGGTGGTAGACAATTAGATGGAGCGATCGCTACTTTTGATGCACTACCTGAAATAGTCGCAACAGTGGGAGACAAACTTGATATCTTGGTCGATGGCGGAGTTCGTCGGGGTACAGATATTCTTAAAGCTTTGGCATTGGGGGCAAAAGCTGTATTGGTGGGTCGCCCCATTTTGTGGGGTTTAGCCGTTGAAGGCACAAAAGGAGTAGCTCATGTGCTGGAATTGTTAAAGGATGAATTCGATTTAGCCATGGCTTTGAGTGGTTGTGCCTCGATTAAAGACATCGATTCTAGTTTGGTCATCAGCGTAAAATAGAGACTGGGGAGGAAACAAAAAGATGAAACTCGATCGCATTACTAGCCATCCTAGCAAGATGAACGGACAACCTTGTATTCGTAACTTGCGCCTGACAGTTCGTCGAGTAATTGATTTACTAGCCACATATCCCAATCGAGAAGAATTGTATCAAGAGTTTCCCGAACTTGAAGAAGAAGATATTCAACAAGCTCTAATTTTTGCTTCTTCTTATTTAGACGATCGCATTATTGAACTTGCTAAAAGTTATGAAACTGTTGCTTGATCAGGGATTACCTCGTTCAGCATCAATGTTACTTAGTGCTCGTGGAATCAATACAATTCATGTTGGTGAGATTGGATTATGGGCAGCCGAAGATGCTGAAATTATTCAGAAGGCTGGGGAAGAAGACCGAATAATAGTTACATTAGACGCTGACTTCCATTCTATACTAGCCGTTAAAAACGCTCGCTCTCCTTCAGTAATTCGGATTCGTATAGAAAGATTACGTGCTAAAGCACTAACAGAATTACTGTTTGATGTAATTAGTGAATGTCAAGAAGAATTAAAACAAGGTGCTGCTGTAACTGTTGAACCAGGAAGAATTCGTATTCGTCGTTTACCATTATTGCCTAATTCTTAATTTTTAAGCGATCGTCTGAGTAAAAAATTAAATTAATCATTTGGCATTCAAGAAATTACTACTTTTAATTAGTAATTTCTTTTCTGGAAGTATCCTTAGTTAAACCCAAAAAATTAATGGAAAAACTGCAACAACGTTTTTGGCGGTTGGCATTGGTGAATGTTATTTCTAACTTGATGGTGCCTTTGGCGAGTTTGATCGATACGGCGTTTTTAGGACACTTGGCAGAAATTCATCATCTGGGAGGGGTTGCGATCGCCACTGTACTATTTAACTATATTTACTGGAGTTTTGGTTTTCTCCGTATGGGGACGACGGGGACTACTGCTCAAGCAACAGGGAAAGGCGATCGAGATGAAGTTATCTTGATTTTATTACGCAATAGTTTAATCGCGATCGCTATTGGCACAATTATCCTAACTTTACAACTGCCTTTAAGAGAGCTAGGTTTTACATTACTAAGTGCCACAACCGAAGTCTTAGAGTCTGGTAGAGCTTACTACAATGCTCTTATTTGGGGTGCGCCAGCTACTTTACTTAATTTTGTTTTACTTGGTTGGTTTCTGGGACGGGAACAAGTCTCTAAGGTATTGTTGATGTCAGTAATTGACAAAAGTACCAATGTTGCTCTTAATTATCTATTCATTGTCCGTTTTGGTTGGGCAAGTGCTGGAGCGGGTTATGCTACGGCAATTAGTCAGTATCTGAACTTGTTGGTAGGATTAATTATTATCGCACGGGAATTGCCGGTTTCTTCTTTACTGAATTTAAGCCCCAAAATTTTTAATAAATCTGCTTGGTATGAGATATTTAGTCTCAACCGCGATATAACCATCCGTACTTTGGCATTATTATCTACTTTTGCCTTGTTTACTAACTTAAGTTCGATGATGGGAACTAAGACTTTAGCTACTAATACCTTACTTTTGCAAGTAGTGACTTTAGGAGCTTATTTTATCGATGGTATTGCTTTTGCTACAGAAAGTTTAGCTGGTAGTCTGCGAGGACAACAAAATAACCATCAGCTTTTACCTCTAATTAAGTTATCTGGAGGAATAAGTCTAGGCGTTGGTTTGGCTATGTCCATACTATTTTGGCTCATCCCACAATCTCTGTTTGGATTATTAACCAATCATGCAGAAGTAATTGAACAGATCGATAATTATGTTGTTTGGCTGTTACCAATCCTGGGTTTTGGCTCTATCGCTTATATGCTAGATGGCTATTTTCTTGGTTTAAGTGAAGGAAGAATTTTACGCCACTCTACCATCATAGCTGCAAGTTTAGGGTTTGCACCTATGGCGATCGCTGCCTGGCATTATCAAAATAGTCATCTACTGTGGTTAGCGTTATCTCTGTTTATGGCAGCAAGAAGTATAACTCTCGGATTTAAAGTTCCCCTATCTCTACGAACTCAGGTTAAATAATACTATTTCTGATGGTATCACTGGGAAATTGCTTTGTTGATTTCTTGAGCAATAACATCATCCATCCAAGCATTAATGCTTTTACCCGCTTTCTTAGCTGCTAAAAAGATTTGATGGTGGCGTTGAGGGGTTGTTCTAAAAGGTAAATTTCCCGAAAATGGTTTATCTGGTTCTTCTTCTAATTCAGCACACCATTCTAAGTAATCATCTACAGAGTTGTGAAATTCTTTCTTTAATTCTGCAACGGTATCAGCTTGAAATGTAATGACATCTTTAACGTCTAGGACTTTGCCAAATAAGATTCCTGCTGTTTCATCTACTTCAATATGAGCCGTATATCCTTTATATTTCATAATTAATAATCTTCTGGCTTAATTCCAGCTTTCTCTAAAAACTCTTTCACAGCTTTTACTGCGCCTTTATTTGTCTCTCTTTCAGGATGAGGTTATAAAATACTGCCTTAACGCCATTTAACGATACTCTAACTCTCGATCCTTTGTCGTCAAAAAAATTGATGCCAATTATTCAAGAAGAAACCCAACAAAGCTATACTAGCATTAGGTTTCTCACTCTTAAAAACAATTAAGTTTTTAACTTATGCGTATTTTCTACTAAACTTTCAGCAAATCGATCGAATCTTTGGGATAGTTTTTGATCTAGAAGTTTTCCTTCTCGATCGAAAGTCTTCCAAGCCTGTCCTACAGCAACTTGTTCGCGAATAAACAGGTAACAATCACTCTCGGTATGTAAAATTTTTACATGTCTTTCGATAGGTCAAATAGCTATGTAGTCTGGATTACATAGCTTTGGGCTTTACAATTAATTCAGATCGCTCTGTTAAATTATTAGATATTCTATATGTAATTAGGATATGTCCGTAGAAGTATATGGCAGATCGAGAGCAGCTTAGAATATTAATTGAAGAAGGTGTAGAGGTTTGGAATGAGTGTAGGAATAATCATCCTGACAGCAACATTCACCTTATTTTCGCCAACCTCTCAGGAGCCTACCTCTCAGAAGCCAACCTCTTCGGAGCCGACCTCTCAGGAGCCTACCTCTTCGGAGCCGACCTCTCAGGAGCCTACCTCACAGGAGCCGACCTCTCAGGAGCCTACCTCTCAGGAGCCTACCTCTCAGAAGCCTACCTCTCAGGAGCCTACCTCTCAGAAGCCAACCTCTCAGAAGCCAACCTCTCAGGAGCCTACCTCTCAGAAGCCAACCTCTCAGGAGCCGACCTCTCAGGAGCCTACCTCACAGGAGCCTACCTCTCAGGAGCCTACCTCTCAGAAGCCAACCTCTCAGGAGCCTACCTCACAGGAGCCTACCTCTCAGGAGCCTACCTCTCAGAAGCCAACCTCACAGGAGCCAACCTCACAGGAGCCAACCTCACAGGAGCCAACCTCTTCGGAGCCGACCTCTCAGAAGCCAACCTCACAGGATTCGACCTCACAGGAGTCAACCTCTCAGAAGCCAACCTCTCAGGAGCCTACCTCTCAGAAGCCAACCTCACAGGATTCGACCTCACAGGAGTCAACCTCTCAAGAGCCAACCTCTCAGGAACTGACCTCTCAGGATTCGACCTCTCAGGAACTGACCTCTCAGAAGCCAACCTCTCAGGAACTGACCTCTCAGGATTCGACCTCTCAGGAACTGACCTCTCAGGAACTGACCTCTCAGAAGCCAACCTCTCAAGAGCCAACCTCTCAGGAGCCAACCTCTCAGGAGCCAACCTCTCTTTAGTTCAAGCTTTAAGGACTAACTTCAGTAATGCTATTCTTACTGGAGCGTGTATAGAAGATTGGCATATCAATAGTGAAACTAACTTTGAAGGGGTAATTTGTGACAATATCTATTTGAAGAAAGATCAACAAGAACGGCGACCTTCTGACCCTAACAGAAACTTTGCTCCGGGAGATTTTGCCAAGCTAATTGAAAGGTCTATAGAAACTGTAGATTTGATATTCAACGAGGGAATTGATTGGAAAGCATTCTTATCCTCATATCAAGACATACAAGTTCAGTATGGCGACCAGAATGTATCTATCCAAGCTATAGAAAAGAAAAGTGATGATGCATTTGTTATTCGCTTGACTGTGCCTCCTGAAGCAGATAAAGCTGATATAGAGAGTAAGGTAAAGCAGTCATATAAGACTAATCTCAGAGTACTAGAAGCTCGGTATCGTGTACAGTTGGAAGCTAAAGATGAGCAGATAGCTATTTATCGTCAGCACAATACAGACTTATTGGATATTATCAGACTAAAGGCTAGTCAACCTATTCAAAATATTATTGATGTAACAAATACGGTAGAAAGTAATTCTATGTCAGATAATTTTAACAACAATCTACAAGGAGCTAACATTGCCAACTTTGCTAACCAAGTTAAAGATAATGCTCGCCAGCAAGCTAACCAATACAACTACTCCTCAGAACAAAAACAAACTCTAGCTGAAGCAGCAGAAGAAATACAGAAGCTAATACAGCAGCTAGAGAGAACCAATCCTACTGCTACTGAAGCTGACAAGATAACCCACATTAATTATGAAACTACTCCTAAGTTCAAACGTAGAGTAGTTGCTGCATTAAAAGCTGCTGGTGATACTGCTATTGAAGAGTTCCTACAAAGACCTTCTGTGAAAGTTGTGGCATCAGGTATTAAAGCTTGGATGTTATCAGATTAGTCATCAAATGTATTCCCTATCTTTTTAGTGAAGCTTATTACTCATTACTTATTACTTAATTTTTTAAGTAACCTATACGAAACAGATTTAGGATTAGAAGCTATGAAGCTCTGAGTTTACGAGTATTTTCCACTAAACTTTCAGCAAATCGATCAAATCTTTGGGATAGTTTCTCATCTAGAAGTTTTCCTTCCTTATCGAAAGCCTTCCAAGCTTGTCCTACAGCAACTTGTTCGGGAATAACCCACCCATGCACCCAGCGTATAATAATTCTGAGATCGTTAAGAGCGTTGCTGTTAGATTGACCACCAAGAACACTAATTAACCCTGCAACCTTATCAGATAGGTGTTCAAAACTCATTAAATCCAGAGCATTCTTCATTACACCACTCACGCTACCATGATATTCTGGCGTAGCTAAAATTAATCCATCTGCTGCTTTGACTGTATTTCTCAACTTTTCTACATCAGGATAATCAGGATAGTCGTCGCCACCATCACAGAAAGGCAAATTCATCTTGCGTAAATCAAGAATTTCTACCTCTGCACCTAATGCTTCTACTCTGCTTGCTGCTGCTTCTAAGGCTCTGAAACTATAGGACCCGTCACGAAGACTACCATTAATACCAACTATTTTAACCATGTCTTTTACTCTAATTATGTTTGTTGAGTATAGAGATTAAGAATGTTTCTTGAAATAACTCATACTCGTTATGATTACGTATAATATAGCGAAAAATTTTTCTCTCTGTCAACTCACAACCTGAACGTCAATTCCTTGTTGTTGAGCAAGAGATCGAAGTTTCCCAAGCTCAAACAGAAAACCACATAAGTAATTTGTATATATTAAAAAATGGCACTATATATGATACCATTATAGAATATTTAAAAATAAGCTACTAAGTGAGTATCCGAATAGTTATTGATACTAATGTGTTAGTTGGAGCATTAATAGGTAAAAAATATAGTGCCAATCGGAGAATAATAGAACTATGTTTGAAAGGAAAATTTCAGCCACTGATTAACTATACTTTATTTGCAGAATATGAAGAGGTTATTAATAGAAAAGAAATTTTGAGTAAGTGTAAACGTTCTCCAGAAGAAATTAATATATTATTTGATGGTTTCTTAAGTACTTGTGATTTCATAAAAATATACTATCTATGGAGACCAAACTTAAAAGATGAAGATGATAATTATTTAATCGAATTAGCCGTGGCTGGAAATGCAGAAATACTGGTTACACATAACCTCAAAGATTTTGCTAAGGCACAATTAAAATTTCCTCAATTACAAATCAAAGCACCAAAAGAGATTATTTAACATGAGTACATTGCATTTAAGAATACCCGATGAAAAACATCAAAGACTTAAAGAACTAGCTAAAGCCAAAAATATTAGTGTTAATAAATTGATGGAAGAATTAGCAACAATGGCATTGGCTGAATATGATATTGAAACAAGATTTAAAGTTAGAGCTAGTAGAGGCTCAAAAGAAAAAGCATTAGAAGTTTTAGAGAAATTGAAAGAAGATTATCAAGATAAATAATATTACGAATCTGGTAAGGTGAGCAAAATTGGTTTTCAAGCAGGACTATTTCATTCTCGCGCATCCAGAGAATTTATTCTCTGTTTAAGTATATTAAGTCCGTTTAAACGGACTTGTCATTTAAGCCAAGAAATTCATTTCTTGGTAGATTATCGTCTTCGATCTGCTATTAATTAGTATTTTGTGCCAATAATGACCAAAGTTGCCCATTATTAAAATCAGCAAGAGTCATAATTGCTCCTGCTTGTAGTAATGTTTCTGAATTATAAGTAGAAGTAACACCAATAGTATATATTCCCGCAGCGACAGCAGAGTGAATACCTGTAGTAGAATCTTCAAAAGCGATCGCATTTTGGCTATCTACTCCTAAAAGATTTAATGCCATTTGATAGGGTGCGGGGTCTGGTTTTCCTAGGGGTGCATCTTCCGCTAAAATCACTGTGGGGAATGTAGTAGTTAGGTTTAAAACTTCTAAAGTGTGGATAGCATTATTACGGGGTGCATTAGTAACTACAGCTTGTTTGAGTCCATTTTGTTTAATCCATTGAAGTAGTTTGGCTAAACCTGGCGTTGGGGATAAAGTTTGTGCTAATTCTCGGTAACGCTTTTCCTTAGTTTCTGTAAATTGTAATACTTCCTCAACAGATAATTGAGGCAAAATATCTCTAAGTATCTCTTCATTTACTTTTCCAGAGACACGTTGTTGATAAAAAGTAAGATCTATCTGTAAACCATATTCTGCTAATGTCTTTTGCCAGATAGCAAAATGTAAAGTATCGGTATTGGCTAAAGTGCCGTCAAGGTCAAATAAAATAGCAGCAAGCATAAAACCTATTTTGAATTAGGAGGTAACATATTCACTAATTACTATATCTATCTCTGTTGTTATAGCAATCCTAAATCATGAACTTGAATGGCGATAAAGCTTTATTTGAATACGAATATTTATTTACGACGATCGAAAAATTGATCATGCACCATTCTCCTAGTGGAGTGGAAGGAGAAATAGACAAGTTTTTACTCGAATATTGTCAAGCTTTAGGAGTAGAAACCTGGCAAGATCGAGCAGGTAATATTATTATTAAGATTCCTGGTTTAGATTCTACCAGAGCGATCGCCATTACAGGGCATAAAGATGAAATTGGCGCGATCGTCAAATCTATCGATGAACAAGGATGCTTGCAAGTACGGAAATTAGGTGGTTCTTTCCCCTGGGTATATGGAGAAGGAGTAGTAGATATCTTAGGGGATAAAGAAACAATAAGTGGTATTCTTTGTTTTGGTTCCCGTCATGTTTCCCATGAATCACCACAAAAAGCGCAACAACAAGATGAACCGCTTCTGTGGGAAGATGCCTGGGTAGAAACTAAATATAGCTTGGAAGAACTAACCTCAGCAGGAATACGCCCTGGTAGTAGAGTAGTAGTAGGCAAACATCGCAAAAAACCAATTCGTCTGAAAGACTATATTGCTGGTTATACCCTAGATAACAAAGCTTCGGTGGCAATTTTACTGTCATTAGCCAAATATGTAAAACAACCAGTAGTAGATGTATATCTAGTTGCTTCAGCTAAAGAAGAAGTAGGGGCAATTGGGGCATTATTCTTTACTCAAAATAAATCTTTAGATGCTCTAATCGCTCTAGAAATTTGTCCACTCTCTTCAGAATATCCGATTCAAGAAGGAGAAATTCCTGTTTTGTTATCTCAAGACGGTTACGGCATTTATGATGAAGATTTAAATGCTAATTTAGCTAAAGCAGCCAATGAAGCCCAAGTTCCTTTACAATTTGCTGCTATTACTGGTTTTGGCAGCGATGCTTCTATTGCCATGAAATTTGGTCATGTTTCTCGTGCTGCTTGTTTGGGTTTTCCCACCGCAAATACTCATGGTTACGAAATTGCTCATCTAGGCGCGATCGCTAATTGTATCAAGATTCTCTCAACCTATTGTACTGCAGAATTTGAATAAACCGCTTTTTACAGCCGTTTTCAGTTGAATAGACTACGTTTTTAATTAGTTGGTTCGTAGCTAATAGCTATTAGCTCTTAGCTTTTTTACTATTGTGGTCTACTTATTTGAAAAGCACAGTAAGAAAAAATTCTAGACCCCACACAGCCTAAGCTATAATCAGTTGGCAGTTAGGGAGATTTTCTAATAACTTCTAACTGTTTCTTTGTCATTACATTTGTTCAAGCAAAATCACAGATGGACTATAAACAAGCTGGTGTTGATATAGAAGCGGGACGTTCCTTTGTGGAGAAGATTAAACGGGACGTGCAAAGTACTTATCGTCCTGAAGTATTAGGAGGACTAGGAGGCTTTGGAGGCTGTTTTCAGTTACCATCTGGATATAAAGAACCAGTTTTAGTTTCAGGTACAGATGGAGTAGGCACTAAACTTAAAATTGCCCAAGAACTCGATCGCCATGATACAGTAGGTATTGATTTAGTGGCAATGTGTGTAAATGATATTCTTACTTCTTCGGCAGAACCACTATTTTTTTTGGATTATTTAGCTACAGGTAAACTAAAACCGCAACAATTAGCAGAAGTGGTTCAAGGTATTGGAGAAGGATGTCGTCAAAGTGGTTGCGCTCTTTTGGGGGGAGAAACTGCCGAGATGCCTGGTTTTTATCAATTAGGGGAATACGACATCGCTGGTTTTTGTGTTGGGATAGTGGAAAAAAGTAAATTACTCGATGGTTCACAAGTACAAGTCGGAGATGTGGCTATTGGTTTAGCTAGTTCCGGAGTTCATAGTAATGGTTTTAGTTTAGTTAGAAAGATTATCGAAACCAATAATTTAGCTTGGAGCGATCGACCTAAAATATTAGCAGGTAAAACTCTAGGGGAAGTTTTGCTTACTCCTACCCAAATCTATGTCAAACCTATTCTAGAAGCTTTAAAAACAGACATAGATATTCATGGTATGGCACATATTACTGGTGGTGGTTTGCCAGAAAATCTGCCTCGTTGTTTAGGTCAAGGTAAGTCTATTAAAGTTAATCTCGATAGTTGGTCAGTTTTGCCTATTTTCCAATGGTTAGCAGAAACAGGAAAGGTAAATTCTGATGCTATGCTAGAAACTTTTAATATGGGTATTGGATTTGTGGTTATAGTATCTCCAGAACAAGCGGAGTCTACTATTAACTGGTTTGAATCTCAAAAAATTGCTGCTTACTCGATCGGTGTGGTGGCAGAAGGAGATGGTAGTCTAATCTTAGCGTAGAGATATTATCTTTCCCTAGCTGATTTGAGAGATTTTGAGGCAGCTAGGAAAAGATATTTAACCAACAAAAAACTTATTATCTAAAATTGCTATTGCTGTCTCGGTATCTAAAACTGCTTCAGGTATTCTATCTACTTTTATCAGCCACGTACCTGTTTCTTGTTCTTCCAGCAGCCATAGTTTTTTATTTTTGGCTATGCCCTCTATTATCCATCTCTGGCAGAAGTCTTCGATTACATAAAGTCCTGCTTTTTTTGCTTTGTCTACCAATATGTTTTTCATATTAACTAATACTTCTCTTACAACTTATTCATTGAGAATAAATTGTTGATTTTTAGATGAAAAATTTATTCTCAAAAATTTATCGGTCAACAACTCAAATTATAAATATTAGATATTTTGTTTAAAAAGACTCTTTGACGCTTTAGAGGATGTCTGAAAAGTATGAGATTATGCCAGTCTTCTTAACATAAGACGAATCATAGCAACTCGAATCATAGTTTCAGAAGTTGCGGGTAAAACTTCGTAATCC
>JASJDI010000238.1 GCA_030065155.1 Xenococcaceae cyanobacterium MO_188.B29
GATTTTTCATGCCAAGAATATTTTGACGATTTTATGGGACAACAATTATTATTTGAAAATTAGAAAATTACGAAGTATCGAATTTTGGCGTTGCTGAGCGTTGCACAATTTAAGATGAAAAGAGGGTAAATATCTTGTCAAAATGAAGTTTCTAGGAATTGTGTCTTTTGCAAAACAATCGATTGACATTACAGAGGTGTGCAAATACGTTATGTACTATAAGAGTGTCAAAAGATCTAGAGCCACAAGCAAGCGTGGGAGTGCTAATTGGTGGAATCTTGAATAGAATCACCAAACTCTTCTATAGCTCTGCCAGCATCATTAATACCTTCTTTGACAGCATTACCAGCATCATTAAGTCCTTCTTCCGTAGCATTTTTAGCATCTTCTAAAGTTTTACTGGCATCTTTTCCAGCCTCTTCTAGAGTCTTACCTGCATCTTCTCCAGCATTTTTTATCGCTTCTCCAGCATCTTTTCCAGCTTCTTCTAGAGCCTTGCCTGCATCTTCACTCTCTTCTTGAATTTGACTTTCTGCTCCTTCATTATTGGGAGTTTGAGTTGACTCTTGGCAAGCTACAAACAAAAAAGATAAGCCTAAAATTAAAAGGAAAGTTACTTTTTTAAAATTTATCATCGTTTGCTGATTATATTTTTATAGTCAATCTTTCTTCAAATTATAAATTGCTGCTCTGCTTGTTTTCCGACAAGCGCGATCGATCGCCTTGAGGGATAATTCTTGATTTATGATGTACCTTAGCATATAGGTCTACTATAAAAACAATTAGGTTTAGATAGTGAGTTTATCAAGACGCAATTTTTTAGGTTTAACTGGGGTGGGGGCAGCTAGTTTTGTGTTGGCATCACCTTTAAAAAATTTATATGCTAATTTGGCTATGGGTAAATCAACCATTAACCAGAAATTTGGCAATCTTATCCCAGACCCGCAAGGAGTAATAGATTTACCTAAAGGATTTAAGTATCATATTCTCTCTTCTGTAGGGACAGAGATGGATGATGGTAATCTCGTTCCCGATCATCATGATGGCATGGCAGCTTTTCCTGGTGCTGATGGTACTACTATTTTAGTGAGAAATCACGAACTCAGTCCTGTCCAGACTTCTCAAATCTTAAATAGCGATATTCCTAAATACGATGCTATTTCTCCTGGGGGTACAACTACTGTTATTGTAGACAGCGATCGAAAACTGCAAAAACACTTCATCTCTCTAGCAGGAACTAACCGTAACTGTGGTGGGGGTTCTACTCCTTGGAATTCTTGGATTAGTTGCGAAGAAGATGTGGCTACTCCTTATGCACCACCAGGTTATACTCTAGCGGATGTTTTGCCCTATTGGGGAAAGGTAGAAGCTAAACACGGTTACAATTTTGAAGTACCCGCTACAGAAGAAGTAGCTAAACCAGTTCCTCTGGTAGCGATGGGTAGATTTCGCCATGAAGCGATCGCTGTTGATCCAAAAACAGGTTATATTTATCAAACTGAAGATCAATTAGATAGTTGTCTATATCGCTTTCGCCCCCACTCTAGCCAGAATCTACAAGCAGGAGGAATTTTAGAAGCGTTAGTAATCAAGGACTTTCCTCAGATTGATACTAGTACTGATTTTCCTATTGGTAAACCTTATGCCGTAGAATGGGTGCAAATAGAAGATGTAGACCCTGAACACGACACCCTACGCTACGAAGCACAAGCTAAAGGAGCAGCCTTATTTAAAAGAGGAGAAGGGATTTGCTATGGTAACGGAGAAATGTACTGGACTTGTACTAATGGAGGTAAGGCAGGAGTAGGTCAAATTTTCCGTTATAGTTTGGAACAAGAACAATTAGAACTTTTTATTGAGTCTCCTAGTTCAGAAATATTGGACTATCCAGACAACCTGATTTTAGCTCCCTTTGGAGATTTAATTGTGTGTGAAGACGGTGCTGGAGAACAATTTTTAGTAGGAATAACTCCTGAGGGACAATATTATCGTCTCGCAAAAAATGCCTTCAACAATAGTGAATTTGCAGGAATTTGTTTTGCCCCTGATGGTAAAACCATGTTTGTCAATATCTATAAACCAGGTATGACTTTAGCTATTTGGGGATATTAGGTTTTTTGGCTCTGTTTCCCGTTCTGACTGGTTGAGAGACTGCTGATTAGCCAACTTGGGATTAATCCTTGGTGGCGGTTGCGATGGTCTATTAGGAGACGATATGGGAATATTGCTTAAATCAAAGTTCAATTTCGGGTCAGACAATTCCGAATTGATCGCATTTACAGGTTGCGCCGTCTGTTGTCTGGCAACCAATGTGGTGTTAATTGGGATATTAGACTTTCCGACAGAACTGTGAACTCTGCTAGCCATAGCCACCACCAGGAAATTACATTAGTCGTGCTGTATTGCTTTGGTCAGATCGCTATATTTAGGGAGCGACCAATTTTTGGACAACACTATACATAGTAAGTTTATAGTTGCACAAAAAGTTTATTTTTACTATTCAACTTTTGACTAATTTTTTCTCAGGAGTTTAACTGCGATCGAAATAAATTAAGCCAAGTTTTAGCTTGATTTATCGATAATTTCGGCAATCACTTTCTCTAAGCCCAATACCACCCTAGATAATCGTTCATAATCTATCTTATCTGGCGTATCTTCTAAAGTATGATAATAAGGATACCGAAAAACTGCTGTATCTGTTACCATGACTGCGGGATAACCCTGTTGCCAGAATGCCCATTGGTCAGACCAACCTATCCCAGGAATTTGAGCAGGTAGAGCTGTACCCTCTGAAGGAAATTCAGTCTGACGGCGGAAGGAAGCAATAATTTTTTTAACCAGCGTAGCCGAATTGACATTGCCAATAAAAGCGACAAAGTTGCCGACCGAAGGGTAAAACAGCTTAAGGGGTGCAGGGTATCTCTGGCTATTTTTAGCTTCAGAGTAATAGCCTAAAGTTTCCAGACTCAGCATGGCAATAATTTTTTCATTTTGCTGCCGAGAACGTTTAGCGTAAACTAAACTGCCCATATTTTCTGTCCAAAAAAAAGGCGGTTCTTCATTGACAAACTCTACAAATCGCAGGGTGCGACTGGGTTTTTTGTTAACGAAACGGCGGGCTAACTCCAATACTGCTGCCGCCCCAGAAGCATTGTCGTTGGCACCTGGACTGCTGTAGGCTGTGTCGTAATGTCCTCCGAGAATCACAATCTCATCGGGATGTTCTACTCCAGTGATTTCTACTTCTATGTTTTCAAAAGTCTGATTTCCTACACTATATTGCTGTGTTTTTACAGAATATCCAGAGGCTTGAAAAGATGATTTTAAGAACGTAGCCGCAGCTTGAAGATTTTGGTAGTTTTGGAAATTTCGTGCGCCAATGTCACCTCCCAGCTTTTTGATATCATGTTTGAGCCACCCCTCAATGATCTTTTCCTCAGAAGTTAGAGGGGACAACTGCCCATTGTAGCTGCTTCCTGGCATACGGATTAGTTTAAACCACAACCAAGTTGTCAGAACTAACAAAACTATTGTCACGATTGCCAGACGAAGTAACTGCATTTGCTGCTTGCGTTTTTTCCTAATTCTTTCTGTCAATTACCATCTCCCGATCCTGCTTGACTCTCTAATTCCCGATAATTTATGAAGGGTATTAAAACTTCAAAATTTCTGTTTTTCCATCTTTCTGATAAGAAACTACAATATCCATTGTCGGTTTAGTATAATTTTCACGATATTGAGGGCTATTGCTATAGATGGGATTGAAAGGGTTGATTTTGGGGTCGTTTCCAGTACGTCGATACCAACTATCAAATACAGTAAAATATTCGTGAGATCTATCATGCTCGTTTAACTCTCTAAAAATATCATCTGGGTTTCCACCTAAAGCTAAAACTTCGATTGACGCTATATAATAAGAAAAATTTTTGACAATATCAGCTATGCTGTCTGTGGCAAAGCTCGATTTAGAGCCAATGATATAAGGCAGATTTCTAATCGATTCTAAGGACTTGCTGGAATCATCTTGTAGCTCGAACTCTAGGGATTGCCTATAAAAATCTATCCAAGGATAAATGTTTTCATAGGAGTAGCATGACGCATTAATAATTACTAATGATTGTAGATTATTCTGCCTTCTGAACGTTAATAGTCCAGGAAAAAACTTTCTTCCATTTTGGACACTTAATAAATCACCCTCAAGTGGAAAAAGAGCAGTAATTTGTATTGGAACTATTCTGGAGCGATCGATTTTTATCTTTTTGGTAAATGTGATTTGTTGACTATATTCTTTGCCAATATCAAAAGAATTGATATCTAAACCATGTGCAACAGGGATGAAGATATCGCTGCGTCTAAATGCACTTCCAAAGGCATTGATAGTCTCGACATTTTTCTGTTCTTGGTACTTATATCCACCTAATCTCATAAAGTTAACCAGGCGATCGCGATGAGATTGATTTAAATCATCGATGATGGAAAAGGTTACAAGTACATTGAGAGGATGTTTGACTCCAAACACGTCAGAATTATACAGATCGGGAAGGGGTAAGGCAGTAGCTACTCTGCTTCGGAGAGTATAGATTCCTTCATCGCAGACTAGTTTGAATTTTGATGGATTTCGTTCGATTTGATCGACTTCAATTGACAGAGTTTTAAAAAAAGGTGTCAATGAACTGGATGAAATATGACCTAGATTGACTTGATGACCGATGTAAGTAGTTGACTTGTCCGCACAGAAAAGTAATATTCTTTGGTTTTGGCGATCGTTCAGGATAGAAAACGATCTTAGAGTATCTCCCAAAGGGTCTTGGTCTTTTTCTGCTTTCAATAGTAGGTGTAACTTACGGTGAACCAGCTTAGTAATGGTGATTCTACTGCCTCCATATTTCAAGATTAGATCGCCATGATGCTTCATCATATATTCGGTAATCGCACCTTGAAGCAGATCGAATGGTTCTGTTCTTGACCAACTATCAATTGTATTGGTATTAGTTGTAAATTTATTTCTGACCTTTTCTGGCATTGCCTTCAATACCCCAACTACCTTGGCAGGTTCTGTAAGCATTGTTTCTGCAATGAGATACACATCATTTTTGAGTGCGTCATCCTGATAAATAAATTGTTCGTTTGCCCCATCCCAACGAACAAGATCGTTTTTATAAGGAATTCGCTCGATCGCCTCCCTCAAATCTGTCAGTTTATTCGAGGAAAAATGAGGATTAAAGACATCATTATTTTGGATGTCAGTTAGATTTTGAGATGCAATGGCTGGATTGAGGAATGTTGTGAAATCAGATACACTCTTCTGTTGGATTACTGGCTGTAATCCTATTGCCAAAGCAATTAGTGATACTAAGTATTTACTCTGCTGTAATAGCATTTGTTTGAATATCTACTAGGTTCAACTACATAAGCAATCCAATCTTGAGGCACAGAAATCAACACCAAGCTCGCTGTCGATTTCTGCAACCTAGATAATTCAGATAGATTAAGCTGCTAATGTTCTCTTATTTTTGAAGAGGTTTATTTATTGTTTTACTCCAGAAATCATACCTGGTCTATTGGGTATTGGGGCTGGCACTCCGTATTTCAGCCAGCATTTACCAATTCCATCAGGATAGTACTTACGTGGTACAAAAGTAAAAGCTCGACACTCAGAGTTATTAGTACAAGTCTCCTTACAACTTTCCCAACTGTCTGTCCGATAAGAATAAGGAAGGTCTAGACCCATTCGATCGGTATCAAATTCAACGGTAACTGTTGGGGGTCGAGGAGGTTCAGGATGGAAGCCGCCATCACCTGGACTACTGTCGCCTCTACTGCCATCTCTACTGCCGCCACCACTGCCACCGCCGTTGTTTGGAGGCTTGATCTTTATTTCCTTGTTAGCAAGAGCCTGGCTGGAATTATCAAGAGCCTGAGTGGAATTCAAAACATTAAAGCCCACTACAGATATAATGGTGCAGCATATTAGTGGAATGAGTTTGATTTTATTTTTCATAGTCTTTCCCTCCCCTGAATTGATTAGTCCCATCCTGCGACACTGAATCAGAGATTGAACACTTTTGCAAAAATTCTGTGCTATACTTAAGAGTTAACAAAAAATTATGAGAAACTTGTGTTGAGGGTTGTTTATACTCAAACTACAGCTTTTCTTTTACTTAGCCAACTTTCTGACGACCTTACAAGGTTTTTAGCAAAGGAGCGAGTGTCTACTCCACATAACCCAATAAATTGATTGCTCTTGGAAGCGATCTCTAACAGACAAAATTTAATTTAAGCGTCCTAATTCAGACTAATTTTGAGAAGCAAGACAAGTTTAAACTTGCTAATATTCTCCCGACTAAAATTTACATTTTAGAAATACATTACATGACTAATGAAATGTCTTGTTTAGTTTGTCGATTATCTTAGCGCGTACAGGTATGAGTTCCTCTCCATCCACTAGCATGATCTTCACGAAATAACTGTATTACTGGATTACCTACAGTACCCTCAAGATTGAGACTCCAATTGCCAGTCCACACACCTACTCGACCAGTAGGTCCTTCACGGGGATTTGCATCTCTATATTCATAACCTCCACTGGCATAATAGTCATCAATATTGTAAATGCTGTAGGTTTCTCTAGCTGGTTGACCTCCATGTGCCTTCGGGTAGTATGCTGATATGCTACTGCCACCACCATTACCGTAGATAGTAAGCATTGAGAGCAAACCACTTGCGTCTAGACGACATCTCCAGTTTCCATTCCAACTGTTGGTAGTTATTTGCCTAGAGGCACTCCTACCAGTATCAGTCTGTCGAGTACCGTTTGAAGACCAATAGTTTGTGGGTGCAGGATTAGTGGGTGTTGGAGTTTGTTTGTAACCTGACTTCTCAAGAGCTTGGCTGGAATTCAATGCATTGAAGCCCACTACAGATATAATAGTGCAGCATAGTAGTGGAATAAGTTTGATTCTCTTTTTCATAACTTCTCCCTCCAATAAATGAATTAGTGACATTCTCCGACACTAATTCCACTGAATCAGAGATTAGAACTTTTTCACAAATATTTTGTGCTATGATTGGAGGTTAGGAAAAAATTATGAGGAACTTGTGTTGAGCGTTCTCCATGCTCAAACGACAGCTTTTCTGTGACTGGGCGAACTCCCGACCTTACCAATGAGAGTAAATATAATAGGAACAGAGTCAGATTCTACTCCAGGGAAATACCAGAAAAAGTAAGGATAATCATCGAAGGTATAACCTAAGCCGTTTTCAGGAGCGATCGCTCTCATGTTTTTTCTATCTTTAATACAATAATCAACATTACAGCGTCCACAAGAACCAATACTACTAGTGTGTAACATCAGTTCTTAACAAAGTTAGCTGGGTCTTGATCCCGTCGATGGTGAATAGGAATAGGAGTACCCTGACTATCTCCTACTAGGGCTGCGGTTTTTTCTAGAGACTCTCTTAAACGCTTGGCTGCGTAGATTGACATATCTCGCGGTACATTGATGCGATCGCGCAAATATCGTAGTGCAGAATCAGAACCTGGTGGTGGCATACAGACTTCTCCTGTCATCATATGTGTTAAAGCGCAACGCAAAGCTTCATCAAACAATTTGTTATCAGCAGGGTTGACTCGAATAATGTTGGTATGGTGTTTAATCACTCTTTGGAGAGCTTCAGCACGAGAATTTTCTGGTTCTGGATAAGTTACATCGGGTAATCCCATCCAAGGACCATTATCTACCCTTGCCTTATTAATTAACATTTGGGGTTCACCGTTTTCCCAACAACCTCCCATCTGAGGAGGTAAATCATGGGCGTGGGTATGAAAGTCGCTTTGAGTACCACGATAAGTAGGTCTAGTTTCCATCGCTGCAAACCAAGCTTGTAACCGAGGATTTTCTTCTCTGAGGGAGTAGCCCTTGTAGTAGTAGAGACTAGCATTCATTCTTTCCACATAGGGCGTAAAGATCACATCTGCGGTGCTAAATTCTGACAAAAAATAGTCGCCTGGAGTACTGCCTAAAGCATCTTCTACCATAGCCACTACTTTAGTGAATTGATCTCGGTTATACTGTTCTTCCTTAGGAGATCGCGATCGATAGCAAAGCCAGTTACACCAAGCTCTAAATAGCAGTCTTTCTAAACGCCTTAAAGGTATAACTTCTGGATCTTGCATCCCCCAACCCAAGCAACCAAAAACCTGCTCTAAGGCAAGCAAAATATCATCACTTTCTGTGATAGTGCGATCGTCTAGCTCTAGGGCTGGTAGCATACCTGATGGTACTTTGCGCTTGTACCAACTCTCTTTTTTTCCGTAGCAGAACATGGTAACTTTTTTGATACGGTAGGGAATCTGTTTTTCCTCTAGCCATAACCAAACTTTTTGGCAGTAGGGACACCAGGCATGATTGTCGCGATATAGTGTGACTCGCACATCGGATTCAGTCATCCCAAATAGGCGTAACTGAGCTTGAGCATTGGTAGCTCCGTTAACCGTATCTAATTGAAAATCTGTAAGGGTTTCTAATTCTTGCCAGCTTAGAGGAGCAATAGTCATAGTTACTTTAACTAATTACCAAATCTAAAGCGATTTTAGCAAGAAACGGCGGTTAAGAGATTGAATTGGTCGAGCATTCCAGGGAAAAATCTGGGCAAATTGTTCTACTTGCTGTTTGGAGATTTCGATAGGTTGTTCAAATATTACCCAATAAACTAATTCTGAGCATGGAGGAGTAGTCAAAGAGCCAAAATATCGATAGGTGGTTCTTTGAGCTGGCAAGAGTTGAGCAATATTGATCTTAACCTTGTCGATGGTTTGTTCTTCTCCAGCTTCGGTGGGAATTACGTCCCAAATAGATTGTAAAGTCTCATTTTCTTTCCCTTCCTGGAGTAAGACCCCTAAAACAGCAAACTCCCCTTTGGCATTGCGATGAACAAAGTGTAATTCCATTGCGTAAATCTGGCTTTCACGCATATGTTCACTGGGGTGATGAAAGTGGAATTGCAATAGCTCAAAGTCTTGTCCATCGAGAATCAGTCGATTGCCCCATTCAGTATTAACCTGAATCGTATGACCATTGTTAAGGATCTTGAGAGGTATTTCTCGGTAGGTAATCTCTGGCTCGGCTAACTCAGTTGCAATTGCTCCCCGCAAATCGATTGGGGATTGTTGTTGCCCCATTTGACAGACACTAAAATCAGGGGAGAGTTCACCCCAAAGCTGAGGTCCATCTTCCTGCCCATAGCCCCATTCGTTCTCACCCTGGCTAGCGATCGCTGCTTCCAAGGAAGGATAACTTAGGCTAAAAGCTGCTCCAGCAGAACACATCGACATGTATTTAAGTAAAGACCGTCTGTGCATGGTTGTCATCTCTGATTAACGAACAAAAGTTTTGGACTACTTATTCAATAAAATTTATGATACCAACCTCAGTAATTATGCAGAATTAATGTAGGGTGAATCGATTTATTTTTCTTCAAATATCAAATTGCCCTAGCTCTGACACTTTTTTGTCCCGTACTTGTTACTTTTATTTGCTTAACTTATACATAGAACAAGTTTGTATATAAAACAAAACAAGTTTTCACCTTCTATCTTGCAGTCTTTAATTCCCTTCATTCCTCAGGAGTAGTTGTATATGAGTTATCTTGAAGAAATTTCTATGGCACTGATTGTTGGTAGTGCTATTACCTTAGGTGGAATGCAACCTATTTCAGCTCTACCTAATCAGACGAATCAAACTGTACCAACGGCAACCAATTTATTGGAAGCTTCTAACAATCAGCAGTTGACAGGAGTTAGTCGAGTAGACAGTCAAGGAAACATTGAAAATTACTCTCAATCTATTAACTCTGAACCAAACTATGCCATTGTTTACTACAATCGAGGAGTTACTCGGAGTCAACTAAGAGATTATCAAGGAGCGATCGAAGATTACTCCAAAGCCATTGACTCTGATCCTAGCTATGGCATGGCTTACTACAATCGAGGCAATGCCCGTAATCAACTAAAAGACTATCAAGGGGCAATTGAAGACTATTCCAAAGCAATCAGCCTTAACCCTGACTATGCAGTTGCTTACAACAACCGAGGCTTTACAAAGCTTCGTATGGGAGATAATCAAGGGGCGATCGAAGATTTCAACCAAGCAATCGCTCTTAACCCTGATTATGCTATAGCTTACAACAACCGAGGCAATGCACGTAACCACCTCAAAGATTATCAAGGGGCAATTGAAGATTACTCTCAGGCTATTAGCCTTCAACCTAACTATGCTATGGCTTATTACAATCGAGGGATTACTTATAGTCAATTAGGCGATAAACAAGAAGGACAAGCAGATATTGAGCAAGCAGCAACACTAGCTCAACAACAAGGAAATACTATTTTGTATCAACAAACTCAGAAGCAAAGCTTAAATAATTAGGGCTTGCTGAACAAGTTTTCTGTTGAGGCAAGGTAATAGCATTCGTGACAAGTTAAGGTGATGTAATGTTTGTCAATCGGTTTTAGCTAATAGCTTTTAGCGTCTTACGTGGTTGGATATGGCGAGGAAGCCTCGCCTACGCGAAGCGACTACCGTAAGGTCTCCCCCACGCGCTATTAGCTATTAGCTTTCAAGACATTTTTGCTTTATCCTAAATCTTCAAGAAGCGATCGCTTGATAATTTGCTCTCATCCATATATAGTATTATTAACTTAGCAAAACACTA
>JASJDI010000239.1 GCA_030065155.1 Xenococcaceae cyanobacterium MO_188.B29
GTTTTACTGTGGTTTACAGAAGGAAAGTAGAGTACTGAAAAGCCAGGAGTAGCCGTGTGCGGTGAAAGTCGCAAGCACGGTTTTGCATGGGAGTGTCAGAGAGTGATCTCTGGCTCGACCCCTAACCAACAAGCATTTTTAAATTTATTAATAAAGGGAACACTGCTAATTTATGGCAAAAATTGAAACTAGAACCGAACCCATGGTACTCAACATGGGTCCTCATCATCCTTCAATGCACGGCGTTTTACGTTTAATTGTTACGTTGGATGGAGAAGATGTAATTGATTGTGAACCAGTTATTGGTTATTTACATCGGGGGATGGAAAAAATTGCGGAAAATCGCACTAATGTTATGTATGTTCCCTATGTAAGCCGTTGGGACTATGCAGCAGGAATGTTTAATGAGGCAATTACAGTTAATGCCCCAGAAAAATTAGCTGATATAGAAGTACCTAAACGTGCCCAGTATATTCGGGTGATTATGCTGGAATTAAACCGCATTGCAAATCACCTCTTGTGGCTTGGGCCATTTTTAGCTGATGTGGGCGCACAAACTCCCTTTTTCTATATTTTCCGCGAACGGGAAATGATTTACGATCTGTGGGAAGCTGCTAGTGGGCAAAGATTAATTAATAATAATTATTTCCGTATCGGCGGTGTATCGGTAGATTTGCCCTATGGCTGGGTGGATAAATGCGAAGACTTCTGCGATTATTTCGATCCTAAAGTAGACGAATATGAAAAATTAATTACTAATAACCCTATTTTCCGTCGTCGCGTGGAAGGAGTAGGGACAATTTCCCGTCAAGAAGCAATTAACTGGAATCTCTCTGGCCCTATGTTAAGGGGTTCTGGGGTTAAATGGGACTTACGGAAAGTAGACCATTATGAGTGCTACGACGATTTTGACTGGGAAGTACAATGGGAAACTGCTGGAGACTGTTTTGCTCGCTATTTAGTTAGAATCAGAGAAATGCGAGAGTCGGTTAAGATTATTCGTCAGGCTCTTAAAGGATTACCAGGTGGCCCTTACGAAAACCTAGAAGCTAAACGTATGGCAGAAGGGCGTAAGTCAAAATGGAATGACTTTGACTATAAATATGTAGCTAAACAAGTTGCCCCAACTTTCAAAATCCCCGCGGGAGAACACTATGTTCGTCTGGAAAGTGGTAAAGGAGAATTAGGCATCTTTATCGTTGGTAATGATAATGTCTTCCCTTGGCGGTGGAAAATTAAAGCTCCTGATTTTACTAATTTACAAATTCTGCCTGGTTTGCTCAAAGGCGTTAAAGTTGCTGATATTATGGCAATCCTAGGTAGTATTGATGTAATTATGGGATCGGTCGATCGTTAAAAAGGCTATTAGTTATTAGCTTTTAGCTTTTAGTTAGCAACGTAAGTAGGGTGGGCAAAGTTAGTTTGAATCATCTTTGCTAGTAGAAACTGAAGGTTGCCTACCTTACAACGCATAAATTAGCTTTTAGTTGCTTTAATTAAAAATATATTAAGTGGGAGCGATCGAGTATCCCACTTTTTTTTTATAATCAGCTTGTCTACATTCCCAATAACTAATGGTACAAAACTCCAGCGAGACAACTTTAAATCTGCCCATCCTACTGCAACAGTTACTTGACAAACAATCTCTTTCTCAAGTTCAAGCAGCCCAACTTATGTCAGGATGGCTCAAGGAAGAGATACCAGAGGTATTCTCAGGAGCGATTTTAGCAGCCATTCAAGCTAAAGGAGTAAGTGCAGAAGAATTAGCAGGAATGGCGGAAGTTTTAAAGTCTCAATCTCAACAACAGGAGGCTATCGAACATAATGCTCCTGTAATCGATACTTGTGGTACTGGGGGAGATGGTGCCTCTACTTTTAATATTTCTACTGCCGTTGCCTTTGTAGCAGCAGCAGCAGGAGTCAAAGTTGCCAAACACGGTAATCGTTCAGCTTCTAGTAAAGTTGGTTCTGCGGATGTCTTAGAATATTTGGGTGTCAATCTTACTGCACCATCGGCAAAGGTAAAATCTGCTTTAGATGAGGTGAGCATTACTTTTTTATTCGCTCCTGGTTGGCATCCAGCGATGAAAAGTGTTGTACCTCTAAGACGTACTCTCAAAATAAGAACTGTATTTAACTTATTAGGTCCTTTAGTAAATCCCTTATCCCCTACAGGTCAAGTTATTGGTGTGTACGATGGTACTTTTTTGTCTAGTATGGCTTCCGCTTTAAATAAACTAGGAACACCAAAAGCGATAGTTTTACATGGGAGAGAAAAGCTAGATGAAGCTGGCTTAGGAGATAGCACTGATTTAGCAATGCTGACGGGAGGGAAAGTAAATCTAACCAGTATTAATCCTCAAGAATTAGGTTTACAATCAGCTAATATCACAGAACTGAAAGGCGGTGAAGTAGAAGAGAATGCCACTATTTTGCGTAATGTGCTGCAGGGAAAAGGAACAGAAGCACAAAGAAATGCTGTAGCTTTAAATGCTTCTTTGGCTCTGCAAGTAGGAGATTTAGTTCCTTTTGGTAATCATCTACAGGGTGTAGAAAAAGCTCAGTCAATTTTAGCTAGTGGTGCAGCTTGGTCAAAGTTAGAAGAGTTAGTTAAGTTTTTATCAATGGACAATTGATAATTGACAGTTGACAAACAGCAAGCGATTTTCGCAGAATTACTAACGCGAGAGTCGCGACAATCAGTTAATTTGGTGATTGTTTATTTAAAATACCAATTATTAAAAGTAACAGTGGACAGGGAATGGATAAATCAAAGCTTGACAATCTTTTTCTTATTCAGAAATAATTTACTCATTTATCTAGCCAGTACACGAGAAATGGTATGAGACTTCACGTAACCGATTATTTCTCTCAAAACAGCAACACCCAAGCTATACTCACTGAGAGGTTTCCTCCTTATAATAAGTCCAATTTGGAGATTGACTACCAAACAATTCTTTAGTCAACTAACTCCCTATTTTCTAATTGAGGAAATATCAGCTTTTTAGTTGGGTGTTGCCGTTCTTATTTAACGAGACAGATACTAAATGGAACAGATTTTTTGACCTCCTTAATTGAATGTGAACAAACCTGTAATCTCTGTCAGGGAAGTCTTTTAAGCTTCAATTACTAATTTATCACTTTCCCTTTTCAAGATTTGAAAATGATACATAACTTTACTTAATTTGAAAATTTGCTATGACTATTTTCACTCAATCAATTAGAAAATTACGGTTGAACTAATCTTCCCTTTGCTCTTAATAAACTAGAGAGAGGTAATTGTCCATTATCCATTGTTCATTGTCAATTTTTGCCTTAATCCAGTTAATCTAATTGTTCTTCCCCAATATCAGAAAGAGGCGCACCATCTGGTTCTGGCGATCGCAAATGTTCTACCATTTCTTGAACTTCTAAAGGTGGGGGTGGAGTAAGACGAGAGACAATGTAAGTCACGAAAAAGTTGATTACCATTCCTACTGTGCCAATACCTTCAGGAGAGATCCCCAAGAACCAAGTTGACATCCCATAGAACTTCACGCCAATAATGTAAAATGCCGTAAAAGCCAAACCAATTATCATTCCTGCGATCGCACCTTCTCTGTTGGTACGTTTATCGAAAATACCTAAAATAATTACAGGGAAGAAACTAGCAGCAGCGAGTCCAAAAGCGAAAGCTACTACCTCCGCCACAAAACCAGGAGGATTAACCCCAAAATACCCAGCGATGGCGATCGCAAAACCGACCATCACCCTACCTACCATTACCCGTTGGGATTCAGAAGCTTGGGGATTAATAATCCGATAGTAGACATCGTGGGCGATGGAACTAGAAATTACGAGTAATAATCCTGAAGCAGTAGATAAAGCAGCAGCTAAACCGCCCGCAGCTACTAAAGCAATTACCCAAGGAGCAAGGTTAGCTACCTCTGGGGTAGAAAGAACAATAATATCGCGATCGATGGTAATTTCACTGGTTGCTTCTTCTGGAGTTAGGGCAATTCTGCCGTCGCCATTTTTATCATCAAAGCCTAGTAAACCCGTATTCTCCCATTTAGTTGCCCAATCTAATTGCTGTATTTCCGTAACTGTTTTGTTGTGCAAACTATCGATTAAGTTATAACGGGCAAAAGCAGACACCGCAGGAGCAGTAGTATACAAAATAGCGATAAATAATAATGCCCAACCAGCCGAATAACGAGCAGCACGGGTTGAAGGCACAGTATAAAAGCGGACAATGACATGGGGTAATCCCGCAGTTCCCACCATCAAGGCAATAGTAATAAACAAGACATCCAGCATGGATTTATTAGCAAAAGGCTGCGTATATTCAGCAAAGCCCAAATCCACTTGAACCTGATTTAATTTTTCGATAATATCGCTAAAACCAAAAGCAACCTGAGGAATGGGATTTCCTGTCAAAATCAAAGCGATCGCAAAAGCAGGGATGAGATAGGCAAAAATTAAGACAGTGTATTGGGCTACTTGTGTCCAGGTAATTCCTTTCATACCTCCAAGCACAGCAAAAAATGCCACAATTACCATACCAATGAGCACACCAGTATTAATATCTACTTGTAAAAAGCGACTAAAAACAATACCTACTCCGCGCATTTGCCCTGCTACATAGGTAAGAGAGACAAAAATAGCTGCTACTACTGCTACTAATCTTGCCCATACAGAATAATAGCGATCGCCCACAAAATCGGGAACAGTATATTTACCAAATTTACGTAGATAAGGAGCAAGCAATAAAGCCAGAAGCACAAAACCCCCAGTCCAACCCATCAGATAGATTGAGCCATCATAGCCCAAAAAAGAGATGATTCCTGCCATGGAGATAAAAGAAGCTGCCGACATCCAATCCGCAGCCGTAGCAGCCCCATTAGCAACAGCGGGTACACCTCGATCGGCAACAAAAAATCCCTTACTATCTTTTACTCTCGATCGCCAACCGATGTATAAGTAGAGAATAAAGGAAATAATTACAAAAACTGTAGTCCAAGCTTCAACAGACATAATTTAGTTATTAGTTATTGAATTGTATATAACTCCGAACTCCGAATTCCGAACTATAAACTCCGAATTCCGAACTCATTTCCGATACTTGCGATCGAGTTTATCCATTTGGATCGCATAGATAAAAATGAGAATGACAAAAGTGAAAATCGAACCTTGTTGTGCCATCCAGAAACCCAGGGGTACACCACCAAGAGAAATATGGTTTAGTAGTGGCACGAATAAAATACTGCAACCAAGAGAAACAAAACCCCAAACAATTAGTAAATTACGAATTAGAATGGTATTTGCTCGCCAGTAAGCCCGAATTCTTTGCGCTTTGGCTTGTTCCTCTTGTTCTTGAGAGATGGAAGAATATCTTTCTACGCTACCTGACATAGAACTAAAACTATTTGATAAAAAAGTTTAACTTAATGATTAAGTCTACAAGGGGATTGCTGATTTTGAAGTATGTTTTATTTGATCTATATAATCTCTATATAATCAATCCAACTTCCTGTCTCCGCGCCTCCGTGTGACTCATTCATAGCTTGATTCAGCAATGCCTTAATTGTCCTTATTTATTTCTTTTTCGTACAGGGGGAAAATTCAGGTATTTCTTCAGGTATATGGCGCGAGTATTTATCGCCTGCTGCCAAACTTTTGATAAATGTTAAATGATAAATGCTAAATGTAATGGCTATAAACCGCTTCAAAAATCTTAAACTAACGACAGCAAGATCATGAGAAATCTTACTAAACCTGATAATCTTACACTTTCAAATTGCTCTAGATAGTCAGTCAGAAAAATAAATTAGGTTTGTTAATAGACAATATTTTTATAGCTGCCAAAGCTGTGAGATTATTGTTTAAGCAATCTAGCTGTTACTATACGATACATTTTCGCAAGTGTATTGTCGTTATATTTTTTGTTTTTTATGCAAACAAAAATTGAGGTAAAACTTTTTTGTTTACCTAATGCAAGGTAGAGGAATACAGGTTGGCAGTCTGTAACAGAGTGTTATGTCGAGGAGAAAGAAAAAATTTATTTGCGGTCATAAAGGCTATGGTCAAGTTTGTCATCGATGTGAACAACAACAAGCAGAAGTAGATAAAAAGCGGAAACGCAAACTAGATTGGGAAGCAAGTTTTGCAGAAGATCCTATCGATCTGAGAAATTTGCCCAAAAATGTAGTAGTTAAGTCTCGTCGCATTATTCAACAATTGCAAAGTCAGAGAGATTATCGTCAATTTCATGGTAAGCGGTTACGCCACAATCGCCTGATTATTAGCATTCCTGTTACCCGCAGTTATCGTTTAATCTGTCGTGATTGTGGTACTCTGCTAATTCCTGAAGCAGTCATTTCCCATGAAGATTACAATGTAGTTAAACCAGGAAGGTAAATAGCTGCTGACACTAATTTTTAGTGTTTGATTAGGTCAAAGAGGAGGAAGATAGATAAGGTAAAGAAGGAAAATATCTAATTAACTATTAATAATTAATTCATTAACTTTTCAATGCAAATTTACCTTGATTATAGTGCCACTACCAAACCTCGACCAGAAGCGATCGCTAAAGTCCAAGAGGTGTTAACTCAACAATGGGGTAATCCTTCTAGTCTTCATACTTGGGGAGAAAGATCGGCAACGGTTTTAGAAATGGCTAGATTACAAGTAGCTAGTTTAATTGGTGCTTCTAATCCTGAATCAATTGTGTTTACTTCTGGAGGTACAGAAGCAGATAATCTTGCCATTATGGGAATAGCCCAAAAATATCGTAACCCTCAACATATCATTATTTCTGATGTCGAACACTCCGCTATAGCTAAACCAGTTCAACAATTAGAACAATGGGGTTGGCAAGTAACTAGGTTGCCAGTAAATAGTCAAGGTAGAGTTAACCCCCTAGATTTAAAAACAGCTATACAACCTAATACAGTTTTAGTCTCCATTATCTACGGACAAAGTGAAGTCGGCACTCTACAACCCATCGAAAACCTTGCCCAAATTACCCACAGCCATAATATCCTCTTTCATACCGACGCTGTGCAAGTAGCAGGACGTTTACCGATTAATGTCCAAAAATTAGGAGTAGATTTGCTTTCTCTTTCCGCACACAAAATTTATGGGATGCAAGGGGCGGGTGCTTTATATATCCGCCCAGGATTAGATATAATACCTTTGCTGGGAGGAGGAGGACAAGAATTAACTCTACGTTCTGGTACTCAAGCTGTTCCTGCGATCGCTGCTTTTGGGGTAGCTGCCGAACTTGCTGCTGGAGAATTGAACTCGGAAACATCTAGATTGATTGGTTTGCGCGATCGCTTGTTTGATTTGTTTGCTGATTGTCCTTATCTCATACCCACAGGAGACAGGCTGTATCGCCTCCCTCACCATCTTAGCTTCTTTCTCAGTGATGAATATGCTTCTCTGGCTAAAGAAGTTACGGGTAGAACTATTGTTCGCCAATTAAATCTGGCGGGTATTGGTATTAGTGCGGGTTCTGCTTGTAATAGTGGGAAGCTAAATCCTAGCCCAACTTTATTAGCTATGGGTTATAGCGAATTTGCTGCTAAAAGAGGTATTCGTCTAACCTTAGGGAAAGATACTATCGAAGCTGATATTGATTGGACAGCGATCGTTCTTAAGCAAGTTTTGAAAAGGTTGTTGCCCCCCTTGGTTACTGTGTGAACTACTATCGCGAGGCAGGATGATTTCGCCCCCTGGCGATCGCCTGACGAAAAAGTATAGACAGTAGCCTGTTCCCAGTGTAAAATTTCACACCAGGAACAATTTTGTCAATTTAGTGGGCTGCTGGAATCTTTAGTAGGAAATAACATGGCAATCGCTTACTATATAACAATTGCAGAAATCACAAATTTCAAAAGTTCTCGGAGTCTGACAGAAGAGGGCTAATCATCAAATTTGTCCCAGTCTTTTATCGATCCATTGCTTGGCTTGGCGAATTGCAACTATCTTACTCATGGCACTAGGAACAGCAACAGCGTAGCCTTGGTCATAATTAATCCAAGCAGTATAAGTAAAGTATCCGTTTGATTCCGTGCGATCGATCTCAATTTTGCAGCCACGATAAGCAAAAGAAAGCATTATACGAGGATAATCAGGCTCTATCATTAACTTAATTACTAAAATAACTAGAATGAACTAATAAAGCGGATATTTAACTATAATATCCGCCTAGTTTGAATTTTTAGTTAGGCAGCAGCCAAATTTTGAGCGACAAAATCCCAGTTGACTAATTTACCGAGAAAATCATCGATATAAGCAGGACGTTTATTTTGATAATCGAGATAGTAGGCGTGTTCCCAAACATCCATAGTTAACAGAGGAACTTGACCGCTAGTTATAGGATTATCGGCATTCAAGGTTTTAGTAACTTTGAGACTGTCGCCATCTAAGACTAACCAAGCCCAGCCACTACCAAACTGAGTTGCACCTGCATTTTTAAAAGCTTCTACAAACTTGTCAAAACTACCAAAGTCCACATCAATTTTTTTAGCTAACTCCCCTGTGGGAGTACCACCACCGTTAGGTTTCATACATTGCCAATAAAAACTGTGATTCCAAGCTTGGGCAGCATTATTAAACAGCCCAGTTTGACTAGCATCTCCTGCTATGGCTTTGATTACTTCTTCAATTGATTTGCTATCGAATTCTGTTCCTTTAACTGCATTATTGTATTTACTGACATAAGCAGCATGATGTTTATCGTGATGAAATTCCAAGGTGCTTTTAGAAATTGATGGTTCTAAAGCCGCGTAATCGTAAGGAAGAGATGGTAATTCGTAAGCCATTTGTGTTCGTTCTTCTCTCTCTCTATAAAATTATTTGGACAAAATTAGGAATATTGCCGTCTGACATTAAAGCGATTGGCATTAACTAACAGACTATGAGCCAATTCCCAACTTCTTTGCAGATAGTAACGTAGTTTTGACTAATGCAAAATCCTCATCCCCAGGAGGGGGAATAGACTGCTTTTAAAAAAAGGCAAATTGAGCTAACCCCTTTGAGTACTGAATCTAAAAGCTTAATTTATAGAACCCATTTGGTATCTTTTTCTTGAGAATTAGTCTTTTGTCGCAACCAGTTTATTGATCGATTTAATGACAGAATAGCTATTTCGTAGATCTGAGTTTCTCTAGTAACGAAACGGATAGCCTGTAAGGCTTCTCCTCTAATACGGAGATCTCAAATGGCTTCTATATTAATTTTTTGATGGTTAAATAATTTACCAGTGAATTTGGCTAAGAATATAACGCAAGCGATCGTAGTCGTCTTTTAAAAGAATACTTAAAGTTCTGCCTACTTGTACTAACCAATCACGATTAGCTTTACGTAACCGATAAATATCGCGAATAGAAGCTGCTGCCAAGGATTCAACAGGAATGTCTTTTACCTGGAGGAGAGTACGTAAAAAATCTAGTTCTTCGCTAAAATGGATTACTTCTTCGGGGCTACATTGATAAACAGCTTGATGAATTTGGGGAGGGCGAGGTGGTAGATATTGGTAAACTTTGCCAAAATTTGACGAAGTCGAAGCAGGCTCCGTCTTCTCAAGGCGGGGTACCTTCGACCCATTAACATTTTTGCCAGTATAGGGTGTCTCAAAACCAACGATCGCTGCTTTAAACTCAGTTTTGAGCATAGCAAAGATTTGGGGCTGTTGCTCTCGTAATTCAGCCAAGGACATACCCAATGCCCTAGCACGATGAACTGAATCTATAGGAGTGGTTGTAGCATAGGTAACAACAGCAAAAATTTTGTTACCTGATTCTTCATCTACAGATTTAACCCAACTACCAAAAGGGGGCATGGGCGGAAAATTCAAATCTTCTGGCTCTAAACATTGAGCCATAAACTGGGTAGTTGCTGTTTCGATCACCTCCCCTATATGATTAGGGTGGCGATCGTCTACAGCAAATTGAGGGAGAGGAAGACGCATAGGTTATAAGTTCAACAGTTCAGAAGTACAAACTGACCGGGGAACACCGGTCACCGCAGGCACCGTCGTTTCCCGGTGAAACAGTTGCGGTGCGGAGGTGTCCTCCGTTGAGCAAACTGTTGAACCCGAAGGGCGGTGTAACGGTGACAAAGTCGAAGCAAGCTTCGTCTTCTCAAGGCGGAGTATCTTCAACTGATGAATCATAACAAATTTAAGCTTTATTTTTTCTTCTTGCTGGCAACAGGATCGACAGCCTCTAATTCTGACATCTGAAAGGTAACAAGTTTATCCCAATTACCCCCTTCAAATAATACAGCAACTCTATTACCATCTATGCGTTGTACTAAACCTTGGAATTTATAGTAAGTATCATTAGGATTAGTAACCTTGACGATTGCACCAGGAAGAACGATCATTTTTATACCAAAATAAATATGTTTACTTTTATTAGCTTATCAACCATTAGGTTATATATAGTTAGTAAGAAGTAGTGAGTAGGGAGTAGTTAGTCTTTAAAATCACTTCTACATTGAAAATTTTAGTTTTTTTTAAATGATTCCAAGGTGGTTATTAAAAATCAAACTAATAGCGATCGCTACGATTTTAATAGTAATAGTCTTAAATCATAATATATTGACCGGGGAACACCGGTCACCGCAGGCACCGTCGCGTCTTGGTGCGCGTTCCCTTGCGGAGGAAACCTCCGCGGGGTCGCACCGCTTTCAC
>JASJDI010000240.1 GCA_030065155.1 Xenococcaceae cyanobacterium MO_188.B29
CGACTCCCGACTCCCGACTCCCTAAAAAAGTTATCTAAAAAACTACTGGTTTCAAACTAGACGCGGTTTAAGATCGTATTAATCTCACTGCAATTAAGACAGATATATGCAAATTCAGCAGTTTAATAACCCTAAACTTTACTATGAAAAGGTTAAAGCTTATTTACTTCAAGAAGAAGCTGTTCACTGTATGATTTTGGGGATTTGCAACACTTTAATCGAATCTCCCCATCATTATGAGACACAACCTTATTTAGTCGCGATCAAAAATAAAGATCGAGTTGTCGCTGCTGCGGTTAGAACTTCCCCAAGAAAATTAATCTTATCTCGTTCTCCTCAATCAGAAGCTATAGTTAAAATTGCACAAGATTTAGCTACCAAAGACAAATCTTTACCAGGAGTCATTGCGTCTCAACCAGAAGCGACAATTTTTGCTCAAACTTGGCATTCTTTGACAGGACAAACTTATCAACAGAGTTTAGCTTTGAGAATACACCAACTAGAAGCAGTTTCTTCTCTTAAACAAGCTAAACAAATTTCAGGTTATTTACGTCAGGCAACAGCAAGCGATCATCAGTTACTAACGACTTGGATTCAAGATTTTAGACAAGAAGCTTTAGGGCAAAATGCACCTAAATCAGAGAGCGATCGCTGGTTTGACTCAAAGCTAAAACAAGACAGTCTTTTTGTCTGGCAAGATCAAACTATTGTTTCGATGGTAGCTTATGGCGGTAAAACTCCTCAGGGAATCAGAATCAATGCTGTTTATACTCCTCCAGAATATAGACAGAATGGCTATGCTACTGCTTGTGTTGCTGCTATAAGTCAAAAATTGCTCGATCGAGGTTATAAATACTGCTTTTTATACACAGATGTAAATAATCCTACTTCTAACAGCATGTATCAAAAGATTGGCTATCAACCAATGTGTGATATAACCGATTATTCGTTTGTATCTAAATATTAATGACAAATTGTGTAAAGACAGACTTACTACTTGTACGGGCGAACGGCCGTTCGCCCCTACTCATTACTCATTACTCCCTACTTATGCAAGAAGATCGCCCTAAATATTAGTAGATCATTAATCGCTGTTAAAATGCGCTTGCCATACTTGTTGAATAAAAACATTAAGTTGTTTACTAGCTATTTGCCGATCTTTTACAGATGAATCGATACTATTTAGCTGAGTGATTAGGGGTATGATTTCGGTATCTAATGCCGAGCGAAATAAACTAATAGGTAAAAGTAGATCCGATCCTTCACGGAGATCGATTATTTTGTCGGTTGTAGGAAAATTATCTAGAGGTCTTGTAGCAGCATTGCTGAACTCTGCGAGTAATAATGGTCTAGCCCAACAAAGTTGCCGTTCAGTAATAACTTGAATTACCTCACTGTAAAGAAAAGCTGTCTTTCCTTCTATACATACAATTTGGTGAGAATTAAACTGAGGAAAAGTTTGCTTAGACTCTCTTTCCATTAATCTGTTACTCCTCCCAAATGCATATCGATCGAATTTCAATTTCAACTAGCCGTTGTTTGAATTTCTGTGGAGGTAATTTCCCGAAAACGGATTTCATCTCGATGAGGATCGGCACGAGTTACTCGCACTTCCAAGCGATCGCCCAAAGCTACAGAACGCTCGAAACGATGGGGTAATTCTAAGCCTAGATCTTCCAATAAAATCAAGCCTAAGTTATCGTCTTCTCGTAACCAACGCAATACCAAAACTTGCCAACTTTGATCGGCATTACGGCGTAAATATTCTAGTCCCCAATAACGATTAGTCTGACGTTCAACTAGAGTTGCTTCGTAAGCAGATGTGGCTACACTAAAGAGAATATCTTGTAAGTCTTCGGTAGAAAATGGTAAAGAATCCCCTCGAAGATGAGCTTTAAGTTGAAAGTGAGCGAGTAAATCTGTATAGCGACGAATAGGAGAGGTTACTTGAATGTAACTATCTAAACCTAAACTGGCATGGCGAACGGGAGTAGTACCCATCTCACTACGAGGCATACAACGACGCAAAGCACAAAAACGTACTGGCCCTGCTGGTAATTGTGAGAGTTCTTCTTCTGGGGGTAACTCTGGTTGCGGTTGTCCCCGAAAAGGTAGAGGTAAACTATGTTCTCTCCCGTAGCTTCCTGCTACCTCCCCTGCCAAAATCATCATCTCTGCTACTAACTGACGAGATTGAGAGATATCAAGCAATTCGATCGTAATTTCTTCGTCATCCTTGACTTTAATTAGGGATTCTGGCATTTGAATCTGGATTGAACCTTGATCTTTACGCCATTTTCTCCTCTGTTGTGCTTGTTTAGCTAGTTCGGCAATTTCTAACTCTTTTTGTACTCCCAACTCTATGATTTCATCAACATCTTCATAGGTGAGGCGATAGGTAGGTTTAATCAGGCTGGAATGAATACAATATTCTTCTACTGCACCACTGGCTGAGAGGGTAACACCGAAACTAAGGGCAGAACAAACTTGTCCTTGAACTAGACTCATAGGACCTGTAGCTAGTTCGGTGGGGAACATGGAGATCATTCCTGTAGGCAAGTAAAGGCTGGTACTGCGACGACGAGCTTCTAGATCCAGTTCATCTCCTGGGGAAACTATGCGAGTTGGATCGGCGATATGAATCCAGAGCCTTGGCGATCGATCTTCTCCAAGATATTCTATACTCAAACCATCGTCGATTTCTTCAGTGCTTTCGTCATCGATGGTATAGACTTTCAGATGAGTCAAATCGAGACGGTCAGAATCAGAGTCATTAGGGGGAGATTGTCGGCAATATTGCGCCACTTCAAGTACCTTTTTAGGAAAATTAACAGGATAAGAACTACGGCGTAAAAACAAATTTTCGTGTTTACTCCACCATCCTATATCCACTAACAAGTTAAAAGCAGCCTTAGAATCTGATGTACGCCCTGCTAATGCTAGGATTTCTTGCGCAGAACGAGAATTACTTTCAGGTTCGAGTACTGCCTTTTCAACTATCTCTAAACGAGAGCGATCGCTGTCTGTCCATTCTACCTTTTCTCCCGCCAAAGCCTGTTGAAGATGGACAATAAATTCCTCTTTTTCTCGATTCTTCTGTTCCTCTACTTCTAGTTGATGCTTAATCTCTTCTACTTGATTGAGAGAACGAGGCTCATAGATATCACCTTTTTTCTTAAAATAGACCTTATCTTGAGATAAAAGCGTATGAGCAGCATAACACAAAGCTGGATTTTCCTCAGAGAATAAGAGCTCCGCCATTTGTTTGGGGGTAGCGGATTCTCCTTCTTCTACTAAAATTTCCCAAGCTATTTCTAAGTTAGCTGGGTCTAGATGGGGTTCTACTTGCTGCATAAAGCTGAAAATATCTTCAGGCTTGTAAGAGCTACCATCTACCGTATATTCAACACGCTGAGGACGAATCTTGTGGGATTGTCCCTTCCCATCTACAACTATCCAATCTTTTTTACCTTCTGGGCGTTCTGCTACTGCAAGACGGCGTTCTCCTTGCAGTCTGAATTCAATCAGCGTTCCTTTTTCCACCAGCTTTGTGCTTCAACACTTAACAACTTACTAATATTCAGTCTACCTTGTGCCTACTCAATTTGCTTTTACTAAAATTTACCAAAAAACAAGTTGGCTTAGAGCTTTACCCTTTAAAAGAGACCGTTTTTTGGTAGCTATTAGTTATTAGTTTAGCTATTAGGATTAACCAACAATCAAAACTAAACAGAAATATTATCCTTCTTTATTGATAAAAGGTAATAAAGCTAAAATACGGGCTTTTTTGACTGCTTCAGTTAAATCTCTTTGTTGTTGAGCAGTTAATCCTGTGATGCGCCGAGGTAAAATTTTGCCTCTTTCAGTGATAAATTTGCGTAGTAATTCTACATCTTTGTAGTCGATGGGATCGCTTGGTTTAATGGGAGAAAGCCTTCTGCGGTAGTATGCCATAATTTTTGTTAACTAAAATGTCTTCTTTATTTAGACTCTTGAGTATTCAAGTAAATTTAACTGATTATTTAATTTCTTTATGCACCGTGTGCCGATTACAATGAGTGCAGAACTTTTTCAGTTCTAACCTTCCTGTAGTATTGCGACGGTTTTTGCTAGTAGTATAGCGAGATACACCAGGCGATCGCTTGTTGTTGTTGCTGCGACATTCGGTGCATTCTACAGTAATAATAATACGTACACCCTTCTTACTTGCCATAGTTTTAACTAATTTATTCGTTACCTATATTGAGACACGCAAATTAATATTTTTGCATATTCTTCTTCAATTCCGCAAATATTTTTTTTAATCTTAAGTCTAAAGAAAAACCCCTTTGGCTAGGCACAATCATAGTATCAGTAAAGCGATCGTGCAAAGCTTGATTAAAATCTGCATCAACTAAGGCTGCTACACAATCTACTAACAGAGGAATATTGAGTATTAGGAGATACAATATTCCTTGGGCAAAACTGTTTTGAAACCCATACATTGCTAACATAGCAGCAAAGCCGACAATCCCCTCTCTTTTAGTCAGAGACATCAACTCAGGCATTCTTTCATAACGAAAGTCAATTACTCGGATATCTAATGCCCATCTGCCTAAACTTTGTCCTTGATTTTTATCTACCAATACTACCCGCATTCCTAACCAAGCAAGCAGAAAGATGAGCCACTGAAAAGCACCAAAAAAAGAACTGAGCAGCCAAATAACTACAAAATCGATTAAAAAAGCACTAATCCTTCGCTCAAATGGTACTTTGGGAAGGTCGTCATTTCCTAATTTATCTTCGTACATTATTTTTCGGATATATTAAGGTATATTCTTATTTAAAGTTTAGCTCTCACTCAAATTAAGCTTCTTGGGTAAATTGAAAATCTTGATTTTGTTAGCTGTTAGTTGTTAGTTGTTAGTCATTAGTCATTAGCTTTGATTAATCGGCAAATAATTATTTTCTTCAACCAGAAGTCTTATTAACTATTATTTATCACCTCTTACCTCTTACCTCTTACCTCTTACCTCTTACTCCCTACTCCCTACTCCCTACTCCCTACTCCCTACTCAACTTATGTTGCCAGTTAAAGATGCAGAATCGGTTATTTTTAATCTAATTAATTCTCTTAAACTAAAAGAAAATAGAGAAAAAGTAAGTTTAGATGCTGCGGTTGGACGCATTTTGGCAGCACCCGTTACTAGTAAACTAGATTTTCCCTATTGGGATAATTCGGCTATGGATGGTTATGCAGTCCGTTATGAGGATGTTAAAGATATTAACCCCGATAGCCCAGTCACTTTAGAAGTCGTAGAAGAAATTCCTGCTGGTTATCCACCGAAAGTAACCCTAAAAACAGGACAAGCAGCCCGTATTTTTACTGGGGCAATGATGCCAGAAGGTTCAGATACTATTGTTATTCAGGAAAATACCCAAAAAGAAGGAAATAAAGTTCAAATTCTCTCTTCGCCTCAACCTCAAGAATGTGTTAGGCATAAAGCTTCTTTTTATCAAGCAGGGAAGCCTATGTTGCCTCTAGGAATTCAATTAGGTGCAGCAGAGATAGCCGTATTGGCTACAGCACAATGTACAGAATTAACTGTCTATCGTCGTCCTAGAGTAGCTATTCTCTCTACAGGAGATGAATTAATCTCTCCTAATACTCCTCTTCAACCAGGACAAATTGTTGATTCTAATCAGTATGCTTTAGCTAGTGCAGTAGCCCAAAGTGGAGCAATACCAATTAGCTTAGGGATTATACCAGATCGACCTGAAGAATTAAAAAGTGCGATCGCTCGTGCGATTGATTCGGCGGATATGGTTTTATCCACAGGAGGAGTATCTGTAGGGGATTATGATTATGTCGATCGCATTCTGGCAGAATTGGGAGGAGAAATCCATATTAGGAGTGTAGCTGTTAAACCAGGAAAACCTCTAACAGTAGCCACTTTTGCTAATTCTTGTCTTTATTTTGGCATTCCTGGTAATCCCGTTTCTGCCCTAGTAAGCTACTGGCGTTTTGTTTTACCAGCTCTAAAAAAATTATCTGGACTAGCCAATAACTATCAGCCCGTCTTTGTTAAAGCTATTACTCGTCATGACTTACGTGCTGGTGGTAAACGAGAAACTTATCTTTGGGGACAACTATATTTAGTGCATGGTCGTTATGAATTTGCCCTGGCTGGCGGGAGTCATAGTTCTGGTAATTTAATTAATTTGGCACAAACCAATGGTTTAGCCTTAGTACCCGTAGGAGAAAAGTTAATTACTGCGGGTAAAGAAGTTCAAATAATGCAGGTTGCTTCACCACTTTATAGCTACTAGTAAGTAGTAAGTAGGGAGTAGTGAGTAGTGAGTAGGGAGTAGTGAGTAGGGAGTAGTAAATTTTGACTTCTGAATTCTAACTTCTGACTTCGTACTTAGTAGCACTAATTGATTAAAGTACTTTTAGAGTCTCTTAGCTGTCTAGTTGAAGATACTTTATCTTCGTCTTGATTATTGCGTCCCGGCTCTGAAGCCGACTCTAATTTTATTAGGATTTTAGGCCCTGAACTAGCCAAACGCATCACCATACCATCCACTATCATCGTTTTAGTAATTCTCTTACCATCAATATATGTGCCATTAGCTCCTAAGTTGACCAGTTCCCATTCATCTGCCGTTTTTCTGATTTCAACATGATGACGAGAAACTACTGCGCTGTAAAGGACTACTTCATTACTAGTGGAGCGACCGATACTAATTTTTGACTCATTGTTGAAGGTCCAGCTTTGAACTGGAACTGGTTGGAGAGGGTGTAGGAGAGTTAAAGTAATCACAGATCTGCTGTCTTCTTAATTTTTTTTTACATAGGAACGCTGTTAAATTCGCTCCTTGGCTGTATCAGCTTTTTTTCTTTAGATAGTATATTACTAACGGAGATAATAAGATGAATATAAGCAGTAAAAAAACTGCATTTATATTTTTGATTTTAGCTGATTGTGTCTATATGTATATAGATTGTTACATTGAATGATTGTGAGTTAAGTTACATTAAGTGTTTTCTTGATTTGTAGGATAAGTAGAACGACGCGAATAAAGCTAACGGGATAAGATTGTTGGTGGTTAGTGCTTAAGTAGTAGTGAGTAGTAAGTAACAGGTATTGAAATATGATGGGTTAATAACTTACAAATGTTTCTGAAGACAAAACTACTATTTTCTATCTGGACGGGGTTTAGTTAGTTTTTTATCGCCATAGTTTATTTTCTAAGTCTCTAATTTGACGTTCTAAACGATCGATTCTTCCCCTCAATTCATCCATTTCTGTCTGACGAGGAACTCCTAGGTCTTGCAACATATTTTTCATTTGCCGTTCCATCTGTTTTTGCCAATTTCCTTGTTCTGAATTAATCTGATTGGTTAGGTCTTCCATGAAGGCTTTGGCTTGATCTGGATTAATTTTTCCTTCTTTAACCCATTCTTCGCTTACTTCTTTGATTTTTTCGGCAACTAAAGATGTTGTACCAACTCCTACCATTAGTAGTTGCTTGAGCCAGTCATTATTTTCCATTTTGTTATCTCCTCGGTCATATTTATCTTTCTTTTCACTTGATCATAGAATAGCGAATTCAAAATTGAGTTTAATTTTGTTGTCATTAAAGATGCTTGTTTGTATTTTCGGATAAGACTAGCGTAAGGGCGGTTCGCTCTTCGGGTATGGTAGCGACACATCCTGTAGGGGCGTTTCGCGAAACGCCCCTACTTCTGATTCTGGCTGCAAAAGGAGACTCTCCCGCTTGTATTCGTTGTTGTTCTGCTTCTTGGTAGCGGGTTTCTATTTCAGCGTCTATTTCTGCTCGATAATCGCTGTAATAAGCTAAAGCAGAGTAGATTTGACCCATAGTTAAATGGGGATATTGAAAGCTTAATTCTTCTGGACTCCAACCATAGGCTTTAACTGATGTGACTAATTCAATGATTTTCATTCGTGTTCCTGCAATTATGGGAACATTATTTTCATTAAATTCTATGTATTTGTATTCGGTTTTAGTATTTGTCATGGTGTTTTGAATTTAGAAATTAGATGATGGCAAATAGTTGGGATCGAGAACTTGCTGGATACTAAAAGGGCAATTTGTCGGCAAATTATTTATTCCTGTTTCTTTACTGGCATCTCTTCTCCCGCGACGATATGCTTTGGCTATTGCTTCTGGCTCGTCTAACATTTTTTTTAAACTGGGCATATCTTCTATATAGTCATTTATATTATCTCGCTCACGATCGATAGTATCTGTCCAGCTTTTACTGCGTTTTTCTGGTTGATATTGCCATTTGAGTAGATGCTGATAAATTAATCTGAGGCTAGAGATTATTTTATTGCGCTCACTTCTACCCAAGGTTTCTATTTCCTCGATTAAATTCTGGATGTCTAATTGGCTTAAGTTGTTAGTTTTTAGTAACTGTGCAGTTTCTTCCAACCATAAATGATAATCGCGATCGTATAATTGGTTGAGGTTTGGTATTTTAGCAGTCATAATTTTGAATTTACTCGTAGAGGAATTTCGTGAAATGCCCTCTACATGATTTGCTTGTTTAGGGTTTTAATGAGAGTCATAGTTAGTTCTATTATCGCTTCGTAAAATGGCTGTCAGGATTAGTATCCGCGGTTCGCCCTAAAGGACTAGCTTCGCGTCGCGAACCGCCCCTACAGAATTTCTGAAAAAAACTTCGCTAAATTAGTGCATAGTTCGATCGCTTTACACATACATAAATATGAAGCACAAATTAGGTGGTAACACTGAAGTGTGATTCGCGCTTTTTCCAGAGGTACTAGTTTAACCCAGTGTGCAACTTGATTGAAAACCTAACAACTAGCTTCTTCCCTAGTTGACGGTGTACATGAAAGTTAATCTCAGTCCCTCTCCCCAATTCTGGGGAGAAAGATAATTTAAAGTCCCACGTCTGCTAACCATCTCCACCTCCCTCTATCCCTCCTACAAGTAGGGAAGACAAAAGAATTATCTTTCTTTAGAGGAGCGGAAATTGTCTCCTACCTCCCTATAATTCCTCCTACGAGGAAGGATACGATTGTATCTCCTCTGTTAGGAGAGATAAAGAGGGGTTGGCAGATTTAGGGGGCGGGATCGATTCAAAACCTGATAGATAAATCAATCAAAAAGCTTAGAGCTTAAAACTTTGAGGGTGAACATAAGTTGCACACTATGTTGGTTACTAACAAATTCTGGATGTCTGAAAAATAATCAATCAAATTTTCTTGACTAGAGGAGTATGAACTATGGTTAATGATTTCGCTCAAAAGTCTCAGTCTTCAGTTTCAGATTACAATCTTTCTCAAGCGTCTCAGTCTTCAACCATAACTCGTAATGTTTCTTCAAGAGTCCCATCTCTTAATCTTCCAGTTCCTCGACTAATTGTTTATCGTTTTGTTCGTGTTACTAATATCTTGGATAATCCACCTAATTTTAGTTGGCTTTCTTGTGAGGGAGTGTCTAACTATATAGTTAAGCTAGTGGATTCCAAGGGAATTGTGTGGCGAGACAAAGTCCCAGCAAACAAGGAACAAACTGTAAATTATGATAGTGAAACCTTTTTAGAACCAGGAAAGGATTATATTTTTACAGTAGAGATCGATCGACAAACAAGTTATGTAGACACTCAAGTTCGGCAAGAAGTAAATATCGCAGAAGACGTAAAGAAATGTATCCAAAAAATTGAGAGAACAGGCTTACCGAAGCAATTTAAAGCAAGTCTTATGGCTCAATTGGATGGCTTGTTAATTGCTAGGGATGAAACATTAGATATTATTCACAAAGCAGTAAGACAAGGTAGTAATTCAGAAATTATCTGTTTTCTAAACAATTTTCTGAATCAAGGTTCTGTTTTTGAGTTGTTAGCTAATGCTGACTCCTGTGACGATATTTTAGATGCTTTGGGTGATTTTGCTACTCAGTTAGCTGCTGCTAATAGGACTTTGGGTGAATATTTACAGTTATCAGGAGTGCAAATATCTATGGCTCAAAGTCTTGTGTCAAAAGGTGCAGACCTCGCTTCCTTTACTCAAAATTTAGAAGGAGCTTTTCAATTAGGTCAGTTTAGTAGCTCAAATTCCTTAGGTTTATGCGATCCATCATGCAAAAGTGATTTAGCGAAGATTTGTATAAAGTCTAAGTGTAGTGGGTGCACTTTTTGTGGCGGATCAGAGTAGATATGAATTACTTATTCGTATCAATTTTTATTGATCAACAGGTCTCTTTTCGTATGACTCGCTAAAAATATGCAGCTAACTTAAATTATACCTCGTCTGAAAATAGAAACTTAAGTAAGTTAAATACATTCATTAACCTATTTTCATTGTAGGCTGGGAAACAGGGGACAGTATGCAAGTCAAGGCTTTTCCTATTCTCAGCCTTTAATTATTGTAAGTATTTATCTTTCTACTTTCGATAAATGGTACTAGCTTTGTTAAGAAGCATTTTAAAAAATTGCGTACAGATGTAGACTAATCTTATGGAAGCAATCAAGTTTTATAAAAGCTATCATTTTCAAAACTTATAGCTATCTCACCATAAGTACTATGAGACTATCTAATTGTGTTAACTTGGTGCAAAAAATAAACAAGTGTAAATGCACTTATTTTTTGCACCAAGTTAACACAATTAGATAGTCTCATAGTACTTATGGTGAGATAGCTATAAGTTTTGAAAATGATAGCTTTTATAAAACTTGATTGCTTCCATAAGAT
>JASJDI010000015.1 GCA_030065155.1 Xenococcaceae cyanobacterium MO_188.B29
AAAAAGAAAAACTAAAACAAGTTCAGAAAGTATTTCCTGAATTAGGAGATATGCACCGATTAAAAGAAGAATTGAGAAAAATTTTTGAAGCTAGGGATTCTGAAGTAATAGGATTATTGAATTTAGTAATGCGCAACTCATTACTCCTTACTTATTACTCATTACTTATCCTCACAGACTACTTTTTCAGCAAACCCTATTTAACCTTTTAAATGCGATCGATCGCTTAATTTTAAAAGTAATGGTCCTTGTTCGCAAAATTCTAGTACACTAACAGCAGCAACAGGCATATAAATGCGATCACGCAGTGCCAGCTACGCTGATCGCGATAGCGTCCTACATCAATTCCCAGCAAAGAACACAACATAATCCGAATGGTGGCTTTGTGGGAAACAACTAGTACATTTCCACTGGGATAAGTTTGCTCGATTTCTTCGATGACTTCGGAACTACGACGAGCAATATCGATCGCCCTTTCGCCATCAGGGGGAGAATTCCAGCCAGGTTCAGATTGCCAACGTACATATTCATCATGAAACTCTTTATTTACTTCTGATGGGGTTTTACCTTCCCATGCACCAAAGTTAATTTCTTTTAAACCTGCCCTTAACTGCATTTCCATACCAATTAAATCGCACAAGGGTTTAGCCGTAGCAATTGTACGACGCATAGGACTAGAAAAAACTGCCTTCCAAGGTACAGTAGAGTAAGCAACAGCAAAGTCTTTTGCCATTATCTCTCCTTCAGGAGTTAATTCTACATCGGAAGTTCCGCAAAAACCGCCTGTTTTACTGGCTACAGTTTCACCATGGCGTAAGAAAAAAATCTTTAAAGTCATTTTTAGAAAGAAATAATTTTCAATTTACTTGCAAAACTGCATTGGCTTGAGAATATTGTTTTAATTCAATCGGTACAGCTTTGACTTGCCATATATCTTCGCAGTATTCGGTAATAGATCGATCGCTGGAAAATTTACCCATTCTTGCTACATTTAGAATTGACATTCTCGTCCAGTTATCTCGATCGCGATAAGCTTCCCCTACTTTATCTTGGCATTCAATATAGGATTGATAATCTGCCAGAAGGAAATAAGGATCGTCATAGAGAAGATTATCTACAATCGGTTTAAATAAATGAGTATCCCCATAAGAAAAGAAACCAGAGGCAATTAAATCAATAGCTGCTTTCAGTTCCCCATTAGCGTTGTAATAATCCCGAGGATTATATCCTTGGGTTTTGAGTTCCTGAACTTCATGAGTTTTTAAGCCAAATAAGAAGAAATTTTCTGCACCTACTTCCTGGCGAATCTCTACATTTGCCCCGTCGAAAGTGCCAATAGTTAATGCACCGTTAAGGGAGAATTTCATATTACCTGTACCAGAAGCCTCTTTTCCTGCCGTGGAGATTTGTTCTGAAAGTTCCGCAGCAGGATAAACTCGCTGACCCAAAGTTACATTGTAGTCTGGAAGAAATACTACTTTTAAGCGATTGCCAATATCTGGGTCATTATTGACAATATCCCCGACAGAGTTAATTAATTTAATAATCAACTTTGCCAGATAGTAACTTGGTGCAGCTTTTCCGCCAAAAAAGAAAGTCCGAGGAGTAATATCTAAGCTGAAATTCTGTTTGAGACGGTTGTAAAGAGTAATAATATGCAGCACATTAAGATGCTGACGTTTATATTCATGAATCCGTTTTACTTGGACATCAAATAACGAGTTGGGATTAACAGCAATACCTGTTTTTCGTCGTGTATAACTCGCTAATTCTTTTTTAACTGCCAATTTAGTTTCCTGCCATTGCTGACGAAAATCGACTCGATCAGCAAAAGGTTCGAGTTGTTTTAATGCTTCTAAATGATTAATCCAGCGATCGCCTATTTTTTCGGTAATTAGCTTACTCAATCGAGGATTACTCAACACCATCCAACGACGAGGAGTAACGCCATTAGTCTTATTACTAAATTTTTCGGGGAATAGTTCGTAAAAATCTTTGAGGACAGTTTCTTTGAGTAATTTGGTATGTAAGGCAGCTACACCGTTAATAGCATGAGAACCAACACAGGCTAAATTAGCCATACGAACGTATTTCTCGTCACCCTCAGCAATTAAAGAGAGTTTCGCCAACTTATCATTGTTATTGGGATATTTAATTCTGACACGATTGAGAAAGCGGTGGTTAAGTTCGTAAATAATGTCTAGATGTCGGGGTAAGAGAGAACCAAAGATACTCAAAGACCACTTTTCTAGGGCTTCTGGTAACAAGGTATGGTTAGTGTAACTCAGCGTATTTTGAGTTATATTCCAAGCTCGATCCCAATCTAAATTATGCTCATCTACTAACAACCGCATTAATTCGGCAACAGCGATCGCAGGATGAGTATCATTAAGTTGAACTGCAAATTTTTCGTGGAAGTTATCTAAGCTATCATCTCGGAACAGATGAATACGAATCATATCCTGTAGAGAACAAGAAACAAAAAAGTATTGCTGTTGCAAGCGGAGTTCTTTTCCTTGAAGATGGGAATCGTTAGGATAAAGTACCTTAGTTAGGTTTTCCGAAACCACCTTTTCATCAACTGCACCGTAGTAATCACCAACGTTAAATCTATAAAAGTCAAAAGATTTACAAGCTTCAGATTTCCAAAGGCGCAGGGTATTAGCAGTATTCACTTTATAGCCCAAAATGGGCGTATCGTAAGGAATTCCCTTAACTACATATCTCGGTACCCAGCGCACCTGATAGTTTCCTTGGTTGTCAGTATAGCTTTCCGTATGTCCCCCAAACTTGACCTGTACTGATTCTTCTGGGCGAGCAATTTCCCAAGGATTGCCGTATTGCAGCCATTTATCAGTAATTTCTATTTGCCAACCGTCTCTAATTTCCTGGTCAAAAATACCATATTCATAACGGATACCATAACCGATGGCAGGAATTTCTAAACTGGCTAAAGAATCCAGATAACAAGCAGCCAAACGACCCAAACCACCATTCCCCAAACCTGGTTCTTCTTCTTGATTGATTAATTTATTTAGGTTTAATCCCGACTCTTCAATTGCTTGGACAACTCGATCGTAAATATCTAAGTTAATTAGATTATTTCCTAAATGAGGTCCGACTAGAAACTCTGCCGAGAGATAGGAAACTAGCTTAACATCTGACTTGATATAGGTTTGAGTAGTAGCAACCCAACGCTGAAGCAAGCGATCGCGCACAGTGTAAGCTAAAGCTAAATAATAATCATGAGTAGTCGCAATACCTGGAAACTTTCCCTGAAGATAAAACAAATTATCAGCGATCGCTCTTCTGAGGGTAGGAATATTCAACCCCGTGCGATCGTCTTCGATACTACTGTTTGGTTTTGCTTTTGGTTCTTGAGATATAGTCATTAGTTAGTGTGGCTAGTAGTTAATTAAGGAATAATGTGAATCTTCAGAAAATTTGTTCCTTGAGATATTTGAGTAGGGATGCCACCCATAATTAAGATTTGATCTCCTGAGTTAGCCAATTGTTTTTCCACCAGATAGGTTTCTGCGGTGGCTACTAAATCTTCAAAAGTTTTTCCTTCTCGTTCTAAATAAATAGGTTTAATTCCCCAAACTAAATTAAGACGGTGATAAACATCAATATTGGGAGTAAAAGCAATCACCATTGGTTGAGGACGTTCCCCTGAAGCAATTGTAGCTGTGTAACCAGTAGCGGTAAAACAAACTATATAGCGCAGTTTTAAAGTCTTATCGATCGCATTGAGAGCTTCACTAAGAGCATGAGTTTGATCGGTTTTGGCAGGAGGATTATTAGCGAATTGCAGATCGGGTTCGATGCTAGAAGCAATTTTGGCTAACATTTCCACTGCTTTGAGAGGATATTTCCCAACAGCTGATTCTCCTGATAGCATCACTGCATCTGTCCCATCGATAATAGCGTTAGCCACATCACTAGCTTCTGCACGGGTGGGACGGGAATTATTAATCATACTGTCCAGCATTTGAGTGGCAGTAATGACAGGAATATTTTTGAGGTTACACTTACGGATAATTTCCTTTTGCAACAAGGGTACTTTCTCTGGTCTAATTTCCACTCCCAAGTCACCCCGCGCTACCATCAAGCCATCACATTCTGCAATAATTTCATCCAGATTAGCGATCGCCTGGGGTTTTTCTATTTTTGCCATAACAGGAATATCTGCATCCCGTTCAGAGAGAAACTGTTTTAAAAAGCGAATATCTTCTGCCTGACGAACAAAACTAAGAGAAACCCAATCAATACCCTGAGAAATACCAAATTCTAAATCTTTTCGATCTTTTTCAGTCATTGAAGGTAATCTTAGGTTTAAGTTAGGTAAATTAACTCCCTTACGGCTTTTGAGAATACCTCCTTCAACCACCTCGCAAACCACGGCTAAACCATCGATCGCTACAATTTCTAACTCCAACAAGCCATCGTCTAATAAAATTTGCTCCCCTAGTTGAGCTTCTTCTGCCAGATAAGGATAATCGATAGAGACGGTATCGGGATCTTCATTAGCTTCAGACTGAGGAACTAAAGTTAATTTTTTTCCTACTTGTAACTCTATTCCTACTTCTGGTAATTGACCAACTCGAATTTTCGGACCCTGGAGATCTTGCAGTATGGTTATTGGCGTATCTAATTCTGCTGAGACGGAACGTAATAGAGCAACCATAGTTGCATGGTCTTGATAACTACCGTGAGAAAAATTAAGCCTAGCAACATTCATTCCTCGTTGTACCATCTGTACAATTGTCGAGCGTGAACCGCTAGCAGGACCAATGGTAGCTACAATTTTCGTTCGATGTATGGGAAAATTCATATTGTTACTCCTTGGAGACTCTCGGCTATGCTGATCGAAAGTTTCTTATCAAAGTGTTAAGAAGAGAAAAGCGAGATAGAGAGACAAGGCAATATTAATTTTCATCCAGTTTTTTGGTTGATTATACCCAGACTCGCTACTCGCTACTCGCTACTTACTACCTTTTAATATGGCCATTTCCAGTTAACTATTTCCGGCTTATCTATACCCTGTTCATGAGCGTAAGCCAGATTATCGATAATTTCACTTCTCATCCGTTCTCTCACATAGGCTGCACGATACCCTAATTTAGGAACTCGATCGATCACATCAATTACTAAGTTAAAGCGGTCAATCTCGTTAAGAATTGCCAATTCTAGAGGTGTATTAATATTGCCTTCTTCCTTGTAACCTCTGACGTGAATACGTTCCTGGTTGGTACGACGATAAGCTAGTTTATGAATTAACCAGGGATAACCGTGGAAATTAAAGATGATCGGTTTATCAGGAGTAAACAGAATATCAAACTCTTTGTTAGATAAACCGTGGGGATGTTCGGTTTCCGTTTGCAGTCGATATAAATCAACTACATTAATAAATCTAACTTTCAGTTCAGGAAATTCTTCCCTTAAAATTGCTGTCGCTGCTAAAGATTCCATCGTCGGAATATCCCCACAACAAGCCATAATCACATCAGGTTCATCTGGTGCTTTTCCACAATCATCATTACTTGCCCAGTCCCAGATTCCAATACCTTTAGTACAGTGCTTAATTGCCTCATCCATTGTCAGGTACTGTAGGTGTTTTTGTTTGTCAGCAATTATGACATTGACATAATCCTTACTCTTTAAACAGTGGTCAGCAACAGAAAGCAAGCAGTTAGCATCAGGGGGGAAATAAATCCGAGTTACATCCGCACTTTTATTAGTTACTAAATCTACAAAACCTGGGTCTTGGTGGGAAAAACCATTATGATCTTGTCGCCAAACCAAGGAAGATAACATTAAGTTGAGAGAAGAAACCGAAGCACGCCAGGGAACATGATTTTTACAAATATCTAACCATTTAGCGTGTTGGTTAAACATAGAGTCGATAACATGCACAAAGGCTTCATAGCTGTGTAAAAAGCCGTGTCTTCCTGTCAATAGATATGTTTCGAGCCACCCTTCTAAGGTATGTTCGCTCAACATCTCCATTACTCTACCGTCAGGAGATAACATTCCCCCATCTTCATCTTCTGGTAGATAGTCCGCCATCCAAGTTTTTTTAGTCACTTCATAGATATCTTGCAAGCGGTTAGAAGCAGTTTCATCAGGACCAAAAACGCGGAAATTAGTCATGTTATTTTTCATGACATCTCGCAAAAACTTACCTAACACTCTAGTGTTTTCAACTTCTACTGTTCCTGATTTATCCATTACGACAGCATAGTCACTAAAATCAGGTAACTTAAGAGCTTTGCGTAGTAAACCACCGTTGGCTACAGGATTGGCACTCATACGACGATTGCCCACAGGAGCTAATTCTTTAAGTTCAGAAATTAACTTACCATTCTCGTCAAATAACTCTTCTGGCTTGTAACCCTTCATCCATTCTTCGAGAAGTTTGACGTGTTCGGGATTAGAATGCATTGCCCCCATCGGTACTTGATGCGATCGCCAAAAACCTTCTACTTTATGACCATCTACATCTTTAGGTCCTGTCCAACCTTTAGGAGTACGCAGAATAATCATCGGCCAAAGAGGACGAAAAGCTTTATTTTTACTACGGGCTTCTTGTTGAATCTCCCTGATTTTAACAATACACTCTTCCATAACTGCTGCCATTTTTTGGTGCATCAGTTCGGGGTCTGAACCTTCTACTATGTAGGGACTATAACCATAGCCTTTAAATAAATTCTCTAATTCTTCTGGGCTAATCCGAGACAGAATAGTAGGATTAGCAATTTTGTAGCCATTGAGGTTTAGAATCGGCAGTACTGCTCCATCACGAATCGGATTGAGGAACTTATTAGAATGCCAAGCTGTTGCCAGAGGACCTGTTTCAGCCTCTCCATCTCCGACTACACAAGCTGCAATCAAATCAGGATGGTCGTAAACTGCGCCGTAAGCATGAGACACACTGTAGCCTAATTCTCCTCCTTCATGGATCGAACCTGGAGTTTCGGGGGTACAATGACTACCGATATATCCAGGGAAAGAGAATTGTTTAAAGAACTTCTGCATTCCTTCCGCGTCTTCACTCTTATCAGGATAGACTTCAGAGTAAGTACCTTCCAAATAAACTGGCCCTAAAACCCCAGGTGCACCATGTCCTGGTCCAGCGATATAGATAGCGTTTAGATCGTATTTTTTGATCAGTCGATTGAGATGAATATAAGTAAAGCTGAGAGCAGGAGAAGAACCCCAATGCCCCAGTAAACGTTGCTTGATATGTTCGGGTTTTAAAGGTTCTTTAAGCAAAGGATTATCTCGTAGATATATCATACCCACAGCAAGATAATTACAAGCACGCCAGTAAGCGTCTATTTTTCTCAATTCTTCGGACGTTAAAGCTACTTGTGATTTTGATTGGGGATTAGTTGGCGTTGTTACCATAAGATTTTTCCTTGTTGAAGAGGAAGTTGCTTTTTTGTCTACGTATTGATTTGACTAATGAAGGCTAGAAAATAGTTAGAAGAACAAATTTAATTAAAAGATTTTGGTTGTCACTTTCAATTGAACTGAAGCTTCCGATTTTTTCTAGCGTTCTATCTATAAGTATATTTGCTCAAATTGTCTTTGCTTTTCTTAATGTCTAGAAATTACCAACGATCGATCGCATTTTGCTTCTCAGTTATTGCTAAATTTTGTCTAATCTTGCTCAAATCTTCGTAAATTTATCTAGTATAAAGAAAATTCTAATTACTTATAGATAAAAATCAATACCAATTTATGTGATTTTGATAACATCAATCGAGATACAAATTAGGTTGACTTATTTTAAGAATTTGTTGAGCTTTGTAAATTTTATGAGAAAAACTAAATATATTATTCAATAATAGAGTTGTCTGGGAATTAAAGCTAAACCTATTCCTAACAGTTGTTTGCTTAACCTTCCAGATAAATAGCTATAACCAACCAAATTGAATAAGCGATACAGTAAATCGTTGAGGTCTTTCTGGTTGGAGAGATCTGCTCAAGAAGCGAGCGCTTTATTAACTCTATCTCGAACATAGAATTGCTGAAGGGACGTTCTAGATCGCGTTCTTACAGGAGTTTTTACATAAACTTATTTCTATCCCTGGATTGTGAACTTTAGCTCATGGCATTTTTGCCATATTCAAGAGGCTGTTTAGAGGTTATAGCAAATAAATAAATTTCGATAAAAATCTAATATTCAAATTAAGAGAGATTAAAACGATGGCAAATAAAGATTTTTTCCTCAGTCCAGATGATGCTCAAACTTTAGGTGATATTAACTATATGAGAAAGTCTGTTCGAGTCAGACATACTTTCCCCAAAAACTTAAAGAATCCCAATGGTTTTGAAATCGTGAAAGATGTATCTTCTTCAGAAGATAGAGCAGTAAACAAATTGAATAATAATAGAAGTCAAAATTCTTTTTCTCAACCAGCTATTAATACCCAGAATACCTTCAGCCCTCAACCAGCTAAAAGTGCTTCTAAGTCATCTACGCAAAGTACTAACATGGATATGTTTCGCAATATGGCTCGTAGTATTGGCAAGAAATAAAGCTTTGTTAACATTTAACTCGAGCAGTTATCATTGAAATGGGATATAATACGACATTATGCCATAGTTTTTGCTAATTGAAATATATCTCACCAGTGTAAGAATTGCTATAAATAAGTCTACTGTGAATTGTTGTGAAATCAAAAGAGCTAATAGCCGATGGCTATTAGCTCTTTATTAATGCAAAAAATATTGGTGATCTATAGATTGTGGAGAGAGAATAGAAAAGGCGATCGCCAATAAAATAATCAAATTTAGTATTTATTTTTGTATTAAGAAAATGGGTAAATCGATCGATACTGAATTACGCCATCGTGATTTTAATCTTTGGTTGGAACGGATGGCGATTGCGATTAAAAATAGGGACACACAAAGTATGGACTGGGAGGGTTTACTAGAAGAAATAGAAGATATGACCGCCAGTCAGAAAAGAGCTTTGAGAAGTTATATGAAACGTTTGATAGAACATATTCTCAAGTTACAATACTGGCATTCCGAGAAAGAATACAATCAAAAGCACTGGAGAAAAGAAGTTGTTAATTTTCGAGATAGTGTCAATGAAATTTTGCAAGATTCCCCTAGTTTAAATAATTATTTAAAAGAAAATTATCAATCTTGGTTCAACAAATCTGTTAAAGGAATGCGACAAGAAATCAATATTTCGGAAGATAATTTTATTCCATTAGAGAATATTATGGACGAGAATTTTTTTGGATAACCTGCTTTTGCTTGTTTTACCAATTAAATAAATAAACTTGGGGAAATTTTGAAATATTCTCCTAACTTTTTGGCTTGTTCCTTGCTAATCGATCGTTTACCATTAACAATTGCCGAAATTAATCCTTTTGAGGGACTAATAACTCCCACTAAATCCGCTTGTTTAGTATGACTGACTTCTAGAAGATGCTTCAAAATCTCGTGAGGTTAGAGGTCTCGCCATTCTTTTAGATTATAAGTGTTTTCTTCATAGTCCTCAATGAACTTCACTAGCAGACGCAGTAAAGTAGTTTCTTCAGGAGAACGATTCTGTTTTTTGGCAATCAACTTTTCAGCTAAAGCAAGATTTTGTTCGTATTCTGCTTCAGTTTCAATAATTTTAGGAATAAGCTGTAGTTCATCCAGAAGTTTAAGATAATTTTCTCGACTAATAGTAGGAGTCATTTTTCATTTAATTGATCGCGCTTCAGTTCTTAATCTAAAACAAACATTTACTCTCGACACAATTTCTACATTTTTTCTTGGTCAAGATGAAAACTTTATCTAAGTTTTTGGGAACTATATAAACATAACATCTTAAAAATTAAATTAACTACTCTTTTCTACCGAAAAAATACTTAATAATATATTTAATTTATTGCTTAGATCGGTAAATACTCCCTGGGTTAATTTATTAATTATTCCTACTGTATTTGTATTTGTTGATCGACAAATAATCAATTTTCTAAAGACAAGGATTTTCTTGTTTCTACGGGGTTTGATGGTCATACTGAGCAAAATAATAGGTAATTTGGATTCGGTATTAAAGAGAGTATGACAGCAGTATTTATATAGGTTAGGACAAAGTATTTTATTTTGATGTTAAGGGCAAATAGCTATTTGTCATAGGGCTATTTTATGTTCCATAGACTTCTCTTTAATCGAATAGCATTGCTCTATGCATAATTGCTTACACTATGCAAAATATTCTTCCTTCTTTAGACCTCTTGCAAAAGTAAATTTTTCTCTAAAAAACAAATTAACGCTCGCATCCCGATTAACCAAAACTAAAAGCTAAGAGCTAAAAGCTAAAAGCTAACACAACCGAGATTTTTGATTTATGCAAGAGGTCTTTTCTTATTTTGACTGCGTAATTAGTTGTATTTAACTGCTTACTTGCTGCTCAAAAAATAAATTTAATTATCGGAGAAAATAAACATGAGTATAGATTCTGGAAAAAAAATGCAAGAAGCTATCAGAAATAATCTTGATAGTGACTTGCGAGCTAAAGATATTGGCGGGCAAGTTTTAGATAGAAAAAAAATCATTGCCGAAGTACGTAAACTAAGTAAAGTCAGTACATTTCATTCTTTACTAGCTATTCTTAATCATTGGATAATTGTTATAGCTGCTGCAAGTGTAGCGATTTGGTCAGGTCATTGGGCAGTTTATCTACTAGCGATGATTATTATTGCCACTCGTCAACACGCTTTAGCTATTTTGGTTCACGATGCTTGTCATTATCGACTATTTCCTAATCGAATTGCCAACGACATGATAACTGATATCTTGGTTGGTTTTCATTTAGGTATGAGTACTTCGCTATATCGTAAATGGCATTATCCTCATCATCGTTATGTTAATACTGATAAAGATCCTGAAGTCATGGGAGAACACAAAGACCCAGATACTTGGAAATGGCCGAATACTAAGCTCCATATGTTAAAGATATTTATTAAAGATGCTTTGGGCTTTTATAGTTTAACTATGGCTCGTATTATGAGTCTCTGGTCTCCTTGGTCAAGGCTTCATCTGCCAAGTAAAGACGCTGGTGGTATTCCTGTCCGTGAGAAAGTGGCGTTAATTCTCTTTGCTGTTACTGGCATAAGTGCATTAGTATATTTTGGTTTAGTAATAGATTATTTATTACTGTGGGTATTGCCTTCTCTTACTTTTTTCAGCATTCTCTTTAAATTTCGCTCCTTTGCTGAACATAAAGTGGTTACGAATGAGAACGAACTTAACAATACTCGCACTGTGATCCCTAACTGGCTAGAACGTTTCTTGATCTCGCCTTGTAATGTTAATTATCATCTAGAACATCATTTGTTTCCCTCAGTACCTTTTTATAATCTGCCAAAATTGCACTTTCTTTTGATGGAAGACCCAGTTTTTCAAAAAGAGGCACAGTTGTCTAATAGTTATCTTGGTTTGAGTACTGGGGTACTTGGGGAGTTGACTAAAGTCAATGAAGATGTTGTCTCTGTTGGTGCGCCTTAAAAAGTAAGTATCTACCTTTTGTTATGTGAAGAGAAAAAAAAGTAAATTATTTTTTTAAATTTTAAACTAAGTAACTGTATTGTTTTTGTATCAAAAATAAGAAGATTTACCAAAACTTCATAAAAATATCTTGACCGCCATAAATCACAACTGTAACCTTGTAGGTAGTAGTCGATTTTACTTAACTACCTAATTCTTAAACTTGGATAAAAATAAAGAAACTATGAATTTGAAGCCACAGATTTTTTTAGGTTCATTGGCTATGGCAATGCTTGGTATTTCCTCTGGTATCGACCCTGCGAATGCAGCTATCTTAGGAGAGCTAAGGATTTCTGGCACTCTTGACGCAACTGGTCTTGGTATAATTGATCCCAGATTCGGTACTCCAGTTACCGACTTTGATTTTGATGGAATAGGCGGTACTCCCATTGATGGTTTTGGAGAATTCCAGATTGTCGAGGGTACTGGAGTTTTCGGTTTTACCAACCCACCACCTGTTAATGGAGGTCGGATTACAGATTTACCTCTAGATCCTCCTGGCGGATTAACTGGATTCACCAATGTTGATGACTGGCTTGCCTTTGGTTCCGAAATTGGTGCAGGGGGTCCAGATCCTGCTGAATTTGATACTTTTTTTAACCTTGATGGTTTTACAGATGTTCAGTATTTAGCTACTGGTGAAGGAATAACTGCAAGTTTCAGTGCTACTGGAACATTTGACCTTCCAGATGGTACGGTAGTGGATGGTGTAGGAACTTTTAGTGCAGATATTACGGAGGAAGTTCTTCCTGCAGGTGTTGACACTGTGGATGAATTTTTAGATTTTATCTCAGTTGAAGGAAACACAATTGAGTCATTCACCTATTCGGCAGATTTAGTTGCTCAAGAAGATGATATAGATATCCCTGAACCATCTTCTCTACTTAGCCTACTGACATTCGGTTTAATTGGCGGTGGTTTTCTGGCAGGGAAGAAAAAACAAAAGCAATTGAACTGAATCTCTAGCCATATTAATAGTTTATGAACTCAGTTTATTACTAAACTAAGCTAAACAATTTGAATATATCGCGGATATTAACCTAATCTATCAATCCTAATTGATTACCGCGATTTTTTATTGTTTGGATTGTGGACAAAAAGTATTGGTAACAATTTAAGCTTGAAAGCAAGTTTTCAAGAGGGATTGGGAAGAAGATTGCAAGAAAAACTGGTTGGAACCGCTCTGTTTGTCTGGAAAGGGAGCAACTATTAGCCTTTGATTACCTGAGTTTGATGTAAGAAAAACAGTTACAATCCTGATAGAACAAAAACTGCAGAGACTAGGGTCAATTACTTGCTCTTAATGAGAAGAAACGAGCGCAGCTAAATTAAATAAATTATCAGCTGATGTTACACAGCTAAACGAGATTTCAATAGTTTCAGTAATTAGTTTTGAAAGAAATATTAATGGTTTCAGTCTTGAAGTGCGTAACATCAGTTATCAGATACGCTCTTAAAAAAAGAGAAGTTCTGTAGATTTTTCTGGCTTGAATTCTTCAGATAATAAATCGATTTCTTAACGAGAACAATTAAGCAATAGTTTTTTCTTTTGATGAGTATAAGCAATCAAGCCTATAGGCTTTTATTTTAACCCTTATTTAGCATAAACCACAGCCCCACTTTCTGCTTTATTCCAATTTTGCGGAAAAGTCGAATAACTCAAACATCCTGCTCTAACTCCAGCAAAATAAGAACTTTCTATCTTCGTTGTGGGTAAATAATTTAGATATGAAGCACAGGCATTAATTGTTTGGATATTATTAGGAGCTAAATAGTAGAGTCTTGGTGATTTTTCCCTCGCCCAATAATTATCATTGGGTACTTTTCCTTGAGGGTTTCGCCGAATCTCATTACGAAAAAATGGTAAACGCAAGCTCTTACTCAAAATGCGGATTAAATAATCGTGTTGAACCGTTACTAAAAAATTTATATCCTCTAGACAACAGATTAAATGTATGCCTAATATTAAGGTCATCATTGTTGGTCGTCTTAGTTCTTTAGGAATATCTTGCGCCATTGCCAAAGAAGAAATTTCAGCAATCTTAGAATGATGAGAACTTTTATAATCTTGCCAATGCCTTTCTCCAAAAAAAACTTCACTCTTTAATAAAGATTTTTCAGAGTGTTTAAACTGAATATTTAAATTACCCAGTGCTTTTCCATTTCGACAAACTACCACGGCATAATCATTGCCATCTAGTAAATTCTCTGTACCCCATATTTGACGATAGACATTTTCAGCCAAACTTCTCCCTTGATTATAAAGTGTAGTCCCCTTAAGGGCTAAATGGACTTCTAATAATGATGGCATCGATTTAACATAAGTTGTTTCTGGTTCTGGACAGCACTGATTGCAATTCAACTCGTCGAACATTTAGATTGGATACTCCCTAGAGAAAAAAACACTAATAGATTACATGATTAGACATACAAAGGTATGTCTTTTAATTTACAAAAAACCCTGTAATTTAACAGTGCAGTTTTTTAACCTTACTTAGGTTAAAAAATTAAAATGGCTTAGTATATTTGTTTGAACGAACTGTCGATCGACTACGGACACTATATAGCTGTGTAAAAGGCAAATTTTTTATAATGAAATGCTTAATAAAAGTGACATCTCTTTATCTCGATCTATGGCAATAGACATAACATATTTATCGCCATATTTATCAAGAAAAATAAATAATTTTTATCATGCCACCAAGAGAATAATTTACAAAGGTTAAAAATAAGATAAGGATATGAGGATATTTTGATACAAGCTATTTAAGTCGTCAAGCAAGATTATATTCATTGTTCAAAATGTGTAAAAGAAAACAAACTGTTTCAAAGTTTGATAATTGTTTGGTAGTCTAGTTTACTTTAGTGGACATTACTAAAGTAAATAATAATAAAGAACAGTTATAAGAATAAAAAATCACTACTTATATCTGTAGTGTAATTTATCTTTTAGATATGATTAATTAATAAATAATAAAGAGAAAATCTAGAGAATAATAAAGAGAAGATTTAGAGAATATATTTTGCGATCAAATGTCAGCTTTTTGTGCCAAAACTGGAATACGTACTTGAAAACAACTACCCTTATTTATTTGACTAGTGACTGTAATTTTACCACCGTGACTTTGAGCGATCGCACTAGCAATAGCCAAACCCAAACCTGTACCACCCTCTCTACGAGTACGAGCCTTATCTGCACGCCAAAAGCGATCGAAAACAAAAGGAATTTGCTCGGGAGCAATACCAATACCACTATCTTCAACATTGACTAAAGAAAAGCGGTTTTGCTTGCTTAAACTAACATTCACCTTCCCCCCTGAAGGAGTGTATTGCAGAGCATTTTCAATTAAATTAGAAAATAAACGATTTAATTGAGATAGATCGCCAAAAATATAAATATCTGGTCTTAATTCGTATTTAAGAGTAATATTCTTTTCCTGAGCTATAGGTTCTAACAAAACAACTAAATCTTGTAAAACTTTGTTGAGAGCAATTTTAGTTCTTTTGCGAGCAGGAACATCTGTAGCATTATCAGTACGAGCCAAAAAGAGTAAATCTCCAATTAACTGACCCATTTGTGTAGTTGCACTAGAAATAGCTGATAATTTCTTAGCATCCTTAGGGTGAATCCTCTCAGGATGGCACTGCATTACGTCAACGGATGCTTTAATAGCTGTTACTGGTCCTCTTAATTCATGGGAAGCATCAGCAGTAAATTGTTTAAGTTTATTGAAACTTGCTTCTATCGGTTCGATCGCTTTGCGAGTCAACCAGAAACCACCCAGTCCGATTAAAATTAAGGTACTCATTCCGCCAAAAATAAGCACCCAAAAAAGCTGGCTTTTAATAGTATATATTTCTTCTAGAGATTGACTTGCACGGATATAACCTTCAGGACGATCTAACGAACTATCAGTAAAGACGGATATAGTTAATGTCCGTACAGGAATATTGGTTTCTGGGTCAGGAAAAGTCCAAAAACCAAGTTCAAGAGATGACTCTAAATTAATCGTTCCTCTCCTAGCTAAAAGCTTTCCCCGATTATCAAACCATTCTAAGCTTTGACTATCGCGGTTAAAAATATCCCGCCAGGGTACGATATCAACCTGATTAACATAGTTGCTTCCCCTAGACTTAACCTGAGTGAAAGAAGGGGTAGCTGCTTGAGCAAGAGTACGTAGTTTTTTATCTAGTTGGCTATACATACTCTGACTAAAAAAAACATATACTCCAGCACCAAATATACCTAAAATGGCAGCCATAACTGTTAAATAGGATAAGAGTAAACGCCAACGTAAACCTCGAAACATATTGAAATTAAATTTAGGTGAATAAATATTAAATTTGTTGCCAAAGTAAATCTTATATTAAAGTCGGTAACTTGCTCCTCACTACTCATCCCGTGAAGACGTTTCTTGAAACGTCCTCTACCCACTCAATACTAGCTACTTTACTCAAACAAAGATTTTCTGGAATTACTCTTGTACAAAAGTCCCAGATCACATCTTTCCTGAACTTCTGAACTTCAGCAACTCCTGAACTCCTAAAGATCTATTGTGGCTCTTCTTTGAGACGATAACCTAAACCATAGACTGTTTCAATTAAGTCATGAGGAGCTCCTGCTGATTCTAGTTTTTGTCTTAATCCTCTAATATGAGCTTTAACGGTTGCTTCTTCTGGTACTTGTTCAAATGACCAAAGATGTTCTAGAATTTGCGCTCGACTGAATACTCGACGACCATTACGTAAAAAGAATTCTAACAACTTGTATTCTTTAGGGCTTAAAGAAAGTAGATTGTCTTGATAAAAAACCTCGCAAGTACTGGGGTCTAATTTCAATTCTCCCCAAGTTAGCACAGGAGGTAAAGTGGAATTACCTCGACGCAATAATGCCCGAATACGTGCGGATAATTCTTCTAATTCAAAAGGCTTGACTAAATAATCATCTGCTCCTGCATCTAAACCTTCTATCTTGTTATTGAGAGTATCTTTAGCAGTTAACATTAAAATCGGAGTATCGTGACCCTTAGAGCGTAACTTTTGACAAAGAGTAATACCATCTATTTTGGGCAGCATAACATCTAACAAAATTAGATCGTAAGTAAATACATCTAATAAATCCCAGGCAGCTTCGCCATCATAAGCAGCTTCTACTGCATAATGTTGATCCGCTAAATATTCAGTGACTGCATCACTGATTCTTTCGTCGTCTTCTACTACTAAAATTTTCATGAGTTTGTATCACCTAAGTTTACGTTATTGATTAAGCTATAACATTCTGCTCTCTCATGCAAAGTTTTTAAGAAGTATGATGTTTGCATGAAGTGTTACACAAAGTTTGTATAAAGTTTACAAAAAGCGGATCGGTATGAACCATAATTTAATAAAGGTTCAATGACTGTGATCTCGATCAAATCGCTAGGAGTAAACATGGATGAAATTATGCTGCAATCATTAGATAGCTGGAAACGGCAGAAAAAACCTGAATTTTTCCCCTGTTACCGAAGAGCAAATAACTGCATAATCCTAACAAATGAACTGTAAACAAGAAGAAAAAAGAAATAGATAAGCTTACCAGTCACAAAGGAGTAAAAATTGGATCGATCGATATTTATTATTTATTATTTATTATTTATTACTTCCACAAAGCGTTGCTAGCTTATAGGATTGTTAGTTTAAACAACACACAGTACAACTGATTAGTGACATTTAAATTAAAAACTAACCCCAAAAAGTATTGAGGATATTTCTAGAAAAACAAGTACCAATAAGCTTTCCTGGAAATACCCTAAGAGAATTTAGAGCAAGGTATTTGCTCGAACTGTAAAACACCAGCAAAACCCAGATTCATCAAAAAATCAGCAATCTGAGGGCAATTTTTTGATGCCCAAAAATATCTAGATTCCATTAGTAACAACATCAACATTTCATTAGGTTTGTAACATGATTAGCAAAGTTTGTCTTTTTTCTAAAAATATATTGTCCCTCGACGATAATATTATCTCCAAAATGTCTATTGGGAAGCTGGCTAAATTGCTCATCTTTTTAACCACATTATGGACTTTGCCAGTCTCGGCAAGTACCTTGAATATTGAGCAGATATACATTTTTGGAGACAGTAATTCCGATCAAGGTAATCTCTACAATATATCAGGATTTCCACCAGAACCTTACTTTTATCAAGGCAGGTTTACTAATGGTCCTAACTGGATAGACTATCTGAGTAACGATCTCAGCTTAAATCCTGAACTCTACACTAACTTAAATCCTGGTAGTTCCGATCTACCTACCGATGGAATTAATTTTACTTTTGGTGGAGCAACTAGTGGTGATATTAATATTGGAGGAGAATCTCTTCCAGGATTACAGCAGCAAGTAGATTATTTTGCTGATTTGTACGATGAAGCAACTGTCGATCCTGACGCACTATATATGATTTGGATAGGCCCTAACGATTACGTTAACTCTCTAAATAATGGTGTTATTGACCCCAATATACCTACTACAGCAGTTAACAATATAACTGCTGCGATCGATGAACTTAACGCTCTCGGTGCCAATAATATTCTAGTTTTTAATGAACCTAATGTATCCTTTACTCCTCTAGGCCAGAGTTTACCTCCTGAAGCTATTCCGTTTCTTAGCGATCTAACCGAGCAACAAAATGAGCTTTTAGCTCAAAGTGTTAACCAATTAAATCAAGCCAACCCCGAGCTTAATTTAGTTTACTTTGATACCGATCGATTTTTACAGGATATTTTAGATGCTCCCAGTGAGTTTGGTTTAACTAATGTGACCGATAATTGTTCGGGTATACCTTTTCCCGATCTACCAGACAACTTTAGTCCTTGCGACAATCCAGACGAATATTTATTCTGGGATAACCAACATCCTACCACTGTTGTTCATCGGTTGATTGCAGATGAAGTAATAGATACGGTCAAGTCTGAATTTCCCAATTATTCTACAGTACCTGAACCTTCTATGTTTACTGCGCTAGGTTTCTTTGGTTTATCTTTATTAAGAACGAAAAAGAATAAAGTTTAACTTTTAAAAGAAATTCAATCGTAGGGGCGGTTCGCGAATCGCCCCTACGGATTTCTGAAACTTGCTACTTGTGAATCACTACTTTACTATATCGACCAGGAGCTAAGATATTATTAGGATCGACGGCATTTTTAAGTTTAGTCAGTAAATCCTGATAACTATCTTCTGCTCCAGCTAACATATCCATAGATTGAATCCCTAGTCGATAGGGGTAGTAACCAGACTGATTTAATTGTTTTGATAAGTCATAATAACAATTTAGCGCACGTTCATCTTCTCCTGGGATTTCTCGATCGAACGCGATCGCAATTACACAACCTAAGCAACGTTCTGTCAAGAGTGTCATAGAAATTAGAGGCTCAAAATTATGCTCTAGGGTAATTTTTGTAGTCATTTGAGCGAGCGCAAGTGCTTCTTTCCCCTCCAGAGGTGCGACAGGGGCGCACCAAATTAAACCACACTTGTCGCGGTCTGGGTTCATCTGTTCTGGTGGAGCATCTTTTTTGCGCCAGTAGGTACTTTTTAACTGAGTATTAGTAGGAATACCTTTCATCAAACCATAGACAGGTTTAATGAGTTTGAGCATTTCGGGCAAATTTAAACCTGTTAGCTGTTTATACTGCTTGGCTATTTTTTGAGCTAAAACCAGTTTGCCATCATTAAGGAATTGTAATTTTCTCACTTTCCCCTTCAAAGCTTGCTTAATTAATCTACTAGCTTCTGCTACTTGCCTTTTCGTCCCATACAATCCTCCTGAACCATTCCAAGCACCAAAATCCCAAGTTTTAGCAAAATAGTTCATTAATTCTGGCGATAAGGGTGTCATTCCTTCTGCTTCTGTCCAAGGGTATTGACGAATAGAAGATAAGACTTTGTAGCTATTAGCAACATGAACAGCAGATTTAATTGTGCCATTGAGCCGTAGGGGACGTAAAGCATTGATCACTTCAGCTAATTGATTATCTTGCTCAATGCTGAAATAGAAAGCCTGAAAATATTCTGGTGCTGGCATTAACCAGATCGTCATTTTGGTAACAATACCCAAATTAGACTGAGAAAAAAGCCCATCTAAGTAAGCACCAACTCCCCAACGATAAATAGGAGTAGTCTGAGCATTAGGAAATCTGCCAAAACCAGTATGAATACATTCGCCTGTGGGTAAAACTACTTCTAAACCACAAACATTAGCAAATCGATCGCCATAGGGAGTATGCCCAAAACCCCGCTCCACAATATTCCCAATCAAACTAGTATCGGGACTAGAACCAGTAGCATCCATCCACAAATTACTAGAACGCTCCTGGAGAAATTGATAAAGTTGTCTTTGAGTAACTCCTGGTTCGACGGTAACATAAGCTAATTCTTCATTAAAATCAACAATCCGATCTAAACGAGCTAAATCTAGAAGAACACAACCATCACTCACGGGAACACTAGAACCATAACCCCAATTTTTACCGCTACTAATGGGATAAAGAGGAATGCGGAATTGATTAGCAATTTTGAGACATGCTTGTACTTGAGAACAATTAGCAGGACACAGAATAGCATGAATTTTTTGTTGAGTTAAAAAAGTTGCCGTTTCCACATCTAGAAGTTGAGATTGTTCAGTAACAATATTTTCCGACCCTACAATTCCTTGCCAATTTTCCAGTGCTTCCAAAATAGACATGATTAATCCCTAAAAAAGTACATCTTATCCTTAATATTTAAGAGATAACTAACTACAGTAGGGGCAAGACAGTGCCTTGCCCCTACTAACCACTAACTTTTAAATTCTGTCTTTCTTCCCCAAAAAACTCGTCAAAAAATTATCGACATAAGTAAATAGAACTGGCACTACAATCAGAGTAAGTAAAGTAGAAGTTGTAAAACCGCCAATCACAGCGATCGCCATAGGACTACGCACTTCTCCATTAGTTCCCCATTCCAAGGCAATAGGTATCATTCCCGCAATAGTAGAAAAAGAAGTCATCAAAATTGGTCGCAAGCGAGAAATTCCAGCTTCAACTACAGCTTCCAACAAAGATTTTCCTTGTTTAATTCGCCCTAAAGAAAAATCAACTAACAAAATAGCATTTTTAGTCACCAATCCCATCAAAAGAACCATTCCAATTAAAGCAAATAATCCTAGTTCTTTCTGCGTCACTAGCAATGCTATCAAAGCACCACCTACAGACATAGGTAAAGCTATTAAAATTGCCAAGGGATAGAGAAAGTTATTGTACAGCAAGACCAAAATTGCATAAATAGAGAGAATTCCCAAGGCTAATGCACTAGAAAAACGATTAAAAACATCTCGCATAATCTCAGCATCTCCCCCAGGTGTAGGTTCTTCTGTAACTCCTGGTGGTAGAGGATTCATTGCTGGTAAAGCCCTTACTTTTTTAAGAGCATCTCCCAAAGCTATATTTTGTAAATTAGCCTCTAAAACAACTTGACGAGAGCGATCTAAGCGTCTAATTTCGACAGGTCCACTAGTGAGACGAATATCCGCTACTGCCGATAAAGGAACTAATGTTCCACTGTTACTGGGAACTTGAAGATTTTTAAGGTTACTAATATCATTACGTTGGTTGGGATCTATTTGAACTCGAATAGGAATTTGTCGATCGCTCAGATTAAATTTAGCTAGATTAGAATCAATCTCACCCAGTAAAGCAATAGAAGCCGTCTGGGCGATCGCTCTTACCGAAACGTCTAACTCTGCTGCTCGCTCTAGATTGGGTAAGATAGCAATCTCTGGTCTAACTAAACCAATACTAGAATCGACATCCACTAAACCAGGAATTTGGCGCATCTGTGCTTCTACAACTTTGGCAACTTGATTAAGATTATCAACATTTTCACTTTTGAGAACGATAGATAAATCTTTATTAGTTACCCCTACTCCTTGACTACGAAAACTAATCCGAGTACCAGGAATTTCCTGAAACACTTCACGCATATTAGTTTCAAATTCTTGCTGAGAAGTTGTGCGTTCTTCTGTAGGTAATAATTTGATATAAACAGTTCCATTATTCACGCTCCCTTCGTCACCAGTTGTAGCTAACACATTTTCCACAGCAGGGTTTTCTTGCAACATCTGATAGATTTTTTGCATTACTGACTCGGTTTCCCTTAGAGTCGATCCTGGCGGAAGTTCAATAGAAACTATGCTTAAGCCATTATCACCGCTATCAGATAAACCTTGAGGAATATACTGCACCAACTGTAAGCTACTAATAAAGATGGCAATAGCAATCAGCAGAGTAGTAACTCGATAGCGAAGAGATTGAGTTAATAAAATACTATAGGGTTGAAAAGATGGTTTTCTGGGTGTTAGAGATTCTCTTCCTAATCCTTGTTTAAGCTGTAAGTTACTCAATAATAAAGTCTTATCTTTTTTCTCTTTTGGCTTTAATAAATAAGCACTAAGCATAGGTGTCATTGTACAAGCCACTAGAGTAGAAAACATTGTGGAGATAGCAAAGGTTAAGCCAAAAGGTTGGAAAAACTGACCAGGAACACCTCCCATAAAAGAAACAGGAATAAATACAGCAACAATAGTTGCTGTAGTGGCTACTACTGCCAAACCAATTTCCCTTGCAGCATCAAAAGCAGCCTTAAATGGACTTTTATCCATTTGTAGATGTTGGTCAATATTTTCAATCATGCAAATAGCATCATCAACCAAGTTACCTACAGCCAAGGCTAAAGCCAGAAGAGTCATACTGTTGAGACTATAGCCAAGGACTTTCATCACCCAAAAGGTAGGAATAATAGACAATGGCAATGCCACAGAGGTAATCAGAGTTATGCGCCAATTGCGTAAAAATATTCCTACCGTAAGAACAGTAAGTATAGAACCCAATATTAAAGATTCTAAAGTTGAAGTATAAGAATTACGGATTATATCAGCACGAGTAAAAATAAGACTTATGTTGATATCTTTAGGCAGAGTTTTTTGCAATTTTGCTACTGCCTTACGGACATCTTGTTCAACAGTAACTAAAGTACTACCCGTACTACGTTGGACGCTAAAAGCAACTACAGATTCTCCACTGAGATAAGCTGATTGTCTAGGGTCAGCAGAACTGTCTTTTACTTCTCCTAAAGCTGAAAGAGCAATAGTTTCTCCACTAGGAAGAACGATAAGATTATTCAGTAACTCTTTTACAGTTCTAGCACTACCAAGAGTACGAATGTTCTGCTCACTATTTCCTACTTCCAAACGACCACCAGGAAGATTTAGATTAGAGTTACGTATCTGATTGTTAACTTCTGTTGCCGTAATTTTATAGGCTTCTAAGCGATTAGAATCAAGATTAACACGAATTTCTCGCTCCACTCCCCCTAGTCTATTAATTTCCGCAACCCCTGGTACTCTAAGCAAAGCTCGACTAATTTTGCGATCGACTAAATTGCTTAACTCTTCTACCGAACGTTTTGGAGAATTAACCGCATAAGTCATTATCGATTCACGGTAAAATTCTTCCTGCTCGACTATTGGTTCATTAATATCTTCAGGCAAATCTTGACGAACTTGAGCAACTGCATTACGCACTTCATTAACAGCATGATTGCTATCTGTCCCTAATTCAAAACCTACATTAGTGATAGAAACTTCCTCTCTAACCGATGAAATAATTTGCTCGATATTATCTAATCCAACTACAGCATCCTCTATTTTTCTCGTGACTTCAGATTCAAGTTCTTGTGGACTTGCTCCTTGCTGAGTGATAGTAATTTTTATGGAAGGAATATCAATATTGGGATAGTTATCAATCTCTAAATCTCTAAATGATGTAATTCCTAATATTCCTAAAATTAAGAAAAGAACTAGAATCGGGACGGGGTTTTTGATTGACCAAGAGGAAAAATGGAAAGACATTATGCTTAGGAGTAACTTAAGCTTATTATTCTATAAGATTAATCTTATAGATAATGAGAATATAAGCTTCGATATTTTAGAACTAAAGGATGTATATCTACAGAGGGTTTTAACTGAGAATGAATATTTTCAAATAAATCACGAATATCTTCATTGATGTTATCTAGCACGCTTGTTGGAGACATTAGAAATGGACCTCGTCTGCCATGATATTCGATAAAATCGCCGACTAGTTGTGAAGGAATACCGAAAATCCGCATATGTCGCGATAGTCTTGCTTCCATCATCGTAAAAGTATCGTCAAGATTGAGAGTAATAAGGATACTGGTACAAGCCAAATATAAACTTAAAGCAATCACAGGAAATTTACGTTTTTCTTGAATACTAGGATTCAAATCTTGTTCTGGTAGTATTAATCCTGTTGCTGAATTTTGTTCACCTTTACGTTTACGAAATTGAGAAATTACTGCTAAACGAGATACTTCTGAATAGTGTAAGCGAGATTTTCGACTAAAATCGACACTATGTTGACAAACTTTTTCCAGGGGAAACAAGGCTTTAGGTTTTTCTAAATCTGCTAGTACTAAACGAACACAACCAGCATAAAGCCCACTAGGTTTATGTTTAAGTAAGCAATGAATAGAGCGAGAATCGTATATATCTGTTTCCATCCCCTCAGGAAAATTTTCTTTGGGTTCGTAGTTTAGCTCATCGCAGTAAACTTGATAGCGAATTTTATATACTTCTTCCTTTAGCTTGGGAGTATCCGCAATATAAAGATCAAAGTAAGAGAAAAAATGTTCAGTAATATTATTGCTCATGAAATTAAAATAAATAAGATTTTGTTAATTCATTTCGTTATGCATGATTAACCTAGCTTATATTTAATTCCTGTAAAGTGATCTTAGTTATGTTCTATTAAAATTGATAATAATTTTATTAAGACGTATAAAATTGCAGTAAATTAGCCCCAAAATTCTATTTTTAACTGGATATATTTAGTTCTCAAAAGCTAGGTAATAAATTCTTTTAAAGAGAGAAATAAAAAGTTGCACCTTGATTCAGTTCTCCTTCTGCCCAAACTTTACCACCATGGCGATAAATAATTCGTTGAACAGTAGCTAATCCGATTCCCATACCAGGAAAATCCTGTTCTAAATGTAATCTTTGGAAAGGAATAAACAACTTATCTTTGTAATTGCTGGCGAAACCAGCCCCATTATCTCTCACACAGAAAACTTGTTTGCCTTTGGAACAAGAAATTAGCTCGAATTCAATTTGGGGTTGCTCTTTTTTAGCGGTGTATTTCCAAGCATTATTGAGTAAATTATTGAGAACTATACGAAGTAAGCGAGGGTCTCCTTTTGTACTCAATCCTGGCGTGATTTTGACTTTTACTTGTCTTTGAGATTCATTAGTTTTTAGTTCTTCAATAATTTCTGTAGCGATCGCGCTAAGATCGACGGGTATACTTTTCATCTGAAAACGAGCAACTCGTGATAATTGCAGTAAAGCATCGATCAGTTCACTCATGCGTTCGCTATTTGCTTTAATCCTTTGTAAATAGTGTTTTCCTTGTTTATCTAATTGATTGCTATATTTTTCCCACAATACTTGACTAAAGCCATTAATCACTCTTAATGGCGCTTGTAAGTCGTGAGAAACAGAATAAGAAAAAGATTCCAACTCTTTATTAGCTGCTTCTAATTGTTCTGTCCGCTCTGATAAAGCTTGTTTGACAGCAACTAAGTTAGGAACATCACTAGAAGTAAATAACATCGCTTCAACTTTTCCTTCTGAGTCAGACAAGGGAATTCGGAATGTATCAAAATGGTGATGACCATCTGCTAAACAGATTGTTTCTTGTTTGCGTAAAGTTTTTCCTTGAGAAAAAACTTTCTCATTTTGGTCACAAATATATTTAGCGTGTTGAGGAGGGAAGCACTGAGCAACCGTTTTTCCTAATATTTGTTGAGAATTTTCAAATCCAAGACTACGGGCTAATAGTTTATTACAGAAAGATATCCGCTGACTATCTCTGTTAACTACAAACAGATAGTAAGGCATGGAGCTTAATAACTTATCTAAACAAGGGCTAGATTGAGTATTATTTAGGGATTCAGAAGAATGAATTTTCTGGATACTGGGTATGGCTTTCCTGTGAATTGTATTATCAGTAATAATGCCTGTTACTCTAACTACTTTTTCTGTAAGATCGCAGATGGGTTGAGCTTTAATTCTAATCCAATGAACACTTTGTTCTGAACAAATAAGGCGATATTCTAGATCTATTTCTTGTTTTTCTGTCGCTGCTTTGTTGGCTGCATGATCCATAACTGGGCGATCTTGGGGATGAATAAGGCGGAGAAAGCTTTCGTATCTTCCTTCAAAAATATTGGGGCTGACACCTGAAATAGAGTTAGCTCGATCGCATATGGTGACAATATTAGTCTGAATATTCCAATTCCAAATTCCACTTTTACTAGTTTCTAATAATAACTGAAGTGTTCTTTCTGTCTCTACTAATTCTGCTTCTGCATGAATAAGGTTCGTAATATCTTTAGCTATGGATATCATTAATTTTGTTCCCTGAGTAAATTGAGACAGGGGAGCAGAATAGAAATCCCAAAAACGCTTTTCTCCATTACAAGTAATTACGGTAACTTCACTACGAGTTGTGATATTACTATCTTCGTAGTCGACACTAATATTTAGATCGTGGGGTAAATTCAGTAGAGAATTAATTACCGTATCAAAGGAAGATTCTGTCTCTAGAGTGGAACTAGAAGAACGCAATATTTCTTGTTGTTTAATCTGCGATCTTCTCTTCCAATCACCTAGAGTAGGAACTTCTTTAACTGTATAACCAGTGATTTCTATCCAATTTTTATTTAAATGCAGTACTTTTCCTTCTGAGTTATAAATCATTATGGGAAAAGGTGCATTGATAAAATAATTTTTAAATCTTTCTCTATATAGCTTGGCTATTTTTATATTATCGGCAACACAATTTGATGCTAAATTGTAGCAACTATGGCTAAAAAAATCAGCTAAACTTAATTCTTCTAGTAACAAAGGGGCTAAATGTAGTTGAGAACGACGATCTTTTTCATAGGAAATTTCTGGATAGCTTTCTACCCATTGGTGACATAATTTAATGTAGCCCAATAAAATAACTAAGTAATTGTACAGATTAGTACCCAAATATTTACGTAATTTCTGACAAGTAGATTTGGCTTGAAATGGTCGAGTAAATAATAAAGCTACACAACGCAAAAGACTTTTTTCTAGCTGAGAATTATTTTGCCAAGACAAGCGGGTTTGGGATTGCTTACTCAGGTTTTCTAGGTCTAATTTAATATCTTGTTCCTGACGAGGAATAGGCGATTTATTTAACTCTAATATCTCTTGTGCCGTGACCCCTAAAGAACGAAGAGTGCAGCTATGACAAATGATAAAGTAAGGACTAGAGCAGTAGCGAGAAACAAAAACAAATAATTTTTCTTTAAATACTTCTGGTAAAGGATTGTTGATATAAGCCGATAAAGTCTGCTCCCAAAGATTTTCTAGAATAGGAGTTGTTTCTAGTGATGAAACTAAAAAAGAAGGAAAAAAACCCAGGCGATCGATAATTTTCTCGATAATTCGTTTTTGTTTGCTAATCACCATATCGGTTGTTATTTATAAGCAATAACTTAAACACTTCTAAGAGCGACAATTGGCTCTAGTTTGGCAGCAGAGCGTGCGGGGAAAACCCCAAAAAATAGACCAATTCCCCCAGAAACGCTAACGGCTAAGACAATAGCAAGGGGAGAAATAATCGGCGACAAAGCCGAAAAAAGTCCCACAGCGACAATACCACCAATACCAATTAAAGTACCTACTGTACCACCAGCAGCAGATAAAATGATCGCTTCAAGCAGAAATTGAATCAAAATATCTTGTTCTTTAGCTCCAATTGCTTTGCGTAAACCAATTTCTGAGGTACGTTCAGTAACTGACACTAGCATAATATTCATTAAACCAATTCCTCCTACTAACAAAGAAATTGCTGAGATGGCAGCGAGTAAGAAAGTTAAAGCACTTGTCACTGTACCAACAATTGTTAAAACGTCTTTCTGAGTTTGAACACTAAAATCATCTTCATTAGTAATTTTATGTCTCAAGCGTAGTAGATTTTCAATTTGAAATTTGGCTGCACGAATACTGTTTTCATCTTGGGCAGAAACAGCAATAAAATTAACTTGAGTACCGTAAGGTGAAGTCCGTCCCACAATCTGATTTGCCATAGTACTGAGAGGAATATAGACTGTCTCGTCTTGATTGTTACCAAGGAAAGAACCCTTGGCTTGCATTACCCCAATTACTTCAAAACTAATATTTTTAATTCTGATCTGTTTACCGAGGGGATTGTCCCACGGAAACAATTTATCGGCAATTTCTGCGCCTAAAACTACGACACGGTTATTTCGTTTAAGATCGATTTCACTAATAAAACGACCATTGTCTATATCAAAACTTCTCACCGTTAGGAAACTTGGCGTTACTCCAATTACTTGTTTATTAGTGTTATTACTACGGTAAGTTATTAATTGGTTACTACTAATTTGGGGAGCAACACCTTTAACTGTAGGTACTTGTTCGGCGATCGCGATCGCATCTGCCCACACTAGAGTTTTGGGAAGAGTAAAACTAGTCCGTCTTGTCTCTTGAGAACCTGGAGCTACAAACAATACATTAGGACCAAGAGATTCAAACTGTTCTGCTGCTAGTTTTTGTGCGCCTTGTCCGATACCGACTAGAGCGATAGTAGAAGCATTACCAATAATAATACCGAGCATAGTCAGGCTACTACGGAGTCTGTTACTACTTAAAGCAGTTGTCGCCATTTTTAGGCTTTCAATTAGATTCATAGTAATTTTATTTTTAGGGTCTATTTCGTGGATATTCGGGCAAATCAATAAAAACTTTGTCTTCTGAAGTTAGTCCATCGAGGATTTGAGCTTTATCTTTGAGGATCAATCCAATGGTGACAGGTTTAAACTCTGGTTTATTGTCTTGGTTGACAATCATCACTCCTGTTTCTCCTGCTTGGGTGACAATAGCTACTGTCGGCACAACCAAAGTATTTTTAAGCTCTTGACCAAGGAAAGTAACATCCACATTCATCTTCGAGCGAAGTTGGTCTTGACCTGTAATGAGATCGACTCTAACTTCAAAGGATGTGACATTATCTTGGACTACGGCTTCTGGAGCGATACGTTTAACTTCTCCTAAAAAAACTCGATCTGGATAAGCATCGGCAATAATTTCGACTTGCTGTCCTGGTTGTAATTGACCCACATCTACTTCTGGGACTTCGGCGACAATTTCTAATCCTTGAGCTAAGGCCAAAATAGATGTAGCAGTGGCAGAAGCACTAGCAGAAGCGGAAGTAGTAGGGGTTACAAAAGCTCCCTCAATAGCATATCTTTGATTAACAATCCCTGTAAAAGGAGCAGTAATAATAGTATCTTCATACTGCACTTCTACTTGTTTGAGGGCAGCCCTAGAAGCTTCTACAGCAGCTTCTAGAGCAGCTATTTGGTCTTTAGCACTGTCACGGTTTTGAGCTAAGGCTAAACGAGCTTCTGCTACAGCTGACTCTAGACGATTAATTTCTGGATTGCTTGTGTTCTCTAACTGTTCTAATTTTTGTTTTAATTCGCTCAGGTTGGCTTGGGCATTTTGATACTCATTCAAAACTTCATCATTGCGATCTTGGGTAATTGCCCCCTCTTCAAGTAGATATTGATTACGCTCAGTTCTTTGTTTAGCTAATTTTAATCTAGATTCTGCTGCTGTAATTTGAGCTTTGGTTTGTTGAATATCTCTAGGAATTCTGGCTTTGGCTTGTTCTAGTTGAGCGATCGCTTGTCTTAATCTGGCTTCGGCTTGATCGATTTGACTATTAATTTCTGTTTGTCTAATCTGAAGATTAGCGATTTCCCCTCGGAGATTGGCTTGAGCTTGCAATTGCTGCATTTGAACTTCTACGTTCTCCATTACAGCCAAAGTTTGCCCTTTTTCAACTTTATCTCCTTGTTCAACCAACAACTTAACTAGGCGACCAGGAGTTTTGGGACTAATGTTGACACTTTTAATTGGTTTGACTGTACCACTAGCTTGGATTTTTACTGTTAAGTCTTGTTGTTCTGCCAATACAGTTAATTCTTCAAGTCGATCTTGAAACTTAGAGCTTTTTATACTTAGATGAGTAGCGATTCCAAAAATCAGAAAACTACTACCAATTAAACCTAGTATCCACGGAAGAGGACGAGTAACTTTACCAATTAAAGGAAATTCCATACAAAATTTTTCTTAAAAATAAGTAATCAAACTAATAGATAATTTAATCTGTCTTGATTCTAATCAATTTTTTAATAGACAAAATCTTCAATAGGTAAGGTTTTAAGCTTGCCGATATCTAAACAATCCATTTAACATAGACTCAGGGATAGAGTCAGTAACAATACCTCAAAACAATATCGTGCCTAAATTTCATTGGTTATTTTCTTTAAGTGTCTGTATTGGTTTATCTAGTGTAGCTTTTCCCGTTAGAGGGCAAGCACTATTACCTTACGTGCCCAAACTAGATTCGGAACGTCTAGAACAGCAAGGTTTAGAATTGCTCCAAGATGCAATTCAATTGATCAAGTTTCAGCAGTATGGGTTAGCTTTACCTAGAGCAGAATTGTCAACTCAGCTAGCTCCAGAAAGCTACGAATCTTGGTTTATTCTTGGCAGTCTATACATGCAGCAAGACCAATTAGACCAAGGTATACGAGTTTTAGAGAAGGCTCAAGTCCTAGCTCCTCAACAGGAAGAAATCATGTTTACTTTAGGCAATGCTTATTTCCAAAAGGGGAATTATCAAGCTGCCCTTAAGAAACTGGAAGCAGGATTGAAATTACGAGGAAACGCTCCTGAGGCATTATTTGACTTGGGTAATACCTATTTGAAACTAGAGCAATTTTCTAAAGCAGTTTCGGCATACGAAAAAGCTTTCGATCAAGAAAAAAGCTTTTGGCCCGCAATTAATAACGTAGGATTAGTGGAATATGAACAAGGGAATGTAGACAAGGCAATTAGAAAATGGGAGCAGGCATTATCTATTGATGGTCAACAAGCAGAGCCCCAGTTAGCTTTAGCAGTAGCTTTACACAATAAAGGAGAAACAAAAAAAGGCATTGAATTAGGAGAAGCAGCCCTAACCCTAGATAATCGTTATGCAGACTTAGAGTTTTTACGAGAAAATCTCTGGGGTGAAAATCTGATAGAAGATACTAAAGATTTCTTAGCTACTCCTCAGATGCAAGCTATTGTTAGTCGTTATCAGCAAGAACCTCTAGAAAATGAGTAAGAGCAAGATAATATCCCACTATTAGGTAGTTTTATGACACCTAGTATGTAAACATTAGTACTTGTTGGCTGCCAAGAATTTGTCAGGTTAAAATAGTTTTGTTTGTCTGATAGATATATGGCATTGCTTGATATTAAAGCTTTTGTTTAGAGCTTGAGAAGAATTTTTACCTATGCTATATCTTAATAGCTTAACCAATAATTGCAAGGGAGAAATTGAGCAGAATGAAAAAAATGGGAACTCATCTGGTGGTAGATGCATGGCAAGCACCGGCGGAGCTACTCAACGATCCAGAAAGAATTCGGAGTGGTTTAATCGAAGCGATCGCTGCTGGAGAAGCAACCTTAATTGATTTATGTGTACACCAGTTTAGTCCCCATGGAGTTACCGCGACAGTTACTCTGGCGGAGTCTCATATTGCTATTCATACTTGGCCAGAATATGGTTACTTTGCAGCAGATTTATTTTTCTGTGGTCAAGGAAAACCAAAAGTAGCAATGAAGGTTTTGCAGCAGGCTCTTCAAGCTGGACAAGTAAAGATGCAAGAAATCGAGCGAGGATTTCCCCATAATACTAACGCCGAGATAATTCCAGAGGATGAAAATTCACCAAATCTCGCGATCAATATTAAGCAAAGATTAGAAGCCTCCCTATCTTAGGTCAAACTTGACTATTTTGGTAATAGATTACTTTTAATGTTCCCTACTACTATCTACATAGCTTAATAATGGCTGACTTTATGTTCAAGCTCGTCTTGATTCTTTTGCTTAGTGCTTTACCTTCATTAGTGTCTTTTGTTATATTGCGGTCAGTAAAGCAAAGGTGGCAAGCAAGACTTAGGCGCGCTCGTTGGATGACAGCCTATCATTCTAGGAATGATTCTTCTAGACTCTATCATGGAGACCCCAGACTGGAGCTAGAGCGGTATTTTATTGGCGATATTAATTGTCGTTATAATGCTCGATCGCCTTATATCCGCTGTGCCGTTAATCCTAGTGGCCCTTGTAAAGACTGTTCTCACTATGAGGCTAAAAATGCCCAAGATGAAAAAAAATACTAATTGCCTAATGTAAATTCTAATGACTATAATTAATTGGCAGGCGATCGCTGATGAGCTTAAAGGGTTAGAAGTTATTAAAGATAGCTCAACCCTAACTAAACTATCTCTAGATTACTATCACTTTAGTCCTATTCTTCAATCTCAACTAGAAGATAAGAGGGCTAATTTAGCAGTTTGTCCTGTTAATGAAGGAGAAGTCATTCAGGTAGCTCAAGCTTGTGTTAGGCATAAAATTCCTCTGACGGTAAGAGGCGCAGGAACAGGGAATTATGGTCAGTGTATCCCTCTTAAAGGGGGAATAATTCTCGATATTAGTAAAATGAATCAAATCCGTTGGCTAAAACCAGGAATAGCTTGTGTTGAGCCTGGAGTTAAAATGGCAGCGTTTGATAAACAAGCCAAGGTAATTGGTTGGGAATTACGCATGGCACCCTCTACTTATCGCACAGCAACTATTGGCGGTTTTGTGGGTGGTGGTAGTGTAGGGATGGGTTCGATTACCTATGGACAATTGAAAGATAGGGGTAATTTATTGGCAGTACGTCTAGTTACCCTTGAAGCTCAACCCCAAGTACTAGAGCTACGAGGAGATGAAGTTCAAAAGGTAATTCATGGTTACGGCACTACAGGTATTATTACCGAGTTAGAAATTCCTCTTGCTCCAACTTATCCTTGGATGGAAATTATTGTTGTCTTTGATGAGTTTATGACGGCAGCAAAATTTGGACAAGCTTTGAGTGATAGTGATGGTATTGCCAAAAAACTAGTTAGTATTCACGCTCAACCTATTCCTAATTATTTTCAGGCTCTCAAAGATTATCTGCCTGAAGGTAAGCACTGTGCCTTGTTGATGATATCGGAATATTCTTTTGAGTCATTTCAAGAATTAGTTAAAGAATATCAAGGAGAAATTACCTATCTTAAAACAGCCCTAGAAGCAAGCAAGGGAACTAGCATCTTAGAATTTACTTGGAACCACACCACTCTTCATGCTCGTAATGTAGACTCCAACTTAACTTATCTACAGACTTTTTATTTCACATTAGAAAAAGTAGAGCAAATGTATCGTCACTTCGGGGATGAGGTAGCAATTCATTTAGAATTTCTTCGCGCTGGAGGAAAAGCTGTTCCTGCTGGTTTACAACTGGTGCGTTATTCTACAGAAGAACGTTTAAAGGAAATTATTCGCTACCACGAAGATAACGGTGCGTTTATTGCTAATCCCCATGTCTATACTATTGAAGATGGTGGGGATAAAAAAGTCGATCTAGATAAAGTAGAATTTAAGCGCAAAATCGATCCTTATGGCTTGCTTAACCCTGGTAAAATGCGCGGATTTAAGCAAGTGGAGAGTAATAAATAATAAGTCAATCAATTTTTATTGAGTATTTACTTGGGCAAAAGGTAAAATCAACTAGTAGATAAAAGTTAACAAATGCAGATTAGAAGAATTAATCCCAATCCCCAAGTGAATACGGGAGAAGTTGTTTATCAAAGTAATATCCCTAATAGCCAACCTCAACATATTCTAGAAGAGATTGTCTGGCACAAAGAGGCAGAAGTAGCAAAAATGCGCGATCGCCTGTCTCTGCTAGAATTACGTCAGCAGGTAGCAACAGTACCTCCCCCTCAAGATTTCTTGTCGGCTTTATGTCAGGGAAAAACTAATCCTGCTTTGATTGCTGAAGTAAAAAAAGCATCTCCTTCTAAGGGCGTGATTAGAGCAGATTTTAACCCTGTGGCGATCGCTAAAGCTTATGAACAAGGTGGTGCAAGCTGTTTATCTGTTTTGACGGATGTTAAATTTTTTCAGGGTAGCTTCAATAATCTAAGTTTAGTTCGTCAAGCAGTAGATTTGCCTTTATTGTGTAAAGAATTTATTATCTATCCCTATCAAATTTATTATGCTCGTGCTCAAGGTGCAGATGCAGTTTTATTAATTACAGCTATTTTAAGCGATCGCGATTTACAATATTTTGTCAAAATTACTCATCTTTTAGGCATGACTCCTCTAATTGAAGTGCATACTTTAGAGGAATTGGATCGGGTTTTAGCAATAGAAGGGGTTAATTTAATTGGTATTAATAATCGTAATTTAGAAGATTTTTCCGTTAGCCTGGAAACAACTAAAGATATTTTAGCTGCTAGGGGAGAAGAGTTACAGCAGCGCAATATTTTAGTTGTCAGTGAATCAGGATTACATACAGCTCAGGATTTAAAGTTTGTGCAGCAAGCGGGAGCAAATGCTGTATTAATTGGTGAATCTTTGGTGAAACAAGAAGATATTGAAGGGACGATTAATCAACTTTTTACCTAAGTTGGTGATATTTCCTACGTCCGTATGCGAAGCATCGGCGTAATAAATATCACTACAAATAGATAACTGAGAGACTTCAATCCTGTTCCATTAACAGCACCTCAGAAATACACAATGAGCAAGGGAACGGGTGAGTTTTGGCAGATCGATAGATGCGTATCCCAATCAAGATTTTGAGTAAAATTATTTACATTATTTACGTATTTACCCAGAAAAGATATTTTGTCTAAACTTTGACAATTTACAGTTTATTTACCTTTTTAAAGTAGTGATTAAATCTTTGGTAATTGCCTGACAAATAATATTCTCTCAGAATTTTCCTATTAATAACTCTATCGCTGCTGAAATTATCTATTTCTTTACTTGAGGATAATATTCACAGAAAAATTAATTCAGTAAAAATACTTGATTTTACTTGTTCTGAGTTTGTCACTTTTATTTGGTTTAATTAAATATAATTACGCAGGCAAATAGTTATCATATCTTACAAAGCTCGTAAAAATCACTAGATGGTTTAGAGGTAAATGCAAGGTAGCTTCTACAAACAATCGATGGGTAATTACGATTAGCTGCAAGAGTTTACTCGTTATATTAAGCAATCTAAAATTTTTATTAGATTTTTTTCCAACTTCCTTTCGAGGATTGTTATTCTTATGAAGATAGCATTGGTTCATGATTATTTAACACAAAGAGGGGGAGCAGAAAGAGTTTTTGAGTTGCTTTGCCAACACTTTCCAGAAGCTGATATATTCACATCCTTATACGCGCCAAAACAAACGATTGATTTAGATCGACGTCAAGTTAAGACAACAATTCTGCAAAATATTCCTGGGGCAACGAAATATTTTAGATTACTAGCACCTTTTTATTATCCGGCTTTCCGAACGTTAGATTTACAAGATTACGATCTTATTATTAGTAGTAGTAGTAGTTTTGCCAAAGGTATCAAGAAAAAGCCAGGAGCAAAACATATTTGTTTCTGTCATAATATCACTCGTTTTTTGTGGGATACAGAAATTTATCTGCAACAATATTCAGACTATAAAAGTTTTGCTCCTCTATTAAAAAAAATATTTTGTTGGCTGCAAAAGCAAGATCTAAAATATGCTCAAGAACCAGATATTTATATTGCTAATTCGACAGTAGTTGCTCGGAGAATTTGGCAAACTTATAAAAGAGAAGCTAAAGTGATTAATTACCCCATTTCTAGTCATAACTTCTCCTTTAGCAAACGTAAAAGTAACTTTTATTTAGTATCTTCCCGTTTTCTTAGCTACAAAAAAGTTGATGTAACTATCAAAGCCTTTAACTACTTAAAGTTACCTTTAATAATTATTGGTGATGGACCAGAGCGTAAATACCTAGAATCTATTGCTGGTGATACAATTAGGTTCCTGGGTTACGTCAGCGATCGAAAGCGTAAAAATTTGATGGCTAAAGCTCGTGGGGTTGTAGTTTCTGCTTTAGAAGACTATGGTTTAGTACCTGTAGAAGCTAATGCAAGTGGCACTCCCGTTATTGCTTATGGTGCTGGAGGAGTTTTAGATACTCAGATTCATGGGCAAACAGGAATTTTATTTCCCCAGCAAACACCAGAATCTCTGGCAGATGCAATAATCCAAGCTCAGAATACTTCTTGGAATTATACTGATATTAGAAATCACGCTCTCAATAACTTTTCCGAAATAATATTCTTTGATAAAGTTGAACATTTTTTGTCTCAAGTATGCGATATTAAATTGAGCTATTGGCAACCAAAGAGTGCAGCTTAATGGGAGTAAAATCGCAATGTCGGATATGTTCAACAATGATTGGGAAACAGAATTTAATTATACACAATTATTAAATATAATCTTAAAGAGACGTATTTGGTTTCTAACTGTATTCTTTGGCGTATTATCTATAACGGCTTTATTCACTTTGATAAGTAAAGCCACATATCAAAGCCAAATGCAATTATTAGTAGAACCTAATTATTCTAATAAAGAGTTATTAAATAACAATAACAATATCAATAATTCTTCTGCATCCAAACAGAATATAGATTATGCGACTCAGCTAAATTTAATGCGGAGTTCTCAGTTTATAGCTAAAGCCTTAGAACTCTTAAAAGCTGATTATCCAGATACAGAAATAGAAATAGGACAGATAGAAGCAAATTTGCGCTTAACTCAACTAGTTGAGGATAAAACTAATACGAAGATTTTCCAAGCAGAATACATAGGCGAAGATCCTGTTAAGACGCAAAAAGTATTACTAGCTTTACAACAAGTTTATCAAGATTATAACCTCAAGCAAGAAAACGATCGCTTGCAAGAAGGGTTAGCAGTAATAGATCGTCAATTACCATCAGCCAAAGAAAACTTTAATCAGGCTCAAAGCTCTCTGGAAAATTTTCGCTCCGAGCAACATATAATTAATCCAGAGCAGAAAGCAGAAGCGATCGCTACAAACTTAGATACCATTCGCGCTGAAAAGCTTACCGTTGCAACGGAATATCAAGAAACCAAAGTCCTTTATCAAACTCTACAAGATCAGCTTTATCTTCCCCCAGATAAGGCATTGATCTATTCTCGTTTAGGAGAATCCCAAAGTTATCAAACTCTCTTAGCTGACTTGCAAGCTACGGAAATAGAACTAGCTGAAAAACGTTTGGTTTTTACCGATGCTAGCACTCAGGTACAAACTCTGATCGAAAAGCGTCAGAGTTTACTTAATCTTCTAGAACAAAAAGCTAGACAAATTTTGGGCAGTAGTGCAGCGCGAAAGATGAGTAGACAAGACTTTGTCGCGCAAGCAGAATTGGGAGCTAATGAAAAAGGTGTCATGGCTCAACTTTTGGATACCCATAATAAGCTGCTTTCTTTAGAATCTCGCCAACGTTCTCTACAAAAAGCGGAGCGGGACTTACAAAAAGAACTCGATCGCTTTTCTAATTTAATTGCTAAATATGACAACCTCAAACCAGACGTAGAAATTCAGCGAGACACCATTAAGCAACTGATGGAAAAAAGACAGGAATTAAGCCTGGAATTAGCTCGTGGTGGATTTAAGTGGCAAATTGTGGAAGCTCCCCAACTAGGTAAAAAAATTGCTCCTAACCCTAAGAAAAATCTCTTACTAGGAGGAATTTTAGGCATGTTTTTAGGTGGAATTGCGGTTTTCATTCGTGAAGTCTCAGACGATTCTATTTATACTACCGCAGATTTAGTTAACTCCGTTGCTTTTCCTGTATTGGGTGTCACTCCTGAATTGCCATCTGCTCAAGTTAAAGGTTCTTCAGAAAAACTTTTTCTTAACCATTCTGAATTAGATCCAGCAGACTCATCACTGCTTAAAGCTAATAACTTGACTAATTCTCTGGCACTGACACCTTCTCTTAATCAAATAGTACGTTGGCGACCTTATCGAGAGGCAATAGACCTAATCTATCAAAAAATTCAGTTGGCTTTTTCTTCTCCTATAAAGTCAATTTTAGTTACCTCATTTTACGGTGGAGATGATAAATCTACGGTGGTGTTGTGTTTGGCTTTGAGTGCAGCCCGCTTACACAAAAAAGTAGTAATACTGGATACAAACCTTCGTTATCCTACTTTACATAAGCAGCTAAATTTAAGTAACGAATACGGACTCTCAACTATCTTATCTAACCCCGAGACTTCAGTTAGACTAAAAAGATCATCTTTGTCTAATGCTCATATAGATATCCTGACAGCAGGACCTGAATGCGCCGATCCCATCAGTCTGTTAAGTTCTCAACGCATGAAGCAACTAATGGAGTGGTTAGAAGAGAATTATGATTTAGTTTTATTAGATTCTTCGGGACTCTTAGCTAGCAAAATTTCCCCAGATGGATTCTCTAAAGCCTATAGCCAATCTGCCGATTTTATTAATACTCAAATTGGCGTAGTCGATGTTTTAGAAACTGCCTCTCTTTGCAGTGGGGTAGTTACGGTAACACAGTTAAATGAAACTAGTAAATCAGAACTAAAGGAAGCAGAACAAATTCTCAGAAAACTCAATGTAATTGGCATGATTGTTAATGGAGGTATCACTCTAGACGAAAACTTTGATTTTGATTTTGACAAGGGGTGATATTCGGTTCGGTTGAATAGTGAAAAATATTATGGAGCAGTAGTGAGTAGTAAAGAAAATAAATTAACTATTAACAATTAACAAGATTATTTATGCGCCTAAAATTGCCTACTTTTATTCGTGAATTTCTAAGATCTACTAGCTTTTGGCAAGATAACTCTTTCCTCCTGAGAGAGTTAAAAAAGTTCCGTTGGCTCTTGATTTGCGCCTTAGTTTACACTCTAATTGGTGCTGCTCTTGAAGGGATTTCGGTAGGATTTATTGCTTCTTTTTTACAGGGATTGACTAATCCTAACGAACCGCCTATTCAAACAGGAATTCATTGGTTTAATGTTTGGTTTTTGGCAACAGAAGCTGGTACTGCTGAGCGCGTCTATCGGCTAGCAGGGTTAATTTTAATATTAGTTTGGTTAAGATCTATATTTATTTACATGGGGATAGTATATTCCCGCAAGACGGCTTTTAAATTAGCTGGACAAGTACGTAAGACTATTTTTGAACAACTTCAGAGTTTAAGCTTGAGTTATTATTCTCAAAGTCGTTCTGGAGAAATTATCAGCACAGTTATTGCCGAAACCCAAGATTTAATTCAAGCTTTTCAGGCTGGTACAAATTTAACTACTAGTATTGCTACCATAACAGCCTATTTGGTTTCTTTGATTTTACTTTCCTGGAAGATTTCTTTGGCTGTGGCAATGATGTTTGCTTTGCTTTCTGCGGGCTTATCGAATATTGTCGGCTGGGCAAGGGAAGGTAGTTTTGCCGTTTCTAAAGCTAAAGGTAGGATGACCTCCGCAGCAGTAGAATTGATTAATGGCATTCGTACTATCAAAGCTTTTGCCACAGAAGACTTTGAACGAGAACGTTTTTATGCAGCTACGGATGAATTAACAGAAGCAAAAACTAAAGTTGCTTTGTTATCCGATCTAATTAAACCTTTAGCAGATGGGGTCGCCACTACTATTTTAATTGCGATCGTGGCGATCGCTTTTATGACTCTGGTGCAAAATGGGGATTTAAAAGCAGCTGAATTGCTAACATTTATGTTTGTTTTGTTGCGAATGATGCCTTTAGTATCTCAGATAAATACTAACCGAGGCAGGATGATGAGTTTCCAGGGTGCTGTTAGTAATATTCATGAACTTTTACGGACAGATAATAAAACTTACTTGCCTAATGGTTCAATTCCTTTTTATCATCTCAGGAAATCTCTTGATTTAATATGTGTAGATTTTGGCTATAATCCTGCCCAACCAGTTTTGCACAATATCACTTTATCGATTACTAAAGGAGAAACTACAGCTTTAGTTGGTTCTTCTGGTGCAGGAAAAACTACTTTAGTCGATCTAATTTGTCGATTTTACGACCCCACCAGAGGAAAAATTACTCTCGATGAAGTCGATCTCAAGCAACTAGAGATTAAATCATTGAGGAGCAAGATGGCGATTGTTTCTCAAGATACTTTTATTTTTCATACTTCGGTCAGAAATAATATTGCCTACGGTTTGTCGGGAAGAACAGATTCAGAAATTAAACAAGCAGCTATCTCGGCTAATGCTTGGGAGTTTATTCAGCAGTTACCATCAGGACTAGATACCGTATTGGGAGACAGGGG
>JASJDI010000241.1 GCA_030065155.1 Xenococcaceae cyanobacterium MO_188.B29
TAATTGATGTAGATTTTTGGCAACTTCTACCAATCTCTCTTTTTCGAGAGACTTGAAGTAATCTTCGTTCATCTGTGCCAAGTCATTTTTATCTAATTTAGCCATGTTTTTAACATACACCACCAGTGTGCCGTTGGCTCATTTTTTACTAGGGAGAGTGAATGGTTACCCTTTCCTTTTTAGGACTACCCCCGCTATGAAATCTTAAAACGAGGATTGCTGCTTAACCATCAACTTCGCTTAGAAATAACTTTCGCGGGTACACCAACAGCAACCGAGTAAGGAGGAATATCTTTAGTGACAACTGCGCCTGCACCAATCACGCTACCCTTGCCAATAGTTACTCCATCCATCACTTTGACACCGTTACCCAGCCAGCAATCATCCTCGAGCGCAATTCCTTTGACACTAAATCCCTGCTCGGCGATCTTTTTATTGGGGTCGGAAAAATTATGGTTATGGGCATAGATAGCTGAATGAGAGGCAATTAGACAATCGTTACCAATCTCAATTTTGCCAAAACCAGACATACAGGTATAGGGTCCGACATAGGTGCGATCGCCAATTACAATTTGCCCCCCATGATGTACCTTGACATCAACGCCGCGATCGAGACAGACCTTCTCTCCTAGAAAAACCTTGCCGTTTTGACCGCGACAGCTAATACGAACTCCCTGATGTAGCTTGACACTTTTTCCCAGATAAACGTCATTAATTTGAGGAATATCTATACAAACACTGGGATCGATTGTCACTAAATCGTCGATGGCGATCCAACGCGCATCAGTAAACATAACATTGGGTCGAATCCGTACGGGAAAACCGATCTGCTTGAGGATGATTCGGTATAGTAGGTTACGCAGAATCTGACCCGGTGGTAGGGGAATCCATCCTACTAATGTGGTCAATAATAGAGTTTTGCCACGAAACCATAAATCTACAAACGACGGTTTTAAATTTTTCGTTATCGTTATACTACCCATATCTATCAATCGCAATCGCGCCTCCTGAAAATTTTTTTAGCTAAGCAACAATTTCTTTGGGCAACTTATGAGCTGAATCTTCAAGGTTGAGAACTCCCGCAAGATCTAAAATTTGTGTATTTAGGGATGCTTTGTCTAATATCTGACGAAACTCATTAGTGTTGTGAGTTGCTACAACTATCTCAGCATCCTTTACAGCCTCTTGAGGGCTAGCAACTAATAAAGCTTCAAAATGGGGCAAATTCTGTTCTATATAAGCCAGGTTATTTCCTATGAGTCGCGCTTGATAGACTGCTCGATCGTAAATCTTTACTTTACATCCTTCTCCTAATAACCGCTTAACCAAAATTACGGTGGGACTTTCTCTCAAATCATCTGTATTCGGCTTAAACGCTAGCCCCAACATAGCCACCCGTCTTGCCTTAGAACGTAGCACTGCCTGAACGGCAAGATCGATTTGTAAAACATTGGTTATGGGAATTGTATTAATTAAAGGAGTAGGAACATCCATCTTTCTAGCAAAGTAAAGTAATGCCCCTAAATCTTTTGGTAAGCAAGAGCCGCCATAGGCAAAACCAGGACGCATATAAACGGGTGAAATATTTAACTTTTTATCTTGAACGATAACGTTCATCACTTCTTGACCATCTATGCCAAATGCCTTAGCAACCCGACCGATTTCATTAGCAAAGCTCACCTTAGCAGCATGCCAAGTATTGGCAACAAATTTAACCATCTCAGCAACTTCAGGTTTTGTGACCAGCACTGGAGCTTCTAGATTGGCATAGATTTTGCGTAAAGTTGTTTCTGCAAAACCAGATTTAGTACCGATAATCGTATAAGGAGGACAATCGTAGTCCTTAATTGCTGTGCTCTCTCGTAAAAATTCGGGATTAAACGCCGTGTGAACGAGATTTGTACCAGCAACTTCCTCAAAAAGATGCTGACATTTCTGTAAAGTTCCTGGCGGCACTGTGCTTCGTAAAACGACTACGTGTCTCATCGCTTTACGACCAATTGCAACAGCAATCTCTTGACAAACCCCAAAGACATAACTCAAGTTTGGTTCACCCCATTCAACTGGCGGTGTTCCTACACTAATCAGCGATATATTGGATGCTAAGATTGCAGCTTCGGCATCCGTTGTTGCTTGAATACTTCCCGCTTTTACCCCTTGCTTCAGCAAATCCTCAAGACCTGGTTCTACAATTGGCGATTTTCCGTTATTAACTAGGGTAACTTTACTGGGATTTACATCCACGCCGATAACATCATAACCATCTCGCGCCAGACATGCTGCTGTAACTACGCCAACATATCCCAGACCAAAAATACTAATTTTCATGGTTAGCTATCTCCTAAATTTTAATGTGCGATGAAAGAAAAATTTGTATTGGTGAAGTTGACAAATTCCTAAAATTTATCAGGAGAAGATGTCAAGAATTCAAGGTTATGTTCTCTGCAAAAAATTCTGCGTGGGAAAAGTAGACGAAAATCTCAACCTTCATGCAACTTCTAAACGGTTGACCAAAGAAACTGGAACTTGCTTACTAGTAGACCCAATCAGAGTATAAATAGGCTCTCTGAGGTTAAAACCAGAGGAAAACCACCCTGCTTCCCGCGCTCCTTTTACAATATTCCACTGCATCTGAGAATCGAGATAAAGTTTTAAGCATCCTTGAGCCCAACTTACAAAGCAGATATTACTTTCTAGATATACAGTACAAATTGGCGAAAAATGAAGTCGCCATTCTAAATCATGACTTCCCCATCCCTGCAACTTATCTCTAATTTCCAGCAGCTTTCTCTCTAGCTTCAATTGACGCTGATGAGTTACCTTATTTGGCAGGCGAAGATATCCATCTTGTTCTGCAACTAACGTTCCTCCAGTTGGCTTTACCTCCCAAGCCAAAACTTTTGAGTTGGCTTTTTTAAGCCATAAAAAAGTTCCAGCCTGTTCCGACTGATCGAGTCCATCAACAACTAAAGTATTATGGGCTTTGGTACTGCGAAAATAGGCTCTTCCCAAGGGGTCGGCATGATAAGAATAAGTCCCTGTATCTATAATTACTGGAACTCCACCAATGCTGAGGGTAAAGGAAAGTGCATCCGCATGACCGTGAGCGGCAATTGAAAGAAATCCTAAAGGTCCTGCATCAGCTAGACAGAACACTTCGTCTGGTTGTCCTCGGTTAGAAGCGATCGCGAATAGTCCTGCATCTTTAAAACCAATAGATTCTTTGTGGGTTGTAATTTTTCCGACTTCGTCTTTATTGTCCGTTCCGATAAGAGTAGCAGCGAGTAACCCAGAACTATCTTTTGGAAGTGAGACGCGAGCTTTAAGCCATTGACGACCGAGACGAAACAGCCAGTCTAGGCGCGAACTGTTTTGCGAGCGCAGTTGTAGTGCCATGCCCTCATCGCTGTCTCCATAGTTCGGCAGATTGCCACCCATATCCATAACTGAAGGAATAACTTCGAGCATCCGTCGCACCCAATCTCGGTAGGTGGATGAAAAAGGAATACCCATCCGCTCGGCTTCTAATCCAGCTAGCAGGAAAAATTCTAGAGAGAAAATATGGTAGGAAAAAGCTTGCTCCCGATTCAACCCGCTAGGAAAGGTTTGTCTGGATACTTCTCGCTCTAAAATGCTCCGTGCCAGAGATTGCCAGCGAGCAGATTCGGGAAACACTGGCCAGACAACAGCAGCTATAAACAACCCTGCCATTTCCCCAACTAAGTGGTTGTTAGCTGAAGAACCAGGGGAATAATACTGTGAAATAAGCCACTGGTGCCAGTAAATCGCAGACCATAGTTTACCTGCCTTACCAAAGAGACGCTGATGGGATGAAGTTCCCCTCAAGAGTCGTTCGAGCCAAATCCAAGATATCAGACGAACTCCCAGCTCTAGGGAGCTCGTCCAATTTATACCCAGAGGGAAAGGATTCTGTTCGATCCAGGAGAGCAATTGACGTTCGACTACTTCCGCATAGTTATTATCATTTGTCAATGCATAGGCAAGTGCTAAAACCGTAAGGTGGTGATGTCGATTTTTCTCCCAAATATTTTTTACGTTGCCAACCAGAAAAAAATCTCGATAGTTTAGAGTTGGTCCAAATTTTAAAGGTGCACTTTTAGCATTTTGAGGATCGAGATGCCAATCAATATTTGTTTCCTCAAAACTAATGTTGAGTAGATTATATTTTCCTTGAAGATAGCAATTTGCTTCATCAAGGAGAGTTTTACTTTCTTCAGTTGCGATGGACTCCAAAGAGAGAATTGTCCAGGTATCTTTTTTGAGAGTCAAATTGGGCTTTTGAGGTATCCAAGAGTTTCGATAACTCCAAATAGCTTTGTTTACAGAGATTTGACTGCGCGAGATAGTCTCTGATAAGGACATAGCTTGCAGGCGATTCCAATACCATTTCAAGTTATTTGATATCAAAACTTTCACCGATTTATTCTAATTGTTAAAGATTGTTAGGCAGATTAATGAGGGAGTAATTTTTGAGCTGACAAACAAAATCAATTCAATACATTTTTTGGGATTATTTTGATGACTTTAAGACAAGTTTGTAATAGTCTGCTAAATAAACTGAATGATCGGTTGCTAAAGATTTATCTATCAATTCAATATCTATTATCAATCCAACTCGGATCTAAAAAACTTTTCCATTTACTGGTGCTTAAACGCTCTAATGCTATTTTACAAGCTCTTAGAAAATATTTTGGTTTCATCTTAAGGTTGTTGAAAAGTATAGATAATAATGTACGATCTGTCTTTAAGTCTAACGAAAGACCAAAATCATTTGATTGTATTTTCGGAATCAACGAGAATTCCCGCTTTACTCGATTTGCTTTATTTTTACTATGAACTAATTCTATCCACAGTCGCTTATTATCGGAAACGACTATTGATTTTGAGTCTCGCCAGAGAAAATGGTTTCTTGACATAACAGTGAGAAAGTTAGTACTATCCTCAACAAGACTAATGAAGTGATTAAAAAGATGGTAATATTTTCTAATTTCTAGATTATCTTTCTCGATAGAAACTTGATAACCTTTTCTTAAATCAATTACCATTCCGTTAGTTGGATAAAAAAGTTCTTGGATTGTATCAATAAATTGTTTATGAATTAAATCATCGTTATCTAATCTCGTGGTAATGATATATTGGTCACTCTCTTCAATATTTGACGCAATGAATCTACTTAAAGCCGGATTTATCTCGCTACTTTCATTAATAAAAATAGGCATAAAGTTATTGTAAGAATTAGATATTTTTTTAACTTTCTCTTTATATTTTTGAGGAGTGCCAGTATTGAAAAGCACACACCAAGTAAAGTTTTGATTAGATTGATTCTTTACGGAGGGTAAGCAGTATTTCTCAAAAAGTTCGAATCGATGACTTAACCATGCATCGCTTTGGCTAATTGATACTTTCTCAATACTTGCTCTTACATTAAATCGTGTTACCAAAAAATGTTTCATAATTACACTCTATCCAGATATCATGGTTTTCTCTAAAAAAATAGGCGTTGGTGATTTGAGAATGCTAATCAAGAAATCAGAACATTCAATTGTTGATTTTTTGTTGACATTTGCATCAAAAACATTACGCATTCAGCAACGCCAAAAAATAATTCTACAATTAGGCTAATGCCAAACAATGTTGGCAATACTAAGCAAACTTTTTGAATTAAGAATGTGCACGTCAAGAGTAATAGTCTGCTAAATATACTGGTTGAGCAGTTTTTAAAGATTCTTCTGTTGCGAGAGTGGCTAAAGTAGTATCCATTAAGCTATCTATGGAAATTGACATTGCCAACCCTGACTTCACAGCCGACACAAAGGCATTCATTTCTTCTTTTTGGCCTTTATCAATTCCCCGTGTCTTAATCTTTCTTTGCTGAGTATCTTTAAAGATAGTTAGTGACTCAAAATTGTGTAGCTGTACAGTGCATCCATCACCAAAAACTTCAAGAGATTCCTTTGGTACCTTCTGAGCCCCTTGAGTAAGATATAGTAAATTGCCTATGGAGCCATTTTCGTAAGTAACTATAACTGCAACATTGTCTAAGTCATCTGGCTTAAGAGGCTGGGGTCGCAAGGATCTTGCTACTACTGAAACAGGACGGGATTGAGTGAGAAAGGAAAAAACATCAAAGAAATGTCCTGCTTCTCCTACAAACCGAGAACCTTGACAACGATCTAAGTACCAGGAATTTGATTCCATTTGACCAGCATGTACTCGATAATTCATAACCAAAGGAGTATTGTTAGCAGGAAAAATCTGGGATATTTGGGCAACTAAAGGGGAAAAACGCCGATTAAAACCAACTTGTAAGCGTTCATTCTTTGAGCGAACAATTGCTTGACGAACTAACTCAGCACCAGCAGAATCAATTGCTAAAGGCTTTTCTACAAACACGGCTTTACCAGCACTCAAAGCATCTGCTGTTATCTGAGCGTGGGAAGAGTGACGAGTAGCAATAATCACGGCATCAATGTCTTTAGCCTTAATTAGCTCTTGATAGTCTGTGCTATGGCGTTCAAAGGCAAATTTTCTGACGGCATTAGTTGCAGATAAACTAGTAGCAGTAGCTACTTCAATTAGGTGAGCATCATTATGTTTTGCCAGGTGAGGTAGCAACATACTGGATGCATAGTTTCCTGCACCAATGACTCCTAACCTTACTTTTCCTTTGGCTTCAATCTGAGACTTATTGATAGTTAGTAAAGTGGGTAAAGAGAGATCTGGTATTTGTTCGGGATACTTAAAAAGGATACCCAAACCTTCTAACTTACCTTCTGCCATTTCCTGATAGATATTTTCGGCTTCTCTAAAAGGATGAATAGCACTGATAATTGGCTCTAAGCGTATTTTTTGCTTGGCTACCAAATCTAGAAAAGAAATCATGTTTCGACCCTCTGTCCAGCGTACGTAACCAATAGGGTAATCAATACCCCGTTCCTCATAGTTGGGATCGTAACGCCCTGGACCGTAGGAGCGGGAGAAACGTACGTCTAGTTCTTTTTCATAGTAGTCTTCCCAAGGTAAGTCGAGTTTGGTCTTGCCAATATCGACGACTTTAGCTCGATCTCTGGCTATTTCCACGGCTAATTCTGCTGGACCGTTACTATTACACCCTGCTGCCAGAAAAACACAATCTACTCCAGCGCCTGATGTTATGTTTCTGACATGTGAGAGTAAACGGAGGTCGTTTGGGTGAGTAGCAGCGATCGCTCCCATTTCGACTGCTAATTTACACCGTTCGCTAGAGAGATCCACCCCGATAACATTGATTCCAGCCGCATGAAGTATTTGCACTAAGAGTTGACCAATTAATCCTAATCCAATAACACAAGCTGTTTCACCTAACTGCATTTCTGCTTGACGAAATCCCTGCATGGCGATCGCTCCTATCGTTGTAAAGGCAGCGTGTTCCATTGCAACGTTATCTGGAACTGGCACGACTAAGTTTTTGGGCACAAAGTTGATTTCTGCATGGTTAGCATATCCTACACCAGCACAGGCAACTTTCTGACCAACTATAAACTCTTCTGCGCCCGAACTTACTGCTGTCACTACGCCTGAGAGAGAATAGCCAAGAGGAGTAAGTGAATCAAGTTTGTTCATCACTTTTTCGTAGGTAGCAACTAAACCTTGTTGCTGCACGCTTTGCATGACCTTCTTCACTTGGTCCGGTCTAGCGCGAGCTTTATCCAGATAAGACATTTTGCCCTCTTTGACTTTCATCCCCTCAGTGCCTGCAGATATGACACTGTAGACTGAACGAACCATTACTCCACCTGGCTTAAGTGCTGGCTGGTTTAAAGTTTCAAGACGAATAGTTCCGGTTTTGTAGTTTTGACTAACTTGTTTCATTTCTAATTCAATAAATTTTTCTAAGAAGATTAAAAATTGGTCCAAGCAGATATTATTTTCTGGATTTACAGTACAAAATGGCGAACGCACCACTCCCTACATACGTACGTGAGAAATAACCGCTTGATATTTTCCCTGCTTGGTTAGTGGAATCGCATCTACTTTTTGGATCGCTATTTGCATCTCTAGTCCAAATCGTTCTTCTAGCTTCTTACGTAAAATTGCTTCATCCTTCTGAGTGAAATTCTCTGTGGGAACAATAAGTACGCGAACTAAATTTAGCTTCTCTTGAATCATTTGGGTTTCTACCAAATTAGAAGTTCTTTTTAAAACCACGTCTAACCTTCCCAACCATTTACCAGAAGGAGTAACCATATAATCATCTTGGCGACCTTCAATAGTTTCAATTACAGGAAAAGGACGTCCACAGGGACAAGATTGGGTACTCAAACGTGCTAAGTCGCCAGTAACATATCTTATTAGAGGCATAGCAGCATTATTTAGAGTTGTGCCCACAATTTGATATAGTCCATCTCTTTCAGTAGGCAGAAACTCAACAATACTGTAGTCCATTGCGTAGTGATAATTGCCAAGCTCACACATAGAAAAATGAGCAACACGTTCTGCTTGACCATAATGAGCGAAGACTGGTCCGAAGTACTTTTCAATAGCTTCACGCTGATGGTCGAGTAACATCTCCGATGATGTAAATACAGCCTTAACAGAAATTGGCAATTCTTGGTGAATTTGCATATAGCGAGCTAATCTATATATTGATGAGGGATAAGCTTCCATAGCAGCAGGTTGAAAATCTCTGAGTTTCTGTAAATAATATGGGATAAATTTATTAGATAGATGATAAGACGACATCAATAGCTGCTTTTCGGCAGGTATGTATTGCCAGAAAGGAGGTTGAGTGCTGTCGGCTGGAGTTACCATATGTCCCTGTAAGGTTGCTCGCCGATCATTAAATGCAAAGCCACCCCAGTGCTGCTTTCGCCAAAGAGTCGCTTGTTCTAGGTTAATATTGAAATGGTCGCGATATAATCTTAATGGTGTACCTGTTGTTCCACTAGTAAAGGCTTTAAACTTCCACCTAACGCGCGAAGAGGCAAATTGCTGCTCTTTGTCTCGAATATCTGATTTGTTGAGAACAGGTAGCAATTGTAAATCTTCAACTGTTTGAATCGCTTCTGGTTTGAGTTTTAGACGATCGAATAACTGCTTGTAGTAGGGAACTTCTTGATATGCTCGTTTGACGGTCTGACGAAGTTTTTGATTTTGATATTCAATCAGTTCGGAATAGGAAAGCTTTTGATTTTGTTCTAGTTCATATAGTAAGTGATGAAACAATCTTCCTTGGCGGAGAAAGCGTTGAGCATATCCTTTGAACAACAAAGATTTATTCATTGTTAAATATTCCAAGATTTATGGTTAACGAAATGATTAATTAAGGAGACTATTTACTCCTTCGATAAAATTTTGTGCCATTCGCTCAATTGTTAAATGCTTAATACTCATCCAAGTACCAGCCTTAAGCTTTTGCAAACCTTTAGCATCTTCAAACAGTTTGGAGATCGTTAATGCATAATCTTCGGGTGTACTATTAGACGGTAAGATAATTGAATTCTTCGGTGATAAATATTCAATCTCAGGTGGATGAATATCAGAATCAATAGTAATTACGGGTAAATCATAACAAAGCGCTTGAAGTGGTCCTAAACCGACTGAACCTGGAAAGCTAAAGACATCAGCAGCAACGTAAATGGGTGCTAATTTATCTAAGTTCGTAATTGGACCAAAATACGATACATTTTGAAGTTTTCTTGGCAAATATTTTTCTCCACCACTTCCTACTAAAAGTAAATGAAAGTTAGCATCCTTTTTTTGTATAATCGAAAAAGCTTCTAGCAAAAATTCAATACGTTTAGTCTTACTAAATCGACCTACTAATAACAATACTTTCTTATCTGCAACGCCAAGCATTCGACTAATTTCTTCTCTTTGTTCTTTGAATTTTTCAAATGCTTGGCGTTGTATATTAATATCAACGGTGTTGTTTAGAACAAATACATTGTCAGGGGAAAAACCCTTATCCACAACAAAAGATTTCCCCCTGGATGTATAGGCAAAGAATCCATCGGCTCGAATGGTTAATTGTGTTTTTAATTGTTCTGATAAATTTTTTAAGAGAGATGAATTATTCTTTGCTCCTGCATGTTTTCCATGTCCCCAATATGCTAATTTGACACCTGTTAACTGATGTAAGTGACAAAGGAAATAACTAACATTATGGAGGACTTGTTCAACAATGATTAGATCGTATTCTGCTGCTTTTTTCAAGAATGTTTGATAACTAATATTTTTTCCTGCTATTTTTGCTGCGATTGTATTTACTGCCAAAATCGGAAACTTAAATTGTTTTATGTCAAGTGGCTCTTTAAAAAATCGCCTATTTTCGATCTCAGAAGGATCGAATACCACCTCAAAACACCAATTATCGGGTTTTAATCTTTCTAAAGCATTGTAAAAAGGAACGCGATAGTGTGGAATAGTAGACTGGTGAGCGATCAAAACTTTCTTCATAATTAATATTTTTGATGAGCAACTACAATTAGTTGCTTGATACTTGCTACTTGGGGTGGAACTAGCGAGAGTGTCATGAGGGGCAATCTAGATAATTTTGCAGCTTTTAGTGCTTGAGGCAGTAAAAATCGATCTTAACTAATAATCACTGTAATACTTACAGGATATAGTTTTTAGCAATTTATTTACTTTAATGAAAATTCAAAATTTTGCAGGGTAAGGTCAGAAGCTGCATTATTTGACCCTGACTTTTCACGGCATCTTTTGGAAGAGAAATAAGTTGTGTAACAATATTCGCTAACAATTTTCATTTAGAGAAATCTGCGCTCTCGATCAAGCAA
>JASJDI010000242.1 GCA_030065155.1 Xenococcaceae cyanobacterium MO_188.B29
AAAAAGAATGATACAAATCGCTACTCATTACTCATTACTCATTACTCATTACTCATCTCAACCATCAAGCATTTGTAGCAGGCATTAAAGTATTTCATATAACCCCCACAGAAAGATAAATCATCTAAAAACCTACAATTTATAACCAATCTGACGCAGCAGGTTTTGACGTGCTTTAATATCTTCTTCGGTTTCTACTCCTTTAGGTGAATACCCATCTACAATGCCGAGAATACCTCGTCCCTGTTTAGTTTCGACGATAATTACTTCTACAGGGTTAGCCGTCGCACAATAAATATGGCAAACTTCTGGACATTGCTTGATGGCATTGAGAAAATTAATAGGATAGGCTTCTTTGAGCAAGATAATAAAACTATGTCCTGCACCAAGTGCTTTAGCATTATCGATCGCTTTTTCCTGAAGATTTGAGTCATTACCCACTACACGAATTAAACATTCCCCTGAAGCTTCGCAAAAGGCAATGCCAAACCTTACCTGGGATGACGTTCCCACCATAACCTCGTAGAGGTCTTCTACCGTTTTAATAAAGTGGGTTTGACCAAGAATTAGATTTGCTCCTTCAGGAATGTCTATTGATACTGATTTAAATTCCACCAGTTTCTCTCCTTACTAACTATTCGTGGTGAATTGCATCGATCGGTTCTTGGGAGTTACGAGGATTGCTATAAGTAGGTTTATGTTTTAGCCAGTCGTCCACTGACCAAACATCCCAAGGATACAGTATGTAAAGAGCAATAAATCCTGCTAAGACAGGTATACCAGCTAAAAACAGATGATTGGCAGATTGACCAGAAGCCAAACCCCAAGGGTCTAATAGCTGTTGCCAGGTAGAAATAAAAGTTATGCCATTAATACCTAAGGCAATACCATAGGTAAGAGGGCGCAGAAAGCCAACGATTAAAGCGATCGCTAGTAAAGTTTGTAAAATCGCTAGAATAGTTACGATCGCCCCAGATATTGGTATCTTATAAAAATTAGCCCAAATTTGTTCAGTTGTTTCGGGAAGAATAAATTTTTCTAATGCCCAAAGTAAGAGAAATAGTCCCAAGGATAATCTTAAAATCAGTAGGGACATAGAAAGACGTTTTTTAAAACGGGTTGGAAATTCTACAGTCATGATCGATATCCTCCTTGATGATAATAGACTTCTTGCATAAGTCTCCCCTGTCTTACTCTTCTCTTGAATTTATTTATGCAAGAGATGCCATGAAAAGCGCGTTCACAACCCAGGTATGAAAATAATTCATTCTGAACTTCAGCAACTCCTGTAACTCCTGAACTTCTATTTTCAAGACAGGTCTAATTGAGTTTTATCTCCTCACACCATCAACTTCATTGACCTTAGGCTTCGCCACAATTATAGGGACAAGGAAATGTCTTGCCCCTAAAACTAACTACTAAATACTAACCAAACTGACATTCACTGGTTCACCACCCGCCAGAATTAAAGGGAAATGATGAGCATTAGGAGAATGCATGGCTTGAATACCTAAATTAGCTCGATTGAGTAAATCAGCCTCGCTGTAAATTACATGCCCTTGGCTATCTAAAATCGATTGATTAAAGTTAAACCCATTGAGGTTAAATGCCATCATGCTAATTCCTGCTGCTGCACACCAGATACCAATAGTCGGTAAGGCTACTAAAAGGAAATGAAAAGCTCTATGATTGCTACTAGCAAACCAAGGAACAAGTAACCGACCCAAGAATCCATAGTGTCCTGCCAAGTAGTTATAAGTAAACTGCTCTTGACCAAATTTGTAGCCTTTATCAGCTGATTCAATTTCAGTGGTTTGGCGAATTAGGGTTGAAGTCACCAAAGAACCGTGTAAAGCAGCTAGTAATGCACCCCCAAATACTCCAGCTACTCCCAGCATATGTAAGGGATTCATTAAAATATTATGGTGTGCTTGAAACGCCAGCATAAAGTGAAAAGTTCCCGCAATTCCCAAAGGCAATCCTTCCGAAAAACTTCCTTGCCCGATGGGATAAACTAGCAAGACCGCCGTTGCTGCTGCCACTGGTGCAGAAAAAGCTACAGCAATCCAAGGACGCAGACCTTCACGATAACTTAGTTCCCATTGTCTGCCTAAATAACACCAAATACCAATGAGAAAGTGGAAAATAATCAATTGATAAGCTCCACCATTGTAAAGCCATTCTTCTAAGGAAGCTGCTTCCCAGATAGGATAAAAGTGCAGTCCGATCGCAGCAGAAGTAGGTACAACGGCAGCAGTAATCATATTGTTACCACCTAACAAAGAACCAATAACTGGTGCGCGAATGCCATCGACATCAACGGCAGGTGCAGCGATAAAAGCAAGGATAAAGCAAATAGTTGCTACTAAAAGAGCGGGAATCATCAAAACACCAAACCAACCAATATAGATGCGATTGTTGGTGCTAGTAATCCAACGACAAAATTTCTCCCAAATCTCAAGAAAATTTAGTTCAGAACGTCTTCTAACAAAAGTATTCATGATTATATTCTCCGTATTAATCTTTCTCGAATACGGGTAAGCCAGTAGTTTACACTTAACTACTGCAAGGGTTTATAGTGATGTGCTCCTGCTAATTGTCTTCCAGCTTAACTTTGACAACTTTTTTGGGTGCTTCTTCAACTTTCGGCAAAGTCAAAGTTAAAATGCCTTGTTTAAACTCTGATGTGATTTGGTCAGTTTTAATCGGCATGGGCAAAGGAACAACTCTTTCAAACTTGCCGTAGTGAAATTCAGAGCGGAAATAGTTTTTATCTTTGTCTTCGGTAGTTTCTTCTTCTTTGTGTTCTCCCGAAATAGTGACTCGATCTTCTCTAACTTCTACTTCAAGATCTTTGGCATCAATACCTGGAATTTCAGCTTTTAGAATCAGTTTTTTATCAGTTTCTTTGATTTCGACGGCAGGAGCCCACATACCGCCCATACTATGTAGTCCTAACCAATCGTGATCGCCAACAGAAAGCATATCTTCAAACAGACGATCCATTTGTTTTCTAATAGTGCTTAGTTCTTGAAATGGTTGCCATCTACTGAGTGTCATACTTAACCTCCATTTTTGTAGATTTTTTGCTAGTTTGAGGTTTCACTTATAGGCTAGAAAAATATTTTGAGGATGTTGTGAAGAGGATAGTTCCTAATAGACCTCTTGCATAAGTCTACAAAACCCTGGTTAAGTTAAGGCAGAAGGCAGAAGGCAGAAGGCAGAAGGCATTAATTTTGATTTTGAATTTATTTTTGCAAGAAGTCTAATTTTATTCCTGAAACAGTCAGTCGCTTCATCACGGGATTCATACTAAGTCCTCACAAAACATTAGAAGACATCGATCAAGAGTAGTTTTGGGAAGAAGGAAAGGGAATAATTTACGTATTGCTTTAATCTACCTTGGAATATGCTAAATCTCTAATCAATACTGTTCTTGAGCCAATATATTGAGCCAGAATTTTACTCTCATCTGAACTGAGAGAAAATACTCGCTCTACTTCATCAATCAATTGTTGAATTAATTCGCAGTCGGAAAGCTTTAAAAGACTGTAAGGATTTGATGTCTCTACCAAACTCCAGAACACACGGATAATTTTTGTTTCTAAATCCATAACAGAAACCTAAAACGATATACATATCATATGTTTAAATCTTAAGAAAATCTTAAAAAAATAAAAATATTGATATTTTTATGAATCAGGGTCGATGTCATCTGCCTGGGGATAGAGTTTTGTACTTTATGACCTAAAAGTTACTACCCCCTCAACGAAGTAGCAGGTAGTAGTTCATATTAAGAGTCAATAAGTTTTTCGGGATCGTCTTTCCAGACTAGATAAGAGTAATAAAGCAAAACAATGGTAGTTACGATCATGCTTACGACCAAAAAAATTAAGAGTGCCGAACTGGATACTAAACCTGAAATAATGAACCCAATACCATGAATAACAAAAAGCCGACTTCCTAAGCGATGGGTTTTGTACCAAGAAAGCTCGCTGGTTAATGTCCAGGGTGTACGAATACCAAAGAAAAAAGTGCTGCGAGTTTTACTCATGAAGTTGCCGACTACAATTAGCACAATACCTAGAGAAAGATAGATAATCATGTTTATATCGACACTCATTTCTAAAGCTATTGCAGTCATCGCAACGTGAATAATTGCCAAAAAAGCGATGGTTGTGACTAAAGTTGCAGAGTAAGCTTGTTGAGAAAGTTGGAGATGACGAGCTCTCGGTTCGACTAGAGGTATAATTATATACAAAACTGTGAGGATAACTGCAATAATTGGAATAAATAACAGCCCCATCGCTTTTCCCCCATAGCTAGTTGGATTCCCATTAAGATCGAAACGAATTGGGATTTGACTACCTTCAGGAAGCTGATTCCAGGCATAAGCAGACACAATAAACATACCTGTGACAATCACAAGTATTAAAATTGAAGTCGATCTAAGTTTCATAATATTTCCCCAAATCATTACTGCTGGTTTTTTCTGGATAGGCTAATTGATTTGATTGCGGAGATAGTTTAAATGCACTCATCAGTGATAGGAGTGCTTCTTCCAAAACAGAAAGATTGAGATGGTAAGTTATGGTCGTACCATTTTTATCTGCATGAATCAAATTGGCATTTTTAAGAACTACAAAATGACGTGAGAGAGTTGATTTAGCTAAATTAAAATGTGTCGCTAATTCTCCTGCTGTCAAATCGCGATCGCGCAGTAGTTCTAAAATTCGACGACGGGTTGGATCTGATAGTGCTTTATAGATTTCATTACTCATATTTTTATATTTCGCCAAATAACGAAATAATTGATATATCAATTATATACTTGCTGTGAGAATTTTATGCCATAGAAAATTTCAGCATCGTTTTAAGTTGTTAGTTCTTGTTCGGTAAACTCCCTTATTGCCACACTAGAAGCAACTTGCCAAGCTCGATCGACGTATTGGGGAATAATTTGTTTAACTGAAAAGTCAGGAAAAGTTTGACTTGTTTCAGTTTCTATATAGCGATCGCCCCTAAACAAATATATATGCAATACCCCTGTTTTATAAATCCAAACTTCGGGGATAGCTAGGGAAATGTAATCTTCAATTTTGGTAAAAGAGGTAACATCAATTTCGATCGCTAAATCTGGCGGTGGATCTATACTTAAATCTAGTCGCCTTTTGCCTAAAATTGCCTGATAATTTTGAATATAGAAACAAGCATCTGGTTCTAAACCCGATTTTTTGGCATATCTAAGGGTAATAGGATGAAAATCTTCCCAATCACGCTCTTGATAACGTAACAAAGCTTTAACTAGATCGACAATAACGGCGATCTCTTTTCCATGTTCGGGTAGAGGACTCATAATAAAAATATAATCATCTCGGAAACGAATACGGGTAGCAGCGCGATCGCCTAATTGTGCTAAAAGTATTTCGTAATCGGATAATGTTCCAGGAAAATGTAGTAGTGTTCCTGGGGGAAGATCAATTTTTTCTGGAGTGATAGTAGGCAGCATAGGTTTTAATCTTAAGATAGAGCGAGTGCCTCTCATTGTAAAAATTTTAATCTGTTTTCAGCTATTAGTTATTAGCTTTTAGCTTTCAGTTACAGAGAGATCCGCGATAAATAACAACTGTACGGGTCAACGGCTGTTGACCCCTATCCACTAACAACTAACAATTAATGACCAATAACCTATATCAACAAATTCAAGAATTCTATGACGCTTCGAGTGGACTATGGGAAAAAACTTGGGGCGAACATATGCACCATGGTTACTATGGTAGGGCTGGTAACTATAAAATAGAGCGTCGTCAGGCACAAATTGACTTAATTGAAGAATTGTTACTCTGGGCAGGCTATCAGAATAAAAAAAACACTCCCAAAAATATTATTGATGTGGGTTGTGGTATTGGTGGGAGTACTCTTTATTTAGCTGAGAAGTTTGGTGCGAGTGCAACAGGAATCACATTATCTCCTGTCCAGGCATCTAGGGCAACAGAAAGAGCGATCGAAGTCAATTTAGCAGACAAAGTACAATTTCAGGTTGCTAATGCTTTAGAGATGCCGTTTGCTGATAATAGCTTTGATTTAGTTTGGTCTTTAGAAAGTGGGGAACATATGCCCGATAAGACTAAATTTTTACAAGAATGTTATCGAGTGCTGCAACCAGGAGGAAAGATGATTTTCGCAACTTGGTGTCATCGTGAAACTAATTCCTTAGCAGGAGAATTAACCAGCGATGAGGTTAAACATATGCAAGAAATCTATCGAGTGTATTGCTTACCCTATGTTATTTCTCTATCTGAGTATAGATCGATCGCTCTTGAGTGTGGTTTCCAGAATTTACGCTCTGATGATTGGTCAACAGCCGTCGCACCTTTTTGGGATGTGGTTATAGATTCGGCATTTAACCCTCAAGTAATGATCGGACTATTCCAAGCAGGTTGGCAAACTATACAAGGAGCATTGTCTCTAAGTTTAATGAGTCGAGGCTACAACAGAGGCTTAATTCGTTTTGGCTTGATTTGCGCCACTAAATTATAAGCTGTTTGTGTGGGGAGGAATGGAGAGGCAGAGGAAGCGGAGGAGCAGAGGAGCGGAGGGGCAAGGGAAAAGCAATTAGCAAAACCCTCCTTAATCATATTTTTCACACATTTGTGATCTAATAATGTTGCCGATCGAGTACAACTAAGATAATTTCTTTCTTGAGTTAAAATTCAAGATGATTTTTCCTCCCTCGGTTTAGACCATAACATCCCAATGACAAACAATACTGGCAGCAGCTATTCTGAAAAAGTCGAATCTTCTCTTGATCGAGAGTTATCCTCAGAACAATGGCATTCAAAAAGTGAACCTAATGCTCAGACAGAGGAATTATTAAATACAGTATTTTCCTTATCCCCCTTTTATAACGGATTTTTTTGGGGAGGGATATTTGCCCTCACATCAGTAGTTTCAGCAATTGCGGGAGCAAGTCTTACCCATTTTCAATCCATATCTGAGACTATGACTAACTTACTAGCTGAGTACAACTTGGGTAATTCTTCTGTACTATCTGCCTCAACTCAATCTTCTCCTATCCCTAGTCTTATTGAGCCAGTTAATTTGTTAATTGTCGGTATCCAAGAAAGCGATAATTCACCCCCAGAAATTGATTCTACTTTTACATATCAAGATACTGCGGTTTTATTATTTAGATTTCAACCTCAAAATAATTTTGTCAGTATTACAACTATTCCTCAAGATAGTAAGGTAGAAATTCCTGGTTTGGGTTTAGGTACTATTCAACAAGCCCATAGTTATGGAGGGATAGAAATGGTGTCTCAAGTAGTTAGCAAAACTTTAGACGATGTAGAGATCGATCGCTATATTCAAGCTACTCCCACAACTTTGTTAAAGTTAATTGATTTATTGGGTGGGGTTGAAGTATTTGTTTCTCCAGAGTCTTTAGATAATCAAAACAAACAAAAACTGAAAATTACTTCGGGTTGGCAAAATCTGGATGGCAAACAAGTAGTAGAATTTATTCTGCAAGATAATCAAGATAATAGAAGCGATCGAATTCGACAGCAGCAAATATTAATAGAAGCTCTTCGTCAACGTTTGCATAATCCTAGTTTTGCCGATAATTTAACTCAAACAGTTCAAACACTCCAAAACTATTTAGATACAGATCTTACTTTGTCTGAGATTGAATCTTTGCTCGGTTTTCTACATCAACTAGAACGAGATGAAGTAATTATTAATCTTATTCCTAACTACAATCGTCAGCCGAAATCTGCCCAAGATAATTTTATTATTTCTAGTCCTAAAAGCGATCGCTCTAGTAACAATAAACAGTATGCTTATAGTGGTCATTCTTGGCACAATATCCCTATTTCGATCCAAAACACTACCGATGATCCTGAGTTATCTTTACAAGTTTTAGAATATTTAATTAGTAAAGGTTTCTATAACGTTTACCTCAATAAATATGGTAATCTGCAATTAAACCAAACTGAGATTGTTGCTCAGTCAAAAGACTTAAGTGCAGCAAATTATGTACAACAGATTTTAAATATAGGTAAAGTAGAAATTTCTGACCTGAAAGATAATGATTCTGAATTAACTATTCGTCTTGGTAAAGATGCTAAATTTATTTTTTTAGATGACGATTATGTTAGATAGTTATAGTAGTTCAGAATATGGTAGTTCATTAGTTGCAGAATAAAGTTTTACACCAAGTACTGAACTCCTGAACTCCTGAACTCCTGAACTCCTAAACTTCCGAATCTCCAACCAGGTAAAATGATTTCTCGATCTCTAAGACGTTTATTTATTTTAATTACTGTTATTTCTTTAGCACTATTTGGAGTATTATTATCTGCTACTCCGGCGATCGCGACAGAGAGTTCAGTTAACTATACTTACAGTGAAATACACGATGAAGATTTTTCCCATAAAGATTTAGCTGGTGCAGTTTTTGCTGCTGCCGATGCCAGAGGAGCAAACTTTGCCGAATCAGATTTGAGCCATTCTATTCTCACTAAAGCTATTTTTTTAGATGCTAATTTAACTGGAGTAGATTTGACAGGCTCTTTAATGGATCGGGTTAATTTAAACAATGCTAATCTGACTAATGCTATTCTTCGCGAAATAGTTGCTACCAGTACTACTTTTGCTGATGCCAAGATTACTGGGGCTGATTTTTCTGATGCGATTCTCGATCGCTATCAAGCCTATCTATTATGCAAAAGAGCCGATGGTACTAATCCTACTACTGGTGTTTCGACTAGAGAAAGTTTGGGTTGTAGATAATTTAAAATAGTTATTAGCTATTAGCTTTTAGCTCTTAGTTCTCAATCTGGGTAAAATTAAAACGAACGACCCCCTAAAGGGTTCAGCAGTTGCTTCAAGTCGGGGAACCCGCCCTTCGGGTTCAACAGTTTGCTCAAGTCGGGAAACCCTTTCAGCATTTGCTCATGGGGGAAACCCCCAAGACCGCAATGCTTCACCACCGCAACTGTTTCACAAGACCGCGCTGCTTCACCGCGTCGGCGTAAGCGGTCGGAACCCGCGTCGACGAAAGGCGCAAGGGAACGCCGACCGAGCAAGGGAATGCGCGAGGTATAAACTAAAAACATTTTATTTCTCCCCCATCTTTGCTATCTCCCTTATCTCCCCCATCTTCCTCCTGTTTTAAACTTAATTAAGCATACCTACTTATTTAGGAGCAAACCAATGGTATTAACCCCCTCAACTATGTTACCTTTGGGTACGAAAGCACCCGATTTTCAACTACCAGATGTAGTCACTGGTGAAACTATTTCTTTAGCTACTTTCGAGCAGAAAAATGCGTTATTGGTGATGTTTATTTGTCGCCATTGTCCTTTTGTTAAACATGTACAAAAAGAATTAGCCAATATTGGTCAAGATTATTGCGATCGCTCTTTGGGAATAGTAGCTATTAGTGCTAATGATGTAGTTAAATATCCTGATGATTCTGCTGATAATCTCAAAATCATGGCACAAGAATTAGGGTTTAATTTTCCTCTTTGTTATGATGAAACTCAGTCAGTAGCAAAAGCTTACACCGCAGCTTGTACTCCAGATTTTTTCTTATTTAATCAAGCTCAAGAGTTAGTATATCGTGGTCAACTAGATGCCAGTCGTCCTAGTAATGATATACCAGTAACAGGGAAAGATTTACGTTCGGCGATCGAGGCAATTTTAGCAGAGCGAGAAATTGATTTTGAGCAAAAACCCAGTATTGGTTGCAATATAAAATGGATACCAGGCAAAGAGCCAGCATATTTCGGTTAGCTCTATAACTTGTTACTCGTCCTCAGCAACACGACTTAAGGTTCTCTCTCCTATCACTGCATATCTTGGGTAATCGACTAATCCTATATCTAGAAATACTACTCCAAAAAGTATTGCCCATCCTTTAGCACGTTGTATTGTGGCATTAGAAACATTGCCATATTCGGCGAGCGCTTGTTGCCGTGCATTGCGATTCGAGAAGAGCATCCAGATAGAAGCCAGATCTGTGGCAATATCCCCTGAAGTAAGATCGCCCCAATCAATGATACCGGCGATCGCACCATTCTTAACCAGAATATTGCGTGGGTGAAGATCGCCATGTAACCATGTATCTTGAACATCGATCGGTGTGTTCAAAGCTTTATGCCAAGTGTTTCTAATCTTTTGAGCGATCGGATTAGTTTTTCTCTCAAGTCTTTGCATCCGTTCTTCAACAGGCACTGCTCTTTGATGCAAAGGTACGCCACGAAATGGGTTTTGGGGTGCATCAGAGGGTGCAGATATATGCAATGAGCGCAAGAATGAGGCAAAAAGCTGCACCTGATTGAGATGGGGTTCTTCTCGATCGGCAGTTACACCATCTAGCCAGGGTAGAATACTCCATCGCCAAGGATAATTTTGTGCTGGTAAACCAATTCTATAAGGAGTTGGAATAGTAATAGGAAGACGATCTGCTATTAGAGGCAGCCAGATTTGCTCATTTTCTATTAGTGTAGCTGCTACTTGGCGACGGGGGAGTCTTACAGACAATTTGTCCCCCAGTCGAAACATAGCATTATCCCAACCAGCATCAACAAGATTAATGGGCAAGTGCCTTAGATCTGGATGTTGTTCTGTCAACAAACTGTAGACAAGGGATACATCTATTTCGAGTTCAGATAGAGGAGTTCCTGTTAAACTCGATTTTTCATTTGAACCCATATTTACGTCCTTAATATTTTTTGGGATAAGAAATGATTATTATTACTTAAACCGCGTCCATATAGAGAACTGGAGTTTTTTAAAGAAGCAATTTTTATTTCCTACTCCCGACTCCCGACTCCCTAAAAAAGTTATCTAAAAAA
>JASJDI010000243.1 GCA_030065155.1 Xenococcaceae cyanobacterium MO_188.B29
ATTTTTCCTTTTGGGATAATGATAAATAACCTTTAGCTGGCATTTCTTATTTTTATCTGATGTTGCTATCTTAATTTTATGTTATTTGGGTGCGTTTAAGCTTACTCTCCTAAATTAGATTCGCGTAGTCGATCATCAGCAGAGCGTTTTTGAGAATTGATATAAGCAACTAGAAACTAAAACTTATATTAGATTCTAGAACTCAGGCGAAGTAATGATAATGCTCAAGTCAGTCGGTAAGAGCACTTTACCTTATTTTGATTATCAAAATTGTTTAAGTACCGATAAGTTTACAAATTAAGATAATTCTCGACTACTTTGTATTTTAGATTACATTAATTTCCCATACCATGTTATTCTTAACACAAGATAGTTGATTTTCAAAACCCTCTTGTCTACGTTAATAAGAATAATTAGAGCTTTGTTGTACTCTAATTATTCTTATAGGTAGTAAGCTGAAAATCGACTTCTTAATTTGACTTAAAGTTAGGGGTAAATTTCTCAATTTTACCCTTTTTTTGGCGTTTTTTAGGCTATTCTACTATATTTCAGAGCGGTAGACGCTGAATATCTTTATTGCAACCAATTACTACCATAACTAATCCTTTACTCAACTTTTGTCTTGGATCTGGATTAATGGAAAATTTTTCTCCATCTCCTACAGCTAATACACTAACACCATAACTGTTCCGCAGTTCTAATTCTGCTAAAGTTTTATGATGAAAGTCTTCTGGGACTAAGACTTCAACAATACTGTTCTCTGGATCTAGTTCAAAACGCTCTAATATACCAGGTTTAGTAATGGTTTCTGCTAAAGCGCAGCCTGCTTCATGTTCAGGGAAAACAACATGATCTGCACCCACTCGTCTCAAGAGTTTGCCATGAATTTCTGAAGAAGCTTTTGCTACAACATATTCTACTCCTGCTTCTTTTACATTCAGGGTAGTAATAATGCTTTCTTGTAAATAATTGCCAATGGCAACAATCACTGTATCCATTTCATAAATGCCAGCTTCTTTAAGTGCTTCTGGCTCTGTAGAATCTAGTTGGATAGCATGAGAAGCTAGTCTTTGACTCAAGGCCTGAGTAACTAACTTTTCATCTATATCTGTACCAAGTACTTCATATCCTAACTTGTGAAGAGAACCACAAACTGCTCTACCAAAACGACCTAAACCAATAACCGCAAATTGACGATTTTCTCGACGCAGGTTGGTCAAAAATTTGAGAGATTTTAGCTCCACTCTTCACCTCACTAACTTTGAAAATACATGGATTGCTATTAACATTTGTGACTATTTTTTACTATTATCTTAACTAAGCTATTTAAGTTAGCCCACTAGTAAATTCTCCTCTGGGTATTGGAGCGTAGTCGGACGAGGCTCACCAATAATTGCAGCAATAATTATTAAAATGCTAACTCTACCAGTATACATGGCAAAAACTAAAATGAGTTTAGACATTGTTGAGAAACTAGCGGTTATACCTGTAGATAGACCTACAGTAGCAAAAGCAGAAATAACTTCAAACAAAATTTGAATAAAATCAAAATCAGGATCGAATAAAGTAATCAAAATAGTAGTAATGACAATAGAAGTAGCTGTACCAAAAACAACAGCAATTGCTTTTAAAATCAGAGGGGTGGCAACTTCTCTTTGATATAGAACAACTTGATTTTTTCCTTCTAAAGCAGATTTAGTACAGTTAAATAAAATTCTTAAAGTGGTCGTTTTGATCCCGCCACCAGTACCACTAGGACTAGCACCGATAAACATAAATCCCATAGTAATGAATAAACCAGCAGTAGTCATTTTGCCCAAATCAATACTATTAAAACCAGCAGTTCTGGTAGTCATAGATTGAAACCAAGCAGCCAAAAATTTATCTTCTAAACTTAATCCTTGAAGAGTTGCAGGATTATGTAATTCTGTTAAGAAAAATGCCACAGTACCTACTAATAACAAAATTAAAGTAGTACTGGTAACCACCTTGAAATTTAGAGAAAAACAAAATCTTTCTGGTTTTCTTTTGAAAATATTCACTAACCACAAGTACATTTCGATAATTACTTGATAACCAATACCTCCGAAAATAACTAATCCCGGTATAACTAAATTGATAATCCAAGATGATTTATATCCAACCAAGCTATCAGAAAAAAGGCTAAATCCTGCATTATTCCAAGCACTGATACTATGAAAAATCGATAACCATAATCCTCTAGTTACGCCATGCTTAGAGGAAAAAACATTGAGCATTAAAATAACACCAATAAGCTCAAATACCAACGTAGTAGCCATAATTGAGCGGACTAAATTGGTACTTCCTTGTAAAAAAGGTCGATCGAAAGATTCTTTAATGGCAAATTTTTGACTAAGATCGAATTTGCGCCCTAGTAACAACATCAGAAAGGTAGTGGTCATCATATAACCAAATCCTCCTATCTGAATCAATAAGAGAATAATTAACTCTCCCCAAAAAGAAAAATAACTCCCTGTATCAACCACCACTAATCCTGTAACGCAGACGGCAGAGGTAGAAGTGAATAAAGCAACAATGGGATTATTCCAGCTACCAGTGCTAGTAGCAAAAGGCATAAGTAATAGTAAAGTTCCTACTGCAATAACAGCAAGAAATCCAAGGCAAATTGTACGAGCAATAGTCATAGGTGGTTTTTCTTATTTAAGACATCAAGCTAATCTGTTGTATTGAACTAGAGTGCTAACCACTATATCAAATCACTTTTGTTTGTGGCTTTGATTACCCACTGAACTAGAGATTGCCATTCCTGAGATTTAGCTAACTGATTCGCATTGAACTTAACACCCCAATTATGGGAAAACTCAGCAAAACATTCGCTCCAATTAATTACTGTTTCTAATGGAGATAGAGGAGTGTAGTACCAAGCTTGTTTTAGATACTCCACCATTTCAGTTGGATGTTTAGTATAGTGCAAATACCAAGCAATCCAGACAAAAGTGAGATAGCGAACAGAATGTTCCATGAGGCGAATCTTTGCTGGTAGGTTGGGTTGCTCAAAAAAATCATCAATCACTGCTGTTAAAGAGCGAGCCTGGGGTAAACCCTTGTGCATAGCACTCTGCTCATGCTGTCTGTAACATACCGTAATTTGTTTTAGCCAAGCAGATTGGCAACCTTTAAGAGCTAATCTTAAAACTAATTCTGTATCTTCTGCAGGAGGAAATCGGGAATCGAAACCGCCTACATACTCAAGCCATTCGCGACGAAACATCATCGCACTAGGAAGTACTGGTCTCCAGCGTAGCCAATCTTCCAAATGAAGTTGAGGAGATTTTTCCCAGGGACGAACTTCTAAGAGCTTTTTTCCCTGGGAGCTTACTCTTTCCCAACCGCTATGGACTATACCCAAATTTGGTCGTTTGGCAAAAATGCTTGCTTGGGCAGCTAATTTACTAGGTAGAAAATAATCATCTGCATCGAGAAAAGCAATTAATTCTCCTTCTGCTTCAGTGATGCCTCGATTTCTTGCTGCTGCTACTCCCTGATTTTTCTGGAGAATGTAACGGATAAGGTGATTGTAAGGCTTTAATACATTTCTAGTCTGATCTGTAGAGCCATCATCGATGATAATTATCTCATACTCACAGTCTTTTTGGGCTAAAACGCTATCGATCGCTTGCGCAATATATCGATCGCAGTTATAAGTAGGAATAATCACGCTTATTGTTGGTTGAGCAGCAGTACCTACCATAATTCGGTATCTCGATATTGATGAAAATTTAACAACAGAAAGAGATGTAGTTTATCTACATCTCCTCTATCGGCAACTATCTTAACCGTATATTGAACAATTTATCACCCTCCTTTAGGAGGATACTTGTTTTTTGTTTAGTTTCTGCCAACCAGCAAAACCACCTAAGAGCGTTAGTACCAATGTTATTCCAGGTTCAGAAGTAGTTTCTATATCTACTGTAGTCACACTCAATCTATCATTAACAATAACGGTGTCAGAATCGTTAATTAGTTGAGAATTAGCTGTTGCTGGAACAAACACACTAATATCTTCTACACCATTGTCTCCTCTAACAGCAAGAAACTTAGCTCCTGGCAAAGAGCTTGACGTTCCATATAACTGAAACTCGGAAAGGTCTATAGTGAAAAAATCACCTACCTGCAAAGTATCAAAGGTAATACTGGGATTACCTGAGTACACTGCCGTGAAATTACGGAGATTTTCTACTTCATTACCGTCAGCAGCAATATCTCCATCGAAACTACCAGATATGGTTTCAGTAGATTCAAGAGTATAGGTGAAATTTAAAGTAGCTGCATCAACTGAATTGATGGTTATGCAATTCCATCCTAAGACAAAAGCGAGAGGAGAAATACCTGAAATAATATGCTTTATTTTCATTGATTGTAGTTTAGTATTGGCTATCAATTTGCTGTTATTGGTTCTGCTCAGACATTAGCCTGAATAGTAACTGAATTTATCTTTTTTGTAGGAAATATTTAAAGTAATTTTTAGTATTGTTCGACACAAAAAATATGATGTCTCAGTGAAAACTCTTAGTTGAATAAGTATTTTGTTTTTTTAATCTTGATAAGATAAAAAACATATTTCTATCTTAATTTGCGCTTAAATTAGATTTAAGAAAGATACTATTTGTAGTTAATATATGTATTTATTTTCATAATTATCAAATAATTTAAATTAGTGTTTTTGACAAAAAATGTATTTAAACAGACCATTTTTCAATTAGATGTTACCTTACTAACTAGATTTAAGTAGAGCTTAAATCAATTATGAAGTTTAGATGAAGCTAGAATACAAACTTTACATACTTGAAATGAGACAAGGGTTTTTCTAACATAAAGAAAGTTTGATTTGTAAGGTAGTATACAAAAGCTCAAAAAACTTGATTTAATTATTGCTATTTCCAAATATTGTTGCTTTAATTAAGTAATTTAATGTTTTCATTAAATGATAGGTCAAATTCAAGTAAAATCAAGAGGGAAAATTTAATGTCTAGTATTCTTACAGATAGTACTGAACCGCTTTTCGAGGTACAAGATGAAAATGGTGGTTTGAGAATTATCGGGCAAGATGACCAAGCTAACCTTTTTATTGTTGGTGAAAGTGGTTTTGATGATCCGCCCGTAGGTGGTAGCGATACCATTATTGGTGGTAGTCAAACCGATGTTATTGAAGGTGGTCTACTAGATGACATAATTATTGGTGGTGCAGGGGATGATATCCTCTCCGGTGACGAAGGTAGTGACATAATCATTGGTGGTGCTGGTTCAGATGTTATTAGAGGTGGCACTGGAGTGGACGACCTCACTGGCGGTGACGGCGAAGACATATTTGAATTCTTCTCTGATGATTTATTTAGAGGAGAAATCGACAAAATCACTGACTTTACTCAAGAACCTGACGGCAGCATTGAAGATGTAATTATCCTTAGAGGAATCGGTGAGGATGCTGATGTCTCTTACGATAGTACTACTGGTAGAGTCTCTGTAAATGGTCAAGAAGTCATTCAGCTTGACAAAAACCTCGATATCAATATTCTCAATTCTGAAGGTGACGAAGATTATGAACTTTTCTAGTCAGATTTTAATCTAACTGGCTTGAAATAGATGAGGGTTATATTAATGGGATTGTTTTAGGAGAGCATTAATTGCACTCCATTATGGCTTTTAAATAACACTCCTGCTCTTATCAGCCAATTTAAATTGTTTTACAAAATTACACAATAAATTGGCGTTGTATTGTTGTACATTATCGGAACTTAGTTCCATAAAGATATTCTTAATTTGGAATTTAGGCTTGACCCACGGCTCAAACCGTGGGTTTATTGCACTAAATTTTTAGATCTTAGGTTAATCTAAAGACAACCAATAGTTGAGTTAGTTCGGGTTACGATCGATCTTATGAGAGGTGAAACTGCCACTGAAACCATCAAGTCCTATCTAGCTAAAAGACAGTGGGGTAAAGTTGTAGCCATCTGTAAGCAAGCCATAGATGACGATCCTAAGCGTATAGAAGTTTATCATTTTTGGGGGAAAGCTTTAGTTGGTCTAGGAAATCCCCAAGAAGCAATAAGTATTTACCAAACACTACTAGTTAATGACAATAAGCGACCAGATATACATGCAGAAATAGGATTATTGTATAGTAGACAGCAAAAGTTAGCCAAAGCAGCTAAGCATTATCAGCAAGCTTTGGCTCTCAAACCTGACTGGACAGATCTACAATACAATTTAGCTGTTATCCTTCATCAGCTAGAAGATTGGGGAGAAGCAATTAAGAGCTATAAAAAAACTATTGCTCTTCAGTCAGATTATGTAGCAGCATATTTTAATTTAGGAGTACTATACGATCAACGAGGGGAACTGGAAAAAGCGATCGCCAACTATCGTCAAGTTCTTAAGCTTCAACCCCATAATACCAGAGCTTATAGTAACTTAGGTAGCACTCTGGTCAAACAAGAAAAGTTTGCTGCTGCGATCGAAATTTATCAAGAAGGACTAAAATTTGACCCAACTTGGGCAGTTCTACACAATAATCTTGGTCAATTACTATGGCTTAATCAACAGCCAGAAGAAGCATTAGCCAGATTTGAAAATGCTATTTTTCTAGAACCAAATATGGCTCTAGCTCATTATAATTTGGGAAAATTGTGGCAACAGCAAAGAAATTATCCCGCAGCCATCGATTGCTTCCAACAAGTGATCAAACTAGAACCAAATAATATTCGGGCTTATAGTCATTGTGCAGAAGCCTTATTTATGCACAATAATTTAGAACTAACTATCGATTATTTTCACTCGGCGATTACTCTTCAGCCTGATTTTGTGGAAGCTTACTGTCAAAAGGCAAAATTACTACAGCCAGAAGGCTTACTTGAACAAGCTCAAATCTCCTGTGCTAAATTTTTAAATGCTATACGCAACAAACTAAATTACTCACAAATCTTAACTCATTTTTGGCAAACTCATTTGTATTGGGGAGATATTCTATTTGCCTATGGAGGGATCAAACAAGCACAAGTTTATTATCAAAAAGCCTTGCAAATTAAACCAGATGAAGTGGAACTATACTTGCGTCTGGGCAATTGTTTGGCAAAACAAAGGAAGTTCGATGCAGCAATAATTATTTATCAGATGGGCTTGGCTCTGCAACCACATCATACTAAAATCTGTTTTCAGCTAGGAAAAGTGCTCGAACAACAACAGCAACTCGAACAAGCTATTGATTACTACGAGACTGCTTGGCAGCACCAAATAGAAGAAGAAGGTTCAGAACATAACTGGGAACAACTGCCTAATTTTTTGCTCTCCGATGAAAAATTACGTACATTGCCGAAAAGTATATACTATCGTACTATCGATTGGGTAAGAGATTCAGAATTAGAAGACTTTGACTATTTCCACATTGATTGGTCATTAGTAGAAATGACATCAATTCCTAGCTCCCGCAAGCCAATAGAGCCAGAGTTGCTTCGACATAAACAGTCTGAATTCATTTCTGCTTCTGCTTCTAAATTCAAGAACAAGTGCGGTGGGGTTAATTGTTCTGCTTGTATGAGCAAGTTAATTAGCTATTTTGAACCAGTGCAAATAGGGAAACAAGCCTATCAATGCTCATTTTCTCAATCCCCACCCATCGATTCTCCTTCCCCCTTTGTGGTTAAAATTTCAGCAGGAAGAGCTTGGATTGCACCACAAAAAAACTCTTGGTTAATTTGTAATGCTATTGCCATTATTACTCCTGATAACTACATTTTAGGCGACCTTTCTCGCTATTATCCTTGGTATCTTCCTGGCTGTCCTGAACAAGAAAAAAATAACCACACTATATTTACGCTAGAAACTTTACCTCCCCTAGAAAAAATTGCTGGAAAAGTAGTTGTTTTATCGGGATTAGCTGGTCATGTATACTACCACTGGATGATTGATATCTTACCTCGTCTAGATATACTCCGCCGTAGTGGCATAGATTGGGAAAAAATAGATTGGTTTGTAGTTAATAATATCGATCGCAATTTTCAAAAAGAAACTCTTGATTTTTTGGGTATTCCTGCCAGCAAAATAAAAATCAGCGACCACTACAGTTATATTCAAGCAGAAGAATTAATTGTTCCTTCTTTTCCAGGATATTTAGACTGGGTACCTAAATCAACCATTACTTTTTTACGCAAGACTTTTTTGTCTGCAATTAAGGGTCAACAAGCTAAATTTCCCAAACGGATATATATTAGTCGATCGCAAGCAAGAGGTAGAATAGTAATTAATGAAGAACAGGTGATTGATGTTGTCAGTCAACTTGGCTTTCAACCAGTTTTACTGGAAGAATTATCGGTTTTAGAACAAGTATCCTTGTTTGCTAGAGCAGAAGCAATTATTTCTCCTCACGGTTCTAGTTTGACTAATCTAGTTTTTTGTAGTCCAGGTGCAGTAGTAGTAGAATTATTTTCTCCTAATTATGTTAGGACAGATTATTGGATCTTAAGCCAACAGTTACAACTACAACATTATTATTCCTTGGGAGAAAGTTTTGATTGTTACCCTCTAAAAAATTTAATGTATCAAAATTCTTTAACAGAAGATATATTGGTCAATCTTGACTCTCTACAGAAAATTTTAAAAGTTGCTGGTTTAAATAATTAAATTGTTATTATACTAATAATCAAATAATTTATTGTTTTCAGGTCAATTAAGAAATTAATTTGCTCATACTTTGATGGTTAATTCTAATTATCTTATCCAAGCGATTTATGATTGTGAACAGGCTCTAAATAATCCAGAAGAAAAATTAGAAAAATTGCAGCAAGCCTGTCATGATTTAGGTAATATTTTACAAGGAATGGGAAGATTTAATGAAGCTGTCCAATGGCATTCTTTAGCTTCAGATAGTGAGCCGAATAAAGGAGAAATATATTCTTATTTAGGACAACTACACATTGGTCAGCAAAACTGGAAAAAGGCGATCGCCTCTTTAAAAAATGGACTGCAATATCAACCAAAATCTGCCAAAGTTTACTCCTTCTTAGCACAAGTCTATGGTCATCTCGGAGAGAAAGAAACTGAAATAGAATACTGGTATGAAGCAGCTAATTTAAGTCCCAATCTCATTAATGCTCATGGCTATCATCGCTTAGGCAGATTTCTCCAAGCTCATGGTCAGCTAGACAAGGCTATTACTTGTTATCAAAGGGCGCAAGAGCGTAGCAATGGTAGTTTATTAGAAGTAGAATGCCATTTAGGGGAAATTTGGCTGCAAAAAGGTAAGTTAGACCAATCGATCGCTATTTATCAGAAAATACTTGAGCAAGACCCCACTTATGCCAAAGCACATCATAAGTTAGGAACTATTTACCTGAAACAAAAACGCTACGAAGATGCCATCATAGCTTTTAGACAAGCGATTAAGCTACAATCCGATTTTGCTTCAGCGTACCGCGATTTAGTCAGAACTTTTATTCAACTCAAAAGATTTGACGAGGCGATCGCTACTTGTCACGCTATTATTAATCTTGTTCAAGAATATCCTTGGGTGTACACTCATTTAAGTAATGCTTTACGGCAAAAAGGACAACTAGTTGAAGCTGCTGCTAGTCTTCAGAAAGCCTGCGCTTTAAAAGGCTGGCAAGAATGCCAAACTAATGACTATTCTTTTGCTCGCGATAACTTTAGTTATCGTATTGCTACTTGGGAATCTTGCTTCCAACCTCTAATTAATCGGCCCCAGACCCATATTTTACTACTTGGTGATGAACAAGATATGAGTGTTTGCTGGTTACTTGATAAGATATTGACTCATCCTTCAGCCAAATTAACTTACATCCAAGAGAGCAATAGTGAGCAACTAGATACCAATCTAGCTAAAACCAAAGCAGCAGAAAAAGTAACACAACTAACAGGAAATATTCACAAGCTAGCTAATTCTCTAGAAGCTGACACCTTTGATGTGGTAATACTGCAAGATAAATGTAAACTGACTACTCGCGCTCAAAAGAATGCTAGTTTAGCGTGGACTTTAGCTAAAGGTGACGGTTTAATTATCTTTAATGACTACGATCATAATAACCGCCGTAGTCAGGATAAAAATCCTCGGTTGGGCATAGAGCAGTTTTTATCCTCAGTTCAGGATCAATGGAGTACAATGCCTAAAGCTCTTTATGCTAATCAGTTTATTATTCAGAAAAAAAAAACAATTAAAGCCCACATTCCGCACCCCTACCTGTAGTGCAGAACTATTTTGGTTGTGGCTATAAATAGCGTAGTTAATTTGAACTATACATTATATGTAGAGAAAAGAAATTTCAACAACACTATATATAGATTGAACCTACGGAATGTGGGTTTAGTATTAGGACAAAAAAAAGTCGAAGGCAAATCCAATGAAATTACAGCTATTCCTGAACTTTTAAAGGTTTTATCCTTAAAAGGATGTATTATTACCATTGATGCCATCGGCTGCCAAAAGAAGATAATTAAA
>JASJDI010000244.1 GCA_030065155.1 Xenococcaceae cyanobacterium MO_188.B29
TTGCTTTCGCTCAAGAGCAAATTTTGAACTCTTATCTTGGGCATTACCCCAAGCATTCGCTTTTTCCTTCATCCTTTACCCTCCAAAGAGTTCCGTCCTTGTTACCAAGCGACCTACTAATAAGTTCGACCATTTATTAGACTTTGTAGGGCTTACCCTGTTGTGTCGTTTTAAGTTATCAAGATGATGAGGATAGATACCTATTCTGCGATGGGGATACTGTTTTCACTTCTGAACGACATCGAAACGTTCAGACCTGCCCATTTACCTTTTGGTCACAGCCTTTCAGGAGTCATTTGGCTGTTTTTCGTATAACGCAGTTTAATCAGTATCTTAGACTATGTTTATCCTTCCATCTTTGCCCCCTAGCTCCATCACCAGTTTGACCCTACCAGTGACGGCTACATTCATGATTCTGCTTATTTTCCTTTCGTTACCTACTAGGTATTGAATCTAACTCCTGTGAGTTATTTTATGTGAGGGTAGAGGGTGAAAAACCTCTAGGAGAGTTGGCTCTCCATTTAAAACGACCAGTCAGGTCGCGCTCAGAGAAACGAATCGCACCCAGAGTTGATATCCCAACTCTTAAAATATTAGTCGCATCACGAAAGGTAAATACGCTAACCCCAAGCATTTTAAGAAGCATGAGAAAAATCTAAACCGCAAGCAACAGAAATTAGTTCGTAAGCAGAAAGGTTCTAAATCTAGAGCCAAAGCTAAATGGTAGCTAAGATTCATGCACGTATCTAAAAGCGGAGGGAACACCCGCTTCTGCTAGTGGAGGGAGCGTAAGACCCGACCGAGGACGAAAGACCAAGGTAAGGCAGCACCCAGCGAAGCTATAAACCCCATCTCCCTACGAGATGAGGTGGTTTAAGTTGCATCTTCCCAATCACTTAGTAATTCATGGCTCTGCTGATGCTGATTTTTACTGAGTGGCACTTTAGGAGTTCCAATATCCAAAAGATGTCTATGTCGATTTTTCCGTTTTAGGTGTTTATGCTGTTTTTTGGAGTTAGTTTGTGCAGTAGACATACAACTCACCTCCAATGCTTGAATCTGGCAACTAGCTCACTTCACCTTGAGACTATAAAAATAATTTGAAGAAATTGTGAAGTAAGGCAAAGCAAGTAAATTAGGATTTTTCAGCAATGTAGTCTTTCACCGTCAAAACTGAGCAAGGAGCATGGTGAAGTACATAGTTGCTGACACTGCCAAGTAGTAATTCGCCTAGTCTAGAACGTCCCCGATTGCCAACTACAATTAAGTCGGCTTGCCAACTCCAAGCTAAGTGGCAGATAGTGCGACCAGGACTGCCAGGGATTTGCCTGAATTCAGTATTTATACCTGTCTGATTTGCTTCAGCCGTAAATTTTTGTAACTTTTCTAAGCATTCGCTTTCATAGGTTTCCCATTGTTTGAGCCAACTCTCTACGGTTACTTCACTTAATGCAGACCAATAAGGAGCCCCCATATCAGGAGGTAGAGGCATAGGACTGTCTTCTTCTTCCCCTGATAACACATGCAATAGCATGAGATTAGCTTGGTTCTGTTTGGCTAAAGACAGTGCTTTAGTAAAGACTAGTTTACTTATGGAAGAACTGTCCATCGCTACTAAAATTTTCTTAAACATATACACTAACTTGTAGAACTTTCCCAGTCCGCTTCAATTTTGTTGTCTACTTTGCTGAGCAAAATTTCTGCCATTTCAATGGCAGCTATAATCAGGTCTTGTTCCTGCTGCCCTCTACCCAATTCATCACTAACGACTGAGTAAATATGAGGGTTGGCTAACATTCCTGAAAGTAAATTAGTTGCAACTTGTTTGAGTTCACTGATTTTTGTGTTCATTTTTTTGCTTCGTTTGTATAATTCACGACAATGTTTAATGGTAGTTAATACCCCCACCCTTACCAATCATTGCCTCTTGCCTTTTATGCAGGTTTGTCTAATTTGAATCAAAACTAGCTTATAAAAGCCATTGCCGTTCCAGAAAATATGCTTCTAAAATTCTTGATAGAGCTTCAGCCATTTTGATTTGGATGATGTGTTGACCACCTTCAAGTTGTGAATCGTATAAGATTTCATGGAATTTAGCTCGCTCATCTGGGGAATCGATCACTGGTTGCAAAGGAATGGGAGACGCTTTTTGTTGCCAAGGGTGTTGAGTTTGGGCAATCTGAATTAGGATCATAGATATTCACCCTCCTGTTTAAATTACAGTTAGGATGTTGCTATCTTTAAATTAAGAATTAAAGTTGAAGAACTTGTGAGGAAATATAGCTTTTTCTTCATGGAGTCTAAATCTAGGCACAATTAGACTTAAACTTATTCCACTATTGGCATAATCTTATGGCGACGATAGCCAACGCGCATCCATTGATAAGCCACAATATTTAATAAGATCCCAATGAAAAGTAACAGCACCATTAAAACAATTTGATACCAGGCAATGGGAGTGACTAACAAATCGGCGATCGCATGAATCAAATTTAAAACTGTATAAACTAAAGTCAATCCAAAATGAAATACCCGATAGCGTTTAAACTCGTAAAACGCAGTAGCAATAATTGCTAACATGGGTAACATAAAAAAGACTAGCATTCCCCATAAAATTGGTTCAATCTCCGCCACAGTTGCAACTTCTTGGTGATAATGTCCCATAATAGCTACATCAATACCATGAAACAAAGGCATTAAACCCAATTGAGTATGAAACAATAATCCCAAAAGAAATACTGTCCATAAGGCAATAATTTTTTCCCGATAGTTTATTGAATTCATTCTGGTCATTTTAAAATCCTCCAATTAGTCATCAGCAGGAAGAAGGCAAAGGTGCAGGGGTGCAGGGGTGCAGAGGTGCAGGGGTGCAGGGGTGCAGAGGTGCAGAGGTGCAGGGGGAGAAGAAATTATGCTTATCCGAATAGTATTAGTAGGCAACTAACTACTAACTACTAACTACTAACTACTTAACCTCCGTATCTTGCTCCGAGATATTAGCCTGAGTAGCTTTGACTCCTTGCGCAACAAAAACTGAACAGGGAGCATGATGAATCACATAGTTACTAATGCTACCCAAAAGTATTTCCGATATATTCCTGTGACCCCTGCGACCAATAATAATTAAATCTGCACCCCATTTCTTAGCGCGATCGCCAATCCCTAAACTACAGTTACCCACTAGACATTCAGATTCACAGTTAATATCTTTAGCGATCGCCTTTTGGGTATAAGTTTCTAGCCAAGCCCTGTTTTTTTCTATTTCTTGTTGCAGATGTTCGCGGTTTCGATGATAGCGATCGCCTGATACATTGATATCGTTTAAAGTACCCAAACCAACCCAAGGAGAAACTTTTTCTATTTGCCAGTCAATAAAATGTATCAGCAATACCTGACTCAGTTCTGGGTGCGCTATGGACAAAGCGCAATCAAAAACTACCTCTGCTTGTGAGGAACGGTCTAAAGCTACTAATATTTTCTTGAACATGCTAATCCCCTTGAGCAAAGAATCCGTGATTAGTTATTGGTTATTAGTCATTAGTAAGTAAATACTAAATAGCTACTAACTCCAATTCAAATTTTGCCTGCCGAATTGATTCTCCTGTGATCATTTCCACTAAGTCCATACCGTTACTAATTACACCAGGAACACTAGGATAGCCAGCACTTGCGCCAACTAAGAACAGATTAGGTAATTCAGTTTTATAACCCAAACGATTTAAACCAATTTGTTTGGGAATCAGTTTCGCACCATACATATTACCTTCTGGTTGTCCGAGGTAATATTCACTAGTGGTAGGTGTACCATAAATTTTCATGCGAATATATTTATCTATATCAGGAATTAAATCGCGAACACCGGCCATTACCTGCTGATATACTTCTCGTTTTTTAGCTTTATAAGCTTTAGTATCGGTTTCGTGGAGTTGTTTAAATGGTTCGTAAGGACAAGCGGTAGCAATTTCTAAAACATGATGACCTTCTGGTGCCATACCTGGTTCGTGGGATTTCAAGGTAGGACAGGATAAAAAGATCCAAGGATGTTCTAAATTGCCTTCAAACTGTTGTTGATAGGCTTGGTTAAGATCGCCATTGGGATAGTACCAGATATTCCAGTTACCAATACCGTAAGATTGGGGTTCAAACCGAGAATCTAGACCGAGATAAATATTAAAAGCACTAGCAGAGTATTCATAATTAGTTAAACGGTGATATTCTTGTTGGCTTAAAGCCAAAGAATTATGCATGTATCTTACTGTTAATTTAGGGTCTAGGTCGCTAATATAGGCAATATCGGCTTGATAGATTTCTTCGTCGGCAGTAACACTCACTACCTGATGATTTTCTACTTCGATGTGTTGTACAGGAGTTGAGTATTTGACTACACCACCACCTTCGGTAATAACAGAGACAATAGTATCCACTAAGTGTTTAAAATGATGCTGAGGATAATAAGCTCCTTCTGAATAATCCCAAACTAGGGATGTATGAGTAATGAGGGCAATCTCTGACGGTGGTAAACCGTAATCACCACTTTGTCCGGCTAATAATGCCTGTAGTTTAGGGGATAGTCCTGCGCGATCGTAGAGGTCTTGTAATGTCCAGTTCCGTCTAGTGAATAAATGCCAATATTTAGGTAAGGATAACCAATCAGACCAATCTAAATTGAACCAATGCACCTCTTTATTTAGCTGTTGTAGTTCTTTGTGTAATTGCTTAATTTCATCACAGTAAAGATTAATTCCTTGTGCTTCTTCGGGAAAAGTCTTAAGTAGACGAGCGCGGAATTTCTCCCAATTGAGAGGAATGCGAAAATCAACCTCAGGGGTAATTACTCGATCGATACAGTCTGGATCGAGGGAATTAAAAGGAACATCGCGCTCGATATAGTTGAGAAATTGTTTGACTGATTGTCCTTCACCACATTGATAAATATAGTGGACATCGGCACAAAAGCTATAATCTCCATAGTCAAAAGTATGACAACAACCTCCAGGTAGATAGTGTTGTTCTAAGACAGCCACTCGATATCCCTGACGAGTCAGACAAGCTGCTGCGGACAACCCACCTAAACCAGCACCTAAAATTACATAATCATAATTTTCCATTTTTTTTCTCCTGATAACTAATCGGACTAACCACTGTAGGGACGTAGCATGCTACGTTCCTACAGACAATCATTATTTCTGACACTGCCATCAGGCATAATCGTCCGATAGAACCTAGCATTTGTTAAATCGGTGCGATCGAGACAGGCATCAGTTAAATCAGCTTCCCGCAAATTTGCCCAAACTAAATGAGCATGACTGAGATTGGCATTGCGTAAATTTGCCCCACATAAATTGACATGATTGAGAATGGCTTTAGTCAAGTTAGCGTTACACAAATCTGCTTCGATCAAACTAGCCCAAACTAGCCGTGCTTGATGTAAATTGGCACCATAGAGAATTGCTTGATTCAAAAAAGCCCGTTCTAGGTGAGCTTGACTCAAAATAGCTCGATACAGATAAGCTTGGCTGAGATTAATATCTGCTAACCGAGCTTTGCGTAGGTCTGCTTTGGGTAAATTAAAGCAGGGAAAATCTCTTTGACCTAATCTATAGGCTGCTTTTAGTTCCTCTACTTTCATGGCATCTGACTGCCACAAACTTTGTTCCCCTAAAATTGCCCTTTGTGTCATGGGATTCAACCTCCTGATAATTTACTAAGGCATTAGCTAAAACTTGTTCAATGCGATCGCAAAAAACAAATTCCATTTGCTGGCGTACATCTGCTGGTACATCAACCACATCTTTTTCATTGTGTCGAGGTAGCAAAACCCGTTTAATTCCGACTCGATGAGCAGCTAAAACTTTTTCTCGTACTCCACCAATAGCTAAGACTTCTCCACTGAGATTGACTTCTCCTGTCATAGCAGTATCGTTGCGAACTGGACAATCCATTAACAAAGAGGCGATCGCTACAACCATAGTCACACCAGCCGAGGGTCCATCTTTGGGAATTGCTCCAGCAGGAACATGAATGTGCAAACCATTATCTTTAAACAAGCTTACGTCAATATCTATAGATTCTGCTTGCGACCACACATAGGAACGAGCAATTTCTGCCGATTCTTGCATAACTTCTCCCAATTGTCCCGTCAGAGTTAGATCCTCTCCTTGAGGCAATAAGACGGCTTCGACAAACATAATTTCTCCTCCCTGTAGCGTCCAGGCAAGACCAGTAGCAACACCAGGTTTATTTTCTGAACGCATTTCTTCTCGGAGAAATTGTCTTGCACCGAGCAATTCTTCTAGTTGTTCGGGATGGATAAGTTGAGGATTAGTTTCACCTTGGGCATAACGCACAGAAACTTTACGGCAGAGAGTTCCTAATTGTTGTTCTAGTTTCCTTACTCCTGCTTCGTGAGTATAGTATTCAATAATCAGTTCGATGGTTGATGCGGGAAGTTGCACCGCCTCCTTGGGCAATCCAGCTTTATCAATTTGTCTCGGTAGTAAGTATTTCTGAGCAATTTTTAGTTTTTCTTGTGAAGAATAACTAGATAGTTCGATAATTTCTAGACGATCTAGCAAAGGTGGAGGAACATGAGATAGATCGTTAGCAGTGCCGATAAAAAGCACTTGGGAAAGATCGAAATCTAAATCTAAATAGAGGTCGCGGAAACTATGATTCTGCTGTGGATCGAGAATTTCTAATAGTACTGAAGCTGGGTCACCACGATAATCCATGCCCACTTTATCCAATTCATCCAGCATAATCACGGGATTTTTTACTTCTGCCCGATGTAAAGCTTGGACAATACGACCAGGCATTGCGCCAATATAGGTACGACGATGACCGCGCAATTCTGCTTCATCTCTTAATCCACCTAAACTAATGCGCTCGAATGGTCTGCCCAAAGTACGGGCGATCGATTGCCCTAGACTGGTTTTACCTACTCCTGGAGGACCAGCAAAACAAAGGACTGTACCGACGGTGTAAGATTTGGGGATGGGATGGTCTAATGCTGATGATAACTGCTGTTGGGCTATTTTTTTGAGTTTAAAAGTAGCTAAATGCTCGATAATCCTTGCTTTGATTTTGTCCAAACCATAGTGGTCTTCATCTAAGATAATTCTGGCATTATCTAAATCGAGATTATCTTCTACCTGACGATTCCAAGGCATTTCTAACAGCCAGTCCAGATAGGTACGAATGACACCTCCTTCTGCTGACGCGCTAGTAACTCGCTCCAGACGTTTTAATTCTCTTGTTACCTGTTTTTCTACTACCTCTGGTAAGTTTGCTGCTTCTAAGCGCGATCGCAATTCCTCAATTTCTGCTCGCTCAGGGTCTGTTTCTCCTAATTGTTCCTGAATTTTTTTGAGTTGTTGGCGTAAAAAGAATTCTTTCTGTTGTTGGTCGATCTCTTTTTTTGTCTCTCCTAAAATTTCTCCTTGTAGCTTTTGAACTTCAATTTCTTTTTGTAAATCGCTCAGGATTTGACGCAACAGTTTTTCTAGATTTTCTTCCTCTAAAACTTTTTGGGTAGTGGTGACATCTTGTTGCAGTAAGACAGAGGTTTGATAAGCTAGCTGGGCTGGTTCTTTAGTGTTTAATAAAACCCCTAATAACTCTTCAGGAAATCGCGGATTTATTTCTGCTGCTTCTGTCCAAAGAGACTTAATTGCTTGAGTCAAGGCTTCGAGAGTTTGTTCATCTGTTCCTTGGAGCGACGCTTCTTTTTCGTTAAGGGCGGGCAGTCGTTTAAATTTAACTGCGTAGGTCGGATGAGTTTGTACCAATTCTCTAATCTCTACTCTTTCTAAACCTTCAACAATTAGTTGAATTAGACCTCCAGGTAAGCGGGTCATCTTATGAATCACTGCCAGAGTTGCGATCGGATAAATTTCTTTAAAGCTTTCAATTTCAGGAGATGAAGATTTTTGAGCCTCACTAGAATCAGAGGTGATTTGTGCTATCTCTAATTGTCCTAATCTTTGTGCAGCTTGGGGACGAATTGCAGTTACGATCAGTTGCTTATTTTCCGTTAGCATAGTGGACTCCACCACTGCTACAGAGCGGGTTTTTCCTGCAACCACAGGGATCGTGATTCTAGGAAACAAAACAACATTGCGAAGGGGAAGTAATAAACTTGTTTCTAGTTTGTTTTGTTTGCTAAAAAATAGAGAACCAGCATAGACCATATAACCTCCTCTTGCAAGTCAATTATCAACAGTTTTTGGCTGTTGAGGAAATTCGGTAAAATCTATTTTCTCTCCTCAAAATTTAGACTAAAAATTTGAGGATGTTGTGAAGAGTTTGCTTACAGTTCATTTCAAGCAACATTTATTATGACAAATCTAATCTTCTTTCCACTCCTCTTGAGCTAAAAGATCGCAGATATGATCTCTTAATAGATAGTCATTTTTTTCTAATTCACAGGCAACACAAATCCATTCTCTTGGAGGAATGAATTCACAAAGAATACAAATTCGTTGCTGGCGATCGATAATTCCTCTTTCAACTAAATGACGAACTTCTTGCTTGATTTCATCAATTGAATAATCAACTGTGGCAATCATTATTCACCTCATTAGATAATTCTCTCCCACTTCCAAGATAAAAAATAAGCTTGAAGAACTTGTGAAGATTGTTAATTGTTAGTAGGAGCGAAGGGCTATTCGCCCTTACAGTGGTTATTTGTTAGTGATTAGTTGTTAGCTATGGATAATATTTTGGCAGCAATAGATTTTTCCCCTATTACTCCTACGGTTGTAGATAAGGCAGCAGAAATAGCAAGGTGTTTTGCTAGTAAACTGTGGTTAATACATATTGCTGCTCCCGAGCCTGATTTTGTTGGTTATGGTACAGGACCACAATCTAAACGTGACTGGAGAGCCAAAACGCTTAGAGAGGAACATCGATACATCCAAGATAAAGCCTTGGAATTGGAACAAAGTGGTATTGATGTCACTCCTCTGTTAGTTCAAGGGATGACAGTTGAAACTATTCTCCAAGAAGCATCTAAGCTTAAAACAGATATGATTGTGATCGGTTCTCATGGTCATGGTGCTTTATATAAAGCATTGGTAGGCAGTGTGAGCGCAGGTATTATCCGCAAAGCATCTTGTCCAGTATTAGTCGTACCGGCAAAAACTAAAAGTTAAATCCAAACACACCTTTAAAAATTAGACATTTCCTGAATCTCTTTCGGTTTTACCCATAGCTCCTTAGTTTGTGTTTCTCTGCGTATCTTAATTTTAAGTGGTTGACCAATTTGACTTTGATCTATCAAATCTTGTAGTCGATCGCTACTGATAATAGTAGTCCCCTCAATTTCGGTAATGACATCGCCACGACGCAAGCCAGCAACAGCAGCAGGACTATTAGGAAGAACCCTCACTACTAAAACACCTTTAATTTCCGAGAGAAATATATCTATACTTTGTTCTTGATTAATTTTTTGTGCAAGTTCTGGTGTCAGAGTAAGCATTTGAATACCAATGTAAGGATGAGATATTTTTTCTCCTCTGGCTAATCTTGCTTGAATCGCTTTGGCTTTATCAATCGGAATAGCAAAACCGATCCCTTCTGCCCCAGCCCGAATTGCCGTATTGATGCCAATTACTTCACCTTTTTCGTTTAGCAAAGGACCTCCAGAATTACCAGGATTGATGGCAGCATCAGTTTGGATAAAGTCGAGACGCAGATCTCGAATGCCGACTTGCGCACTAGAACGGTTGAGAGTGCTAATAATGCCTAGGGTAACTGTGTTGTCTAATCCTAAAGGATTACCCACAGCAATCGCCCAATCTCCTACCTCTAACTCACTAGAATTACCCAATGGTGCTATGGGTAGATTTTTTCCCTCAATTTTGACCACGGCTAAATCAGAAAGGCGATCGATGCCTCTTACTTCCCCTTCAAAGGTTCGTCCATCTCGCAAGCTTACCCTTACCCTATCTGCACCAATGACTACATGAGCATTAGTCAGAATAATTCCCTGGCGATCGATAATAAATCCTGAACCTTGACCCCGTTGATAATATTCTCGTGGTAGTTGGGGAAACATCTCATCACCAAAAAACTCACGCAGCCAGGGATTATCAAACAGAGGATCGGGAAAACTTCTGGTAATAGTGCGTTCGGTATCAATACGAACTACCGATGCACCAACATGCTTGACAGCAGCAACTACAAAATTATGAGAAGTATTAGCAGATAGAGAAATATTAGGCTCAGTTACGATATCTGAGTCAGGTAATGAAAGTAATGGAGATAATATTTGCGGAAAAGATCGCAAGCCAGTTAAAGTTACCACAAAAGTTAAAACTACTGCCAGAGTATGAGTACAAAATTGACTTAGGGGGTTAAGATTTTTGGGAGTAGATGACATATTTGTATCCCCAACAATGATGATTTAAAGTTCTAACTGTTGTTTTCAAGATTTTATGTGCGATCGACAAAAATCATTTGAGTAAGCAATAAAGCAAATAATATGAAATACAAAAAAGAATGATACAAATCGCTACTCATTACTCATTACTCATTACTCATTACTCATCTCAACCATCAAGCATTTGTAGCAGGCATTAAAGTATTTCATATAACCCCCA
>JASJDI010000245.1 GCA_030065155.1 Xenococcaceae cyanobacterium MO_188.B29
GTAGGATAAGATGCACCATTAAAACGAGGATTACATTCGATCGCATAATAGCTTGGTCCATTTTCTTCCACTGCAGCAACATCAAAAGCGAATATCCCTTTCATTCCTTTGGCTTTCATCCACTGTGCCATAGGTTTTACCATATCCCAAGGTTGATGGACAGTAGGAAAGCGATTACCATTGTGGGCAAAGCCGTCTAATATTTGTTCGGTAGCAGCTAGAGGCTTTACTTTATCTATTTTTATTTCATACTGTAAATTGAGGAATTTATCGGCAATTACCTCTTGTTGTACTTGTAAAGGTACATCTTCATCTATATTTGCCAAAGCTTCTTGTAGTTGCTGTTGGTTTTCACAGCGATTAATCCCCGCACCATCTACAGATATAGCAGGTTTTAAATAACAAGGATAGGGTAGGGTAGATAATTTGCTTAGTTCAGCTTTATTTTCAGCACAAATCGTTTGAGGAATATTGACATTTAAATCCTGTGCCAATCTAATAAAATTATTTTTCGAGTTAATAAATTCGACTACATCTAACCAATCTTTATTTTGCTGACGAAACCAATCATCATCTTTACTACCCTGGTTAATGGCATCACCAAAAATAAAAACCGATACTTCACAGTCAGGATATTCTCTCAATTTTTGGAAAGATACATCCCAAATAGGATTTTGGCTATGGCTTAAACCAATATTTTGATAATGTGCTGTAATTGCATTCCACTCCGATTGTAAGTCTGGATGTAGTTGAATATAGTCTTGAGGTTTTGTCATCCCCAGTACTCTCCCTGAATAGAGATAGTTACCAACTACAGCATCGTGTGTACAGTGCATGATATCGTGATTAAAAATTCTGATCTGAGTCATAATCTTATCTCTGGGAAGAATCTTTGCCCAGATTGTCTCAAAGAGTTAGTCTTTATTTTGGTATTATAGATATCTTTTTTATAAAAAATTCATAAAATAATATGGCACGTCAACGTCAACGTTTAAAATCCGATTTACCTACTAAAATTTGTCCAGTTTGCGATCGCCCTTTTACATGGCGCAAAAAATGGGCAAAATGTTGGGATGAGGTGAAATATTGTTCGGACAGATGCCGAAGAAGGCGATCGTCTGTTGATAAAGTAGAAAAAAAATGATTATTTTAAGATACAATAACGAAATTGTGCCTTGCTCTTGCAAGCAATATTAACTAATTTTACTTTCAGGTTATGACAGTCAATCTGGTACAACCCAAAATCATTATTCATGGCGGTGCAGGTGGACATCTCCAAAGTGAAGCAGGACTTGAAGCAGTACGCCAAACCCTTCATTCTGTAATTAAAAAAGTTTATCCTTTGCTACTTAATGGTGTTAGTGCCAAAGATGCAGTAATTGAAGGTTGTCAGCTGCTTGAAGATGAACCCCTTTTCAATGCAGGTACGGGTTCTGTACTACAATCTGATGGCAAAATCCGCATGAGTGCTTCTTTGATGGATGGTACTTCTCAACGTTTTAGCGGGGTAATTAATATCTCTCGTGTCAAAAATCCGATTCAATTAGCCCAATTTCTGCAAAGTCAAGAAGATAGAGTATTATCTGACTATGGTGCAGGAGAATTAATACGGGAATTAAGTGTACCAGTTCACGATCCTCTGGTTGATATCCGTCTCAAAGAATGGTTTCAACAAAGAAAAGAGCATTTTCAAAAACACATGGCAGGAGTAGTCGCCGAAGAAGAGTTGGCTGTTGCCCATGAAGATAGACGAGGGACAGTTGGCGTAGTTGTCTTAGATAGTCAAGGAAGATTGGCAGTAGGGACTTCCACAGGAGGAAAAGGACTAGAAAGAATTGGACGGGTTAGTGATTCGGCTATGCCTGCTGGTAACTATGCTACTAAGGATGCAGCAGTAAGTTGTACGGGTATTGGGGAGGATATTCTTGATGAGTGTTTAGCAGCCAGAATTGTCATCCGAGTTACCGATGGTTTATCAATCAAAGAAGCTATGGATAAATCGATGAAAGAGTGCTTCCTACATCATCGCGATCTAGGCGCGATCGCTCTTGATGCTAATGGTAATATTGCTTGGGGTAAAACGAGTGAAGTCTTACTTGCTGCTTATCACAATGGTGAGCAAATTGGCGATACCCTGGAATGGACTGGAGATGATTTAATTGGTTATCAGTTATAGCATTTATTGGAATCATGACAGTAATAATGTGCGGGCAAGGAAATTACTGTCATGATTGTCTTTGTAACCACTGATTAAAGTTATTAACTGCCTGGTTTATTTTGAGAAAAACTGACTCTATATTTTCTGCTAAAGCAATTACTCTCTCTGCTTTTAACTCAATTTGATAAATATGACGAGCTAAATGACGGAACTTGCGATACTCATCTAGATCTAACAGTAAAGAACCACTCCAAAGCGGTGGACGCTTATTATCTCCTGGTTCAGCCATCTGTTTTAATAGTTTTTGATGCCAATTATCTCCGTCAGGTAAACCCTCATCTAAATAAACTGCAACTCGTTCACTAATTCTTTCACATCCAGTGTAGAAATCAGCAATAAAACTAGCTAGAGTAGGTGCAACAAACAGATCGGGAACTTCATCAACTTGTTCTAAAGCTTTCTGGAGAGATTGAACATTATTTTCTAAAGAAATTAATTCATCTTGGATACGAAGTTGTAAAGCAAGATATTTATTATCTGGTATTGTTGTTTTTTGTAAAATACGATCTGCTATATGTTGCGGTACTGACTCTAAAGGAATAATATCTACTTTAAGCCAATCAGGAACAAAATTTTCAATTGCTGAATAGGCTTGCCAAATCCCATCTTGAGTCATTCCTCTAACGGCTAAATCTAAATCGGAATGCCAATGCCAAGGACTTTCCCCTGCTAAAGAACCACATAAAATGACTTCTGTTGAACCAAAATTATTTAACAGAATTTGCTTACATTTATCTGCTGCTATGAGAGCTTGTTTCCGTCTTTTTTCTAACTCAGTTTTAGATTTGATCGTAGATTTCATAGCAGAAGTCATAAAATCTGAGAAAAACTAACAATTAATCAATATATTGTAATTGTATATAGTAATACTAAGCATCATCTTCCTTTCCTGTAAATGATGATGGAGTTTTCTACAACGATCAAGGGAGTTCTGATTTTGCTGTAATTACAGACTTCGATCGCTTTGGAGCTTTCAAAGATAAAATTCAGATTGTAGGTTCAATTAATGACTATACAGTCAGATTTGATGATTTTACTGGAGATACAAGTATCTTTTTACAAGATGATTTAATCGCGATCGTCCAGGGAGTTGATGTTACTGATTCAGGTAACTTTGTTTCTGTTTAGGATGAGATATCGTCCTTAGATATACAGAGTATAGTACGGGATGTTTATTTAGTTGAAGGGATGATAACTGTTAAAATCATCCCTATTACTTCTTAAACCAATCCCTCATGTATACCAAGTTAGATAAACAAGCTGGATTGAAAGCTGTATTAGTCGTTGCGATCGCTTTCTTTGTTGGTACTTTGGCTCTTACTCTCCATCGCCATTTTACCTTCTACTCTTCTTATGACCAGGGCATTTTTAATCAAGTTTTTTGGAATGGGACTCATGGTCGTTTTTTTCAGAGCACTCTTTCTTCTCAGTTATCGACCAATGTTGTCCATGGTGGTGAAGTACCAGAGGTAGATTATCATCGCTTGGGGCAGCATTTCACTCCTGCTTTGCTGTTGTGGTTGCCTATTTACTATCTTTTTCCTCATCCAGCCACTCTAACAGTTTTCCAAGCAACTTTTGTTACGGCAGCAGGTTTAGTTCTCTATGCCTTAGCTAGAGTATATTTAGAGCCAGCACTAGCTTTATTAATTACGATTAGCTTTTACTGTGCTAATGCTGTCCTCGGTCCTACCTTATCTAATTTTCACGATATATCTCAAATTCCTTTATTTGTATTTAGCTTATTACTAGCAATGGAAAAACGCTGGTGGTGGTTGTTTGGGATATTAGCAATTTTGATTTTAGCCATTAGGGAAGATAGCGGAATTACCTTGTTTGGCATTGGGGCATACATGGTTGTCAGTCGTCGTTATCCCCGTATTGGGTTGGGGGTATGCAGCCTTAGTTTTCTTTATATTGTTATTTTGACTAACTTAGTTATGCCCATATTTTCTGACGATATTTCTAAAAGGTTTATGTTGGAAAGATTTGGGCAATATGCTGATGGAGATGAAGCTTCTACCCTCGAAATTCTGGGTAACATGATTACTAACCCTGGGTTGCTCATAGTAGAGCTATTTACTCCTTTTTTTGGCACTATTAAGTATCTAGTTGGTCAATGGTTGCCTTTAGCTTTTATTCCTGCTGTTGCCCCTGCTTCTTGGACGATCGCTGGATTTCCTCTCCTCAAATTATTCTTGGGTAAAGGGCAATCTGTACTGGCAATTTCAATTCGCTATGCTCTGGCTGTTACACCTGGGTTGTTTTATGGGGCAATATTATGGTGGGCAGGACAAGGATTTGGTAACTTTGGCAAAGAGATCAAAGACTGTCAGCCCAGAAAACTTTATCCTAAATTTCGACGCTTTTGGGTTGTTTGTATTTGCTTATCTTTATTGTTTACGATCACTTCTAATCCTAGTCGTACTCTTTATTTTCTGATTCCTGACTCTATTCAACCTTGGGTGTATGTTTCCCTACCCGAACAATGGCAAAGAGTACCACAAATTCGTTCTAGCTTAGCGCAAATTCCTGCTGATGCTAGTGTTTCTGCTACTACCTATTTAATTCCCCATCTTTCAGGCAGAAGAGAAGTAATTAGATTACCAGGATTGGAAATTCGTAATGATGCAGAAGAAGTAATCAAGGTTGATTATATGATTGCCGATTTTTGGCAGTTAGAAAGATATAAAGCTGCTTTTAAAGGCGATCGACAATGGTTTAAGGATATCACTGCCTTGATCGATACTGTTACTAGTAATAATGAATATGGCATCATTGATTTTAACAACGGTGTAATCTTATTACAAAAAGGTGTAGATTCTGACTCAGAGGCAATGGCAGCTTGGCGAAGTTTTCTTGAGAAGGCAGAAAATGCGGGTCAAAATTAATTAAAAAAATCTAACAAATGCACCATAGCTTCTCCATAACTGGTAAACCAGAACAAAAGCAACCAGGGAAATAGCTATGACTACTAACACACCTCAATACATTCTTGCTCTCGATCTTGGTACAACAGGAAATCGTGCTATTGTATTTGATAGTCAAGGAGGTGTGGTAGCTCAAACATACCAAGAGTTAACTCAATACTATCCCCACCCAGGTTGGTTAGAACATGACCCGCAAGAAATTTGGCAAGATACTCATACTTGCATCCAAACAGTAATTAAAGATAATAATATCTCTCCCAGTGCGATCGCAGCTATTGGTTTGACAGTACAACGAGAAACTTGCTTACTCTGGGATAAAACGACAGGAGAACCTCTCCACAAAGCTATTGTCTGGCAAGATAGGCGTACAGCAGAGATGTGCCAAAAATTAACAAAAGAGGGTAAAGCAGATCAGATTGAAAGCAGCACAGGATTAGTCTTAGATGCTTACTTCTCTGCTACTAAACTAGCTTGGTTGTTAGATTGGGTTAAAAAAGAAAAGCCAGAAGTAGATTTAGATAATGTTTTAGCCGGGACGATCGATACCTGGATACTGTGGAAATTAACTGGTGGCAAAGTTCACGCTACAGATCATAGTAATGCCAGTCGGACGATGTTAATGAATTTGGAAACAAGAGATTGGGATAGTTCGCTACTGGATTTATTTGGTATTCCTGCCTCGCTTATGCCCAAAATTCTCCCTAGTATGGGGGTTTTTGGTACAACAGAACCCGACTTGTTAGGAGTGGAAATTCCTATTACTGCTATTTTTGGCGATCAGCAGGCTGCCCTTTTTGCCCATGGTTGCGATCGCCCTGGCTTATTAAAATGTACTTATGGTACTGGTTGTTTTTTAGTAGCACAAAGAGGAACACAAGTAACCAAGTCCCAACATAAATTACTAGCTACTGTCGCTTGGACAACAGATCGATCGGCTAATTATGCTTTAGAAGGAGCTATTTTCACTACAGGAGCTTGTATTCAATGGTTACGGGATGGCTTGAAACTAATTAATACGGCAGCCGAAACGGAATCTTTAGCAAGTCAAGTTAAAGATACCAATGGAGTCTATTTTGTTCCTGCTTTAAGTGGTTTGGGTGCGCCTCATTGGGATATGAATGCTCGCGGTGCTTTTTTGGGCATTACAGGAGGAGTTAAGCGAGAACATATGGTAAGGTCTGTACTAGAAGCGATCGCCTATCAAGTTAAAGAGGTAGTAGAAGCAGTCAATCAAGATAGCGATCGACCAGTATCTTTACTAAAAGTCGATGGTGGTGCTTCTCAAAATAATTTCTTGATGCAATTTCAGGCAGATGCTTTGGGAGTAGCAATTGAGCGTCCTGTTATTCTAGATGCTACTGCTCAAGGTGCTGCTTTTGGTGCTGGTTTAGCTATCGGTTTTTGGGATGACTATAGTAAGTTAATTGCTAGTCGTCAAGTAGACAGGGTATTTGAACCAGGAGAGGGTAAAATCCAGGCTCAAGATAATTTTTCTAGGTGGCAAAAAGCAGTAGAAAGAGCTAAAAATTGGATTTAGTGGCAATTAGGAGGCTTAAATTGCCCCTTACCTATATATTTCTTTAGCAAGTGTGAACAAAACACCCATCCTTCTAAAGCAATAAAACAAGAGAATTCTCTCGCAAGTGAGAGAATTCTTGCTAGTTGCACTATCCCAAATTGATTCAATTCTTCTTTGCTCCCAATAGAGCGTCAACAAGATCTTTTCCTTGACTTAAAAACAATTCCTTGTAGAGATTGTCCTTAAACATCATCTGTTTGTGCATCTGCACTAACAAATTTTGAGCATCTTCAAGGGATAATTCTTTAACGCTATCGCTAAATATCCTGTGATCTAATTTTTGCTCCAGAGAAAGGGTGTTTTCTAATTTATCCATCTCTTTATTTCCTTGATTTATTTATATTGTAAATAATTTTTAAAAAAACTTGACTATGTGAACGTTAGTATTTCCTAAAGAAATTGTTATTGCGCTTGGGCAAAGTCTGGTATTATGAGCGCGAGATCTTTGGTAGTCGCTATCGCGCTCGCAATAACAATAAAATCATTAAGATAAGGAAGAGCACGCTGTGCCAGCATAAAAATTTAAGCAATAATCAGCAAAAGAACATATACTGTCAGGATTAAATAAGAGCAAATATGCTTCCAAAAAATTGTTTAATGTTAAATAAGAAATCAATTTAGAATTGCATGACTCAGTATCCAACAACTCTAGAACCAACTTGGCGCAAAATTCTTAGATTACTTCGGTGGAATAAACCTGCGGGAAGACTAATTTTAATGATTCCTGCTTTATGGGCAGTTTTTTTAGCTGCTAACGGGACTCCTCCCCTACCCTTAGTAGGAGTAATTATTTTAGGTACTTTAGCTACTAGTGGGGCTGGTTGTGTAATTAACGATTTTTGGGACAAAGATATCGATCCGCAAGTAGAAAGAACTAAAACTCGTCCTTTAGCTTCCCGCGCCCTTTCAATTAGGGTAGGAATTGTGATTTTTTTCATTGCCCTTACTTGTGCAGCTGTTCTTGCTTTCTATCTCAACCGTTTTACCTTTTGGCTTTGTGTAGCTGCTGTGCCGATTATTATTGCTTATCCTTTAGCAAAAAGAGTTTTTCCTATACCTCAATTAGTATTATCGATCGCTTGGGGATTTGCTGTGTTAATTAGTTGGACAGCCGTGACAGGGAAATTAGAACCTTCTACTTGGATACTTTGGGGAGCTACTATTTGTTGGACTTTAGGCTTTGATACTGTTTATGCCATGTCCGATAAAGAAGACGATCTTCAAGTCGGAATTAACTCTAGTGCAATCTTTTTTGGTAAATATGTCACAGAAGTTGTAGGGATCTTTTTTGCTGCTACGGCTGGTTTAATGGCTTATCTGGGCTATCAACTAAGTTTAAGTCCAGTTTTTTGGCTTGCTTTGATAATTGCTGTCGTTGGCTGGAGTGGACAATACTGGCAGTTGCGCCAACCCGATCTTCCTCGTCTAGTTTATGGACAAATTTTTGCTCAAAATGTTTGGCTTGGTTTTATTTTATTGATCGGGATGATTGCTGGCAAGCTCTTGTAGATAAGCTTATCCTCATACTGATTGAATTGATAACCTAGAATAGTATCTTTTCTTGGTAACTAAAAATTATAATGACTCAAACGTCCCAAACAATTCAATTGCCCAGTATTGATAGTGCGATCGCTTTAGGTGGTACAAATGAAGATAATCTGAATCTTTTATCTCGCCATACTGGAGTAAAAATTATTCTGCGGGGACAAGATTTATTAATTTTAGGTACAGAAAAAGCTGTAGAACGAACAATGAAGGTAGTGCGATCGCTTGAGCCATTATGGTCAGAAGCTAAAACGATTTCCACACCAGATATTATGACAGCTTTCCATGCCATAGATACAGGACGTACAGACGAATATCAGGAAATACAAGCTAATATTCTTGCTCGTACTCGCAAAGGAGAATTAATTAGGGCGAAAACCTTTAAACAGAAACAATACGTCAAATCAATTCAAACTCACGATATCACTTTTGGTATTGGTCCAGCAGGAACAGGAAAAACTTTTTTAGCAGCAGTACTTGCAGTACAAGCCTTACTTCAAGATCAATGCGATCGACTTATCCTAACTCGCCCAGCAGTAGAAGCAGGAGAAAAGTTAGGCTTTCTCCCAGGAGATTTACAACAAAAAGTTAATCCCTTCTTGCGTCCCCTCTACGATGCTTTGTACGAATTTATCGATCCCGAAAAAATTCCTGATTTGATGGAAAGGGGCAAAATAGAAGTTGCCCCCTTAGCTTATATGCGTGGACGTACTCTATCCAACGCTTTTGTCATTGTTGATGAAGCTCAAAATACCAGTCCAGCACAACTGAAAATGGTTTTAACTCGTTTGGGTTTTGGCTCAAAAATGGTAGTCACAGGAGATATCACTCAAACTGATTTGCCAACCCATCAAGATTCGGGCTTAATAGTTGCTAGTAAAATTCTCAGATCAGTAGACGATATTGCCTTTTGTTATCTGACTCAAGCTGATGTGGTTCGTCATCCTTTGGTACAAAAGATCGTCGCAGCCTATGAAAAATTCGATATTAATTAAAAAAGCCTTAAAAGACGATCGCAATTCCACTATTGTTTGGTTAAAGTGGACTCGTCACTATTGCTTTAGCTTTATTTTTAAAGATGACAGCATTAAAACAGCGATCGCGTACCGCAAGCAAATCCCCAACTACTAAACAACAACTCATCCTCATGCCGATCGATCCTCTAACCATTGAGGAAGAAAGCGATCGCATGACTTTAGAAAAAAAAGTAGAAAGGGCATTTTATGAAGCAGGAAAGGCTTTAAAAGATTTACGCGATCGCAGACTGTACCGCTCAACCCATGTAACATTTGAAGAATATTGTCGCGATCGCTTTGACTTTACCCGTCGTCGTCCCTACCAGTTAATTGAAGCATCTCAAATTTACGATAATCTGCTCGATAAATGTGAAGATGTTGTACCTGTTATGCCCACTCGGGAAGGACAAGTTAGACCTTTAAGTCAATTAAATACAGAACAACAACCCGTCGCCTGGGAAACTGCGGTAGAAGAAGCAGGAGGCAAAGTTCCCAGTGGTAGGATTGTTAAAGAAGTCGTTAAACGGATCAAAGATAATAATCCTAAACCGATACCTTTTAAAGTTGGAGAAATTTGTCAAATTATGACCAAAGATAATCCAGAACTAAGAGGTAAAGGAGGTTGTTGGTGTATTATCAGACATGTCTATAAACTAAGTTGTCAAGTTTCTACTTGGGATAATAAATATATTCTGCGCTCAGAAAATCTTAAATCCTTGGGCTATTCTCCAGAAGAATCCCAAGCAATGGAGCGAATTAGCGATCGCATGAGCCTAATTCATCAAAAAGAAAATTTAGACGATGCAGCATTATGGATTCTTAATGGTTTGGCTAAACTAAATACTCCTCACTTGACAGATTTGGAGGAGAAATTACTAGTACTCTTGGAACAAGAATACAAACCTTGATTGAGAGTTACTATAGCTGGGCTGAATATGTTGATTGGGTGCAAGCATATCCTATGGTAGAAAGTTCAACGCTTTTCGATACTGTAGCAGTGTATCTTGCTTTATCAGAAGAATATGTGGAAATCGAAAAGTTAGGAATTCGCGTTACAGATGAAGGATTTACCCTAATTGATCCTAAGGAAAAGG
>JASJDI010000246.1 GCA_030065155.1 Xenococcaceae cyanobacterium MO_188.B29
AGTTTTTCTTTTTGCTGTTCGCGATCGCAATTATTTAGACTTTTCAGACATCCTCTTAGAAGACGGTTTTTTCTCCCTGCTTCACCACCAGTGGGACTCATAACAATTAATTCTCCATCTTTAGTTAGCTCTATTCGTGCTAGCTGCTCTGCATATGCTAGTTGCTCGAATTGTTCTGGAGTTACTCTGAATCCCTTGGGAATAGCGATCGATTCCATTTTTTTACTCGAATCTCTTTTAACCTATTATAAATCTGGTAATGATCTTGGCGGAATACTAAGGGCGATCGCCCTTAAAATATAATTTCAAATTATTCCTCTGTAGGAATCGCATTATGAAAATTCTTATAGTCAACTATATATCTACCATCTTCTGTTTGATATAAAATATCCACAAGACGCATCGACCATAAAATATCTCGACAAAAATAAGCATGGCGAGCATGAATAGTCTGGGAAAAAGTTTCATCTAAACCAGTTAGAGTAACTAAAATTTCTCCATCTAACTCGGCTAGAGAAACAGGAGTCTCTCCATAAAAAGGACTGTCCTCATCGATAGGATGCATAACTTGCCAACTAAGTTGAAAACTAGGAGAGTGGGAACGTAATAACTTAAGGTCATAAAAACGTCTTAAATGATGTCCTTCTGGGCTAATTTCGTTTTTTAATAAGCTCATACGTATACGAGCTTCGATAATACGATTGTCCCTTTGATTGGCTACTCTAAACATAAAAGTAGGTAGTCCATGAAAAGGACAAACAACTGCCACATTGCTAAAGAGAACACGAGCTTTTACATTTGCAAAGCGAGCAAACATTAAACCCGTACCCATTGCTACTAACAAAAGTCCTACCAAAACCTCTATAGTTACTAAAATTTGAGCATAAATGGTTTGAGGATACATTGCCCCATAACCAATGGTAGACATACTTTGAACACTAAAGAAGAAAGCATCACTAAATGAACCAGGTTGAGCATTAGCAATGCCATCTCCTGTAGTAATATAAGCAAAGGCAAACAAAATATTGATTATTAGATAGAACACACTAATTAACAACAAAAATTTTGCCCAGGAAATTACTAGTAACCAGTGGTAGAGATCGCTGCAAGGATGATCTAAAATTTCTAGAAGTCTATTTCGAGACTGCTTGATTGTTTTGATTATGGGTTTTGGAGGAGGTAAAGTATTACTTTGGTTAAAATTATCACGCTGCTTGGAGTTGCGCATAAATTGCCCAAAATTAATTTATAGATGATTTCTCCACTAAATGTTACATTAAATTTCTTATTTTACGAGAGCGAACCCTAAAACCATCTTCTCAGAACTTCGTTATTGAATCTCTTACTTAGTTATGAATACTCACAGTACACCCGATCCGGTAAGGTTAGAAATATTTAAAAATCTCTACCAATTTATTGCCGAACAAATGGGAATTGTGCTGCAAAATACAGCAGCTTCGGTAAACATTAAAGAGAGATTAGACTTTTCCTGTGCTATCTTTGATGCTCACGGTTCTTTAGTTGCCAATGCGCCTCATATTCCTGTTCATTTAGGTTCGATGAGTGCTAGCGTTATGAGTTTAATTAATGATGTGGGAGACGAGATTAAGCCTGGTAATGTTTATCTGTCTAATAATCCCTATAACGGCGGAACCCATCTACCCGACGTAACTGCAATTACCCCTGTTTTTGCCAATGGTAGGGGTGAACGGCCGTTCACCCCTACGAACCCCATATTCTACGTTGCTTCTAGGGGACATCAGGCAGATCTCGGTGGTATTACCCCTGGTTCAATGCCTCCCCACAGTACCAATATCAAAGAAGAAGGTATATTATTTGATAATTTTCTCTTGGTAGAAGAAGGTCATTTTAAAGAAGCTGCTGTTAGAGATATACTCAACAATAATCCTTATCCAGCACGTAATCCCCAGCAAAACATTGCCGATTTTAAAGCACAAATTGCTGCTAATAATCGGGGAGTTAACGAACTCTTAAAAATGGTAGAACAATATGGCTTAGAAACGGTACAAACTTATATGCAATTTGTCCAAGATAATGCTGAATTAGCCGTCAAAAAAGCGATCGCCTTACTCAAAAATGGCGAATTTACTTACTGTATGGATAATGGTGCCAAGATTCAGGTAAAAGTTGAGATAGATCGAGAAAATCACCGTGTTACTATCGATTTTACTGGCACATCCCCACAACTAAAAAGTAATTTTAATGCTCCTGCTGCTGTTACTCAAGCTGCGGTTTTATATGTTTTCCGTACTCTAGTAAAAGATTCTATTCCCCTCAATGCAGGATGTCTCAAACCAATAAATATTATTATTCCTGAAGGTTGTATGCTCAACCCTACCTATCCTGCAGCAGTGGTGGCGGGTAATGTAGAGACTTCTCAAACTATTGTTGATGCTTTGTATGGTGCATTGGGAGTAATGGCAGCTTCTCAGGGAACAATGAATAATTTTACCTTTGGTAATACTCGCTATCAATATTATGAAACAATCTGTGGTGGTTCTGGTGCAGGAGATAGTTTTAATGGTACGGATGCGGTACACACTCACATGACTAATTCTCGCTTAACCGATCCTGAAGTTTTAGAGTTTCGTTATCCAGTGAGGCTAGAAAATTTTAGTATTCGTCAGGATAGTGGCGGAAAAGGTAAATACTGTGGGGGTAATGGAGTAGTCAGAAAAATACGTTTCTTAGAATCGATGACAGCAGGTATCTTATCAAGTCATAGAATCATTCCTCCCTTCGGCTTAAAAGGAGGAGAAGCTGGTAAAGTAGGGAAAAGTTATGTAGAAAGACAGGATAATACTATTGAGGAGTTAGCAAGTACGGCAACAGTAGAAATACAACCAGGAGATTTATTTGTGATTGAAACCCCTGGCGGTGGAGGATATGATAAGCTGGTCAACATTGAATTTCTCGGTTGAGACTGATGGGGAGATGGGGAGATAGGGAGATGGGGAGATAGTTTGAAGGTTTGTTTTCTAACTAATAAATATGCAAGGTAAATGTGGATTAGCTGACTAAATCCTTGTCCTATAGGTTACTAAACGGTTGGGAAAGTCAGAAGTCAGAAGTCAGAAGTCATACCAATTCTCAAAACTAGCTAGATAGATAGATAACCAAATTATTTTTTATTCATTAAATAAATTGTTAACTTTTCGCCCTGAAGGGGAGGACGCGATGTTTTAGGTTTCCTCAAACATTTCAGCCGTCCGTCGGGGCTTGAACCCATGTTCACGAGGGTCAATGGTTATTTAATTTCTGAAAAAAAAATGTTCGACTATAATACGAAGTGACAATTTAATTTTGTTACTTAACTTAAACTTATGACTGAAACATCGGAAACCTCTAGCGAACAACAACCATCAGTAGAAAATACACCTAAAGATAGTTACGTCAAGTTAGCTATGCGGAATATGGTACGTAAAGGTCGTACTTCCCTAAAACACTTTTTTCTGACTACGGCAGGTTTAGTTGGTCTATTAATCGGTCTTGCCTATTTAACTCGTCCATAAACCAATGGAATCATTAACTCAAAAAACAATAAGTATTGAAGTTTACATTGAAAATACTTACGATCGAGTATCTTCAGATAATAATCTTGAGCAAGATTACTTATCTATTCCTTGGTCAATTTGGTTACAAACCTGGTTAGGCATTCTTGATAAAGATCTTCCGCCAGCTAATACCTATGAGCTTAGTCTAAAATTAGTTAGCGATCGCCAAATGCAAACTATTAATTATCAGTACCGTCATCAAGATAAGCCTACTGATGTTTTAGCCTTTGCTGCCCTTGAAGCCGATCTACCCAAGCCTAAAGATGCCAATTATTCACTAGAACCTTTATACTTAGGAGACTTAGTTATTTCTCTAGATACTGCTGCCCAACAAGCCCAAGCCCAAGGTCATTCTTTAACTACTGAACTAGCTTGGTTATCTGCTCATGGGCTACTACATCTTCTAGGTTGGGATCATCCCGATGAATCTAGTCTGGTAAAAATGCTTAATTGTCAAACACAATTACTAAGCTCTGTCAGTATTACCACGTAAAAAATTAGGTATATTTACCAATAAATCTGCGTGCATTGGCTGTTTAAACTGAACATATCATTAAAATATATTTAGTTATGATTGAAAAAAATAAGCAAAATTATAGCTTAGTTAAGAAAATTTCGGTTTAATATGACTAAATCTGATAACAGTAATGCCAAAACACTGTCTTTTATAGCTAATACTCACCCTCTTATGAATAACTCTATTAATCCTGTTTATCCCCCACAAGAAAAGAATTTACGTAACCTAGCCTGGAAAGTTGCTCCTACTCTATTGATTAGTTTTAAATATGCTTGGGCAGGAGTACGTTACGCCTTTATAACTCAAAGAAACTTTCGGATTCATACGGCAGTTGCCACTCTAGCATTGAGCCTAGGGTTCTATTTACAAGTAAGTGCTATGGAAATGGCAGTTATTACTATTACTTGTGCCATGGTGATGATTTTAGAATTAATCAACACAGCGATCGAATCAGTGGTAGATTTAACAGTTAAGCAAACCTACCACGAGTTAGCTAAAATAGCTAAAGATTGTGCTGCTGGTGCTGTCTTATTATCAGCGATCGCAGCAGTTTTAGTAGCTGGTTTTATCTTGCTACCACCTCTTTTGAGATTAATTCTCTCAGTTTCCTAAAGGAGAAGCTTTGATTATAGTCATAGATAACTACGACAGTTTTACATACAATTTAGTTCAGTATCTAGGAGAATTAGCCACAGAGTTCCCCATAGCTAAAGAAATTCGGGTTTACCGCAATGACCAAATAAAACTAGATAATATTGGTCAACTAAATCCTGATGGAATTGTCATTTCCCCTGGTCCTGGTCGTCCAGAAGATGCAGGAATTTCTCTAGCCTTAATCGAAAAGTTCTGTTCACAATTGCCAATTTTAGGAGTGTGCCTTGGTCATCAAAGCATTGGGCAAGTATTTGGTGGCAAGATTATACCTGCACCAGTTTTAATGCACGGTAAAACCTCAGCTATATATCACCGCAACATTGGGGTATTTGCCGGACTAACCAATCCTTTTAAGGCTACTCGATACCATAGTTTAGTTATAGAAAGAGAAACTCTACCAGATAGCTTGGAAATTACTGCTTGGGTGGAAGATGGCACAATTATGGGTGTTCGCCATCGGAACTATCTGCACCTCGAAGGAGTCCAATTTCATCCAGAGAGCATTTTAACTGATTCTGGTAAGCAGTTATTAGGTAATTTTTTAAAATCTCTCCAACCAAAATCTATAACTACAGACAATTTAATCTCTAAACTATGAAACGGCGACAGCTAATTCGCTATCTTAGTTCCAGCTTTCTAACAGCTACAGCTATTACTGCTAGTTCTTCTTGGCAAAGTTGGTCAGCCCAAACTAACAGCGATTCTTTAAAAATACAGTGGTTAGGACATACTTGCTTCCTATTTACTGGTAATGGTACTACGGTTTTAGTCAATCCTTTTCGTCCTCTTGGTTGTACGGCTGGATATCCTACTCCTGATGTTAAAGCAGACTTGGTGTTAATCAGCAGCTTTTTATTAGATGAAGGAGCAATAGAAGATTTATCTACTAACCCGAAGATATTAACTCAACCAGGAGACTATCGTTTTAATAATATTAAGTTCCAAGGGATTAGTATACCTCACGACCACGAAGGAGGCAGACGCTTTGGTAACAATATAGCTTGGCGTTGGACACAAGGAGGTATCAATATTCTCCACCTAGGTGGTGCATCAGCCCCCATTGGTATAGAACAGAAAATCTTGATGGGTAGTCCCGATATAGTTTGTATCCCTGTAGGTGGAGGACCAAAAGCCTATAATCCAGAAGAAGCAATGCAAGCGATCGAGGTACTCAAACCAAAGGTGATCATTCCTACTCAGTATCTTACCGCAGCAGCAGATAAAAGTGCTTGCGATCTTGTACCAGTTGATGAGTTTCTAGCTTTGACCCAAAACATGGATATAAGACGATTAGATGGGGATGTAATTACCATTAGACCAAGAGATTTACCCGAAGAAGGAACTCTGATTCGAGTTTTTAATAAAGAAAGCGGAGTAGTTGGGTAAGTTAGCTCTATGCTTTAAGCTATTGATCGGTTTGATCAATAGCTGATAGTTTTGGGTGAAATTAGCAACTAACTACCAACTACTCCCTACTCCCTACTCCCAAACAATTTTTCTAGACGTTCATCCCATTTTCTTTGATTAGCGTGAGCGTCTTGAACAAAGGGAGAGATAGCAATAAGCTTAAGTAAAATATGATTAAGCCAAGATAAAGGAAAACCCATAGGTCTAACAATATCCATAAATAGCACTACCCTAACACCGTCAGTTTTATTCCAAGCTTCGTGGGGAAAAGAATCATCAAACAGCATTCCTTTTCCTTCTTCCCAATGCCGTACTTCGTTAGCTACACGAATACAACATTCTTCTTTTGGTTCAGGAACTTTTAAAGCCAAATGATAGCGTACTACTCCTTTATAGGGGCCTCTATGTTCAGTAATATGTTTATTTGGCAGGAGAATTGAAAAAAATGCTGTTTTCATCCCAGGAATTTTTTCAATTAAGCGGGTAGTTTCAGGACATCTTTGGCAGTTTGTAGCTACTTTAATGCCATAACCATAAAGAAAATAAGTTTTCCACAGATCATCTTTAGTAGTGCTGTAACCTTGATCGGGGGAAATATCTTGAAAATTAGGTAATTCTTCTTTGTATTTGAGAATTTCATCCAACTCTTGGCGAATAACTTGCCAATTAGCTTCTAATTCTTCTGTCCAGCTAAATTGCTTAGTATCCAAAAAAGGTGTGTTACCAATTAAAGAATACTCAGGAATTAGTTGTTCATACTTTTTGAGTAATTTAAACCCAATCTCGTAAACAATTAAATCTCTAATTTTTTTTTTAGAGCAAAGCGCAATTGCACTTTAGATGCCATTTCCGTGTTTTCTACTTTACTCCCCATACCCTTCAATTAAATAATTTTCGTAATTATTCTATCTTTTTTGTGGGTGTTGGTGAATACGCACTGCTAAAAACCATCAAATATGAATTTTCTCAAATTAGCACTCCCGTGAATCTGATTAAATTCAATATCAGGTTGTAGAGAAAAAGATTGCTCAAAAGAGAGGAACGTATTTCTGTTATATCTTAGTGTGTTTAGTGTGTAAGGAGAAGCACACCAAGAAAAATTCAAAAAAAACTATTGGTTATGATTTAAACTTTATTTTGCTTGGCAAAAGGGCTATGGGAAATCTAAATCTCAGTATTTGTCAAACTTAGGTTAATCAGGTTGTATGATGACCCTTGGTTGAAAATACTTTAGCAATTTTGTTTTCATAAATACTACTTTATGAGTTGTAACAAAATTGACTTCCCTAAAGAATTGGTAATAGGCAAGCACTATTTAGTTTTTTTGCCACCAACGTTTTTGATGGTAGAGTAAATCACTGTTATTTTTTGCTCTAGTTTCTACTACCTCCCATACTTCTTTCCATCGGTCTGCTAGAATCATCTTCATTTTGTTTGATTGCCACTTGGGGGCATCATCCACTTGGTTTTGTTCGAGGTTACTCATGAGCGATTTGTTCTGAGATAAGTTAATAGTTGAATTCGACCGGCAAACCATGTGATTTTTTTGCTTAGAAAACAGCATTTTAAGCAATTAATTATGGTTTGTTCTTCGTAAAATATACCATTTCAAAATAATTATTGCAATTTACTTTCAACAAGATATGCTACTCAAATAGCACCAATAATATAGGGGTGATTATAAGCTGATTTAATGCCAATTTTCATCGGAGATATTAGCGATTAGCTATTAGTTAATGTTTGGAGAGATAATATCAGAAATAAATTTGATGCTCTAAATAACAAAAAGTGATTGTTTAGGATAAAATTCCCCTCCAATCACTTTTTGACATTTTATAGTTGGTATAGCTTATAGTTTATAGCTATTTTTAAGCAGCAGGATAAACACTTATTTTCTGTTTGCCTCTTTTTCTGTATTCAAACTTAACTATTCCATCAATTAAAGCAAATAAAGTGTCATCGTTTCCGCGACCAACATTATTTCCTGGGTGAAACTTAGTTCCTCTTTGACGAACTAAAATATTACCCGCTTTCACTTCTTGACCACCGTAACGTTTAACTCCTAGTCGCTTGGCATTAGAGTCACGACCATTACGAGTACTACCAGTACCTTTCTTATGAGCCATAGTTTTTTCCTATTTTCTCTAAAATTTAATTTATTTTATTCTGCAACAACTTCTACAGGTACAGCTTTTTCTTCTTCTACATCAGCTTTAGAAGCAACCACAGAGCCATTTAAACTAATAGAATTAATCATCAAACGAGTAATTTCTTGTCTGTGTCCTCGCTTTTTGCGAGTTTTCTTTTTTGGCTGCATCTTATAAACGATTACCTTTTTACCTCTCAGGTGTCGCATTACTGTACCTTCGACAGTAGCACCTTCTACATAAGGTTGACCGATAGTTACTTCGCCCTCATTATTTACGAGTAGAACTTTGTCTACTGTATAATCTGATTCTGCTTCTACGTGAAGTAGTTCGATGTCGTAAAAACGACCTGGTTCAACGAGCAGTTGCTTACCGCCAGTTTCAATAATTGCGTAGGTCATAAAAATTGTCTGAAATTAAAGTTGCCGTACGGGTAGCTGAACTAAGACTTAAATGCTTTTTAAACTCTTAAATTCAGCTTTTGAATGTCTTACCCGGTCCGAGCAGGGAAATAGACACACAGTCTATTATTGTCTATAATTTTTCTTCTTTTGTCAAGTTTGGGCTCAGAAATGAAGCCCTAATCTTGTTGTTTCCTGATGTACTGTTGCGCCCATAGAGCAGCCTGAGTGCGATCAGGCGTAGCCTGGCACTGCGTGATCGCGCACGTCTAATTTACAAAAAATTTTAGATAAATGATTGCGTACTGTCCCTTCTGATAGATGGAGGGATTTGGCAATTTCTTTATTATTTTTACCTGTTCCAAGTAATTGTAATACTGCTAATTCTCTTTGGCTAAATAAAGATTGATAATCTACTTTTGGAGTCAAAGGTTTTAGTTGAGAAAATAGTTTTTGGGCAATAGTTGTATCTAGTTGAGAATGTCCCCGATATAATGCTCTGACAGCAGTAACTACTTCCACAGAAGAGGTACTTTTAAGTAAATAACTTAATGCTCCTGCTTCTAAGGATTGCCACACATATTCGTCATGATCAAAAGTAGTTAAAACTAAAATTTTTATCCAAGGAAAGCGTTGATGAATAACGCGAGTTGCTTCTACTCCATTACAGATAGGCATTCTCACATCCATTAAAATTAAATCGGGTTGTACTGATTCAGCTAAAGTGATCGCTTCTTTTCCATTGCTTGCTTCTCCCACAATGGCTAAATCTGCTTCTAAAGATAGTAAGGAAGCTAACCCCTGACGAAACATCTCTTGATCGTCTGCGAGTATTAGTTTGATCATTTTTTATTATTTATCTGTAGGGGTGAAGGGTAGTTCATCCTGATAATTTTCTATTGTTAATTGGATTCTTGTGCCTCGATCGATTGCTGTATCTATTTTGAGTTCACCGTTAATAATACGCGATCGCTCTAACATTCCTCGTAATCCAGCACCAGAATTAATTTTTTTTTGGTCGAAACCAATACCATTATCAACTATCTCTAAAATAATATTTTGGGAGTGAGTTTGACTGCTAATAGTAACTAAATTAGCTTGGCTATGTTTTTGGATATTATATAACGCTTCTTTAACAATGCAATAAATTTGATGGCTAGTTTGTAAGGAAACAAGAGGTAAATTCAATTTCATTTTAATATCAAATAAATCATCTTTTTTAAATTGGTTAACTAAATTATTTAAAGCTCGTTCTAGATCAAATTTTTCCTCTCGAATAGCAGAAACAGTATTCCTTACTTCCGTTAAAGATCGACTGGCTAATTGTTGAGCATTATGTAAAGCTTGAGTTGCTCTTTCTGAATTAACCCCATGTAATTTTTGTGCCAATTCTAACTGGACTCCTAAGGTTGTTAGTGTATGCCCTAAAGAATCATGAATATCTCTAGCGATACGATTTCTTTCTAACGTTGTGGCTAAAATTTCTACTTCCTTGGCTAGTCTCTCTGCTTTTTTTCTACTTTTAGATTCTTCCACTAAAAGAAACATAAATAGAGTCAAGAAAAACGCAACTCCTATTAAGTCTATTAAACTATTCAACCAAAGATTTAGCACAGAATCAGTCAAATATATCAATTCTTCTATAGTAATAGATTTGATATATTCATTTCTCTCTGCTATTAACTGTGGTAATATCCATGCTTGGATCGAGAGATAGGTTATTACTGTAATCACTAT
>JASJDI010000016.1 GCA_030065155.1 Xenococcaceae cyanobacterium MO_188.B29
GAAAGGGTTAAGAACTGAATTAAAATAATTAGACAATATTGAACATAGTTAGACATAAAAGATGGTAATATGAGTTTATGTCTAATTTGATTGGAGTAAAAGAAGCAGCAGAACTCTTAGGAGTATCAACTAAAACCATTCGCAGGTGGGAAGCCGACGGCAAAATTCGTTCGACTAGAACCGAAGGAGGTCATAGAAGATTTGACGTTAGCGAACTACTAGGAAGCAAGAGTGATGCTTCTCTTACAGTGGCATATGCCAGAGTAAGCTCTCATGACCAAAAAAACGATTTAGAACGTCAAGCAATGGTATTAGAAGCTTACTGTGCTAAACAAGGCTGGTCATATGAACTAATCAAAGATTTGGGTTCGGGAATGAACTACAAGAAAAAAGGTTTGATGAGATTAATTAAATTAATCTGCACCTATCAAGTTGAAAGATTGGTATTAAGTCACAAAGACCGTCTTTTAAGATTTGGTAGCGAACTAATTTTTATGCTTTGTGAGATATATGGAACAGAAGTAATAATTATAAACCGAAGTGAAGACTCTACATTTGAAGAAGATTTAGCTCAAGATGCATTAGAAATAATCACAGTTTTTAGTGCTAGGTTATATGGAAGTAGAAGCCATAAAAATAAAGCTTTGGTCGAAGAGTTAAGAGAAGTAGCGGATAAGCTCAAATAAAAATGCTGTTAGGTTTTAAGACAGAATTAAAAGTTAATAATACACAAAGAGTTCTGTTAGCCAAACACGCAGGAGTAGCAAGACACGCCTGGAATTGGGGTTTAAGTTTAACCAAAAAAATTCTAGACAATAATCAAGAAAATCCCAATAATAAACTAAAATTCCCCTCAGCTATTGATTTACACAAATGGTTAATAGCTCTAGTTAAGCCAGAGTGTCCTTGGTATTATGAAGTATCTAAATGTGCGCCACAATACGCCTTGAGGCATCTAAAAAGAGCTTGGGATGATTGTTTTAAAAAAGTCAAAAAAGCACCACGTTTCAAGAAAAAAGGGAAATCCGATAGTTTTACATTAGATGGTTCGATAACAGTAGAACGTAATCAAATTAAAGTTCCCAGAATTGGCTGGTTGAAAACTTATGAAAGATTACCTCAAGGCATTAAACCTAAATCAGTAACAATTAGTAAAAGAGCAAATAAATGGTTCATTAGTTTTAAATTAGAAATAACACCTCGTGACAATGCAACACCTAAAAATAAAGCCATTGCTGTAGATTTAGGTTTACTTAGATTTGCCACATTATCAACAGGAGAAGAAGTTAGTTCCCCCAGACCTTACAAACAACTAGAAAAGAAGTTAGCCAAATTACAATGGCGCAACCGTCGCCAAGTGATTGGCTCATCTAACTGGAAAAAAACACAAAGAAAGATAGCAAAACTACATTACCGTATTAGTTGTATTCGTTCTGATTTTCTTCATAAGTTTACTACTCATTTGGCTCAGAACCACAGCCGAATTGTCATAGAGGATTTGAATATATCGGGATTAATTAAAAACGGTAAATTGTCTAAAGCTATTGCAGATTCAGGGTTTTATGAATTTAGAAGACAGCTAACTTATAAAACCGAATTATATGGTAGTAAATTAATTATTGCCGAGCGTTTTTTTGCTAGTTCTAAATTATGTCCAAAATGCGGACATAAAAAAGATAAACTGCCATTATCTGTAAGAGTTTATCAATGCGAGAATAATAATTGTGATTGGATAGCCGACAGAGACTATTCAGCTAGTTTAAATTTACTAGGGTTAGCTGAACCCGAAGTCATGCCTGTGGAGATGAAGACTCCGAAGTCCATCGATGAAGCAGGAACTAATAAGCAGATAATGTCTAACATTGTCTAATTTTTAGAAAGCGGATTTTCACTGGTCAATCAAAACGCAAAGTAAGACCATTGTACGCCATATGTCTCGATCGAGATCGGAATTTATACGTCATGTTTGACATTCCTCAAATGGTTCAACCATCTGAAAGAAAATATAGATTAATGCGTTTCAATTCTCAAGGACATCTTAGTCATCAATTTGATATTAATCTCGATCGTAACAATATAGGAAGATGGCAGATTATCGATTTTCGTCCCGATCACCAGGGTGGTATTTATCTGTTAGAAGTTTTAGAAACAAACCAACAAGAATTATTTCATCGACTGCGCCGAGTTGATTCACAAGGTCATGAAATCTGGAGTAAAAAAGCTCCCCTTAATTATCAAGATTTAGATTTTGATAATTTAGCTGGTAAATTTGAGTATTTAATTGCTCCCGACCGAAATTCACTTTACTTACCTACTCGTTATCCTCAACAAGGATTAGCGAGTTTCAATGTTTCTAATGGAGAGATAGATTCGGTTTATAAATGGGAAGAATCGCCGAGTCAATTAACGATTACTAGTTCTCAGGAAGTATATTATAGTCATTTTTTAGATGAGGCTGCTGGTGAAAGAATTATTTTAGTTAAACGCAATTTAATTAACGATCATCGGGACATTATAGAATGTGACATTCAATTTTTACATAACTTAGCAGGTATTGATGCAGAAGGAAATATTTATCCGCGCCTTGATAGTGAAATAGCCCGTTTATCTGCTCAAGGGAAATTAGAATGGAAACAAGATATTGATGGACTTGTTGTTAGGAAAGAAGATCGACATATTTTTATTGGTAGTAAAGCAGAAATAATCGATAATATGGTTATTCTAGAAGTAGATCACTATGATACTTCAGGCAATAAACTTCAAAAAATCACATTCCAAATTCCCAAACAACAGCTTCAATTTCAAGAGGTTATCCCCCGTTTGATTAGTGTTGATATAGAGTCAAATTTTTATTTCTATACAGGGGAAAAGAATAATCAAGCTGGTACTCTATTGATTTATAATTCAGAAGAAAAGTTGCAGAAATTTCAGTCTTTAAATGAAATTGATGAGCAAGGATTTCCTCTATTTGATAAAGTTAATCAAGAAATATTACCAATAGAATCGCAAGTCGCAGCATCAAATATGTTTGAAATTGATCGACTAGGTTATATTTATATTCCTTTGAGTGATCCTGAAGGATTCAAAGTGATTCGTCTGCAATCTAACTAGTACCGCTACTACTTCTTCAAGTTAGAAATGAGGGTTAAATTTTCTAACTCCTAACTTCTAACTCCGAATTCCAAACTTTTCTCGCATCCATCAAATGAATCTTGACAGACTACTACGCGGAAGTCAAAAGTGCGATCGCCGCTTTTGCTGCACGCTAGTATTGTTTTGTAGCAACCGTCTTGATCGTCAAGCGATCGCTACTCTTGATTAAAAAAACTGGAGGTGAATGAGCGATCGCTGATAGCTTGAATTCAGTGCGATCGCCTATTTTGTAGGGTGCGTTAGCGACAGCGTAACGCACAAAACCACACGATAACGGTGCTTCTTCGGTGCAAAAGAACAAAATGTTCCTTATCTTGACAAACAAGTGCCTAACGCACCCTACTCATCACTTATCCCAAACTCCTTTTGGCGTTTCTGGAACATTATCCAATCCCCAAGTCGGTGGATAAATGATGACATTAGAATTAGTTTAATAGTGCGATCGCCGATCCTGTAGGATGCTTTAATATAGTTTGTCGCAACACTACCCTTTTTAATATAAAAAACCTGGTTATCATATCAGAAATCATTAATTTTTACGACTATCTACGATATATTTTGGTGAAATCGCGTGATAATTAAGATGTCAAGATAGTGTGAGTTAGACTCACCTCTTGCACTAGTACAAAGAAACTGAATATTTTAGGCTTGATAATCAATTTTTTGCCTCTTTCCCTAATATGACAGATAGATTACATATTAGGTGCAATATCTTAGTTAGAGCTAAGTTAATTAAAAACAGAGCCTCCTTGGTTAAATTTTGGCAAGAAATTTAATGGAGGAAAGAAAATGAAACGCTTCAAACTGGTAAAAATGGCGACTGGCTTAACATTAATAGTTAGCCTTACTCTTGCTAATTTCCCTCTCGGTTCAGACAGATTTTTCCAGAAACAGGCAAGTGCAGAAAATCTTATTGCTTTAGACTTACTTGATTTGCTAGAAGATATGGTAGAAGACTCTATAGAAGATTCTGTAGAAGATTTGACTCGTGAGGAAAAGATTCAAGTTTTTAACTTACAATCATTAGGCAGTGGAGGTACTTCGCAGCTATATGGAAATCTATCTGATGATAGTAAAACCTCGATTATTTTGCGGGAAGGAAGAGAAGGTGAAAAATTAGTACTCGATCTTAATATCAGTCAGTTCACTCAGTGCAATGAACCGAAAGTAACTTTACTAGGTCCCAATAATAAAAAGCTTTTTTCCCCAATTGATGAAATGCGCTGGCAGAAGGCGATAACTTTATCAACTGATGGTGATTATAGAGTTAATCTTACCGATCGAGATAATAGTACTTGCGACCATCCAGAAGATATTTCCTATACTTTAGCAATTAGCAAACCTCCTCTATCAGTTCAAGATAATCCTCAGATACATAGTAGTACCAATGAATTGCAAAAACATTTGCTGTCAGGAAATGCAGGAGAAACAATTATTATTGAGTTAACTGATTATAATTTTGAACCGAATATAAGTATTTATAGCCGTGATGATTCCAATATTTTAGTCGATCGTTCCAATATTGTAGCTGAGACTAATAACCCTAAATTGATAGTTACTTTACCAAAAACTGCAACTTATCAAATTCAAGTCGGAGTAGATTGGGCATCTATGATGAGGTCCGATCCTCTGATTAGGTCTGGTCAAATCCCAAAACAACTGTCTTTTAAACCATATACTTTAACTGTAACTTCGACTGACCCAACAAAACTTAATCTACTTAAAACCGAAGCGGACGAACTTTTTCAGCAAGGCTTACAGCAGTATTATCAAAGTCAATTTCAAGCAGCTAAAGAGTTATTTCAACAAGCATTAATTGAATATAAAAGTATACAAAATAATACTGGTGTGCTTAAAACTGTAGGCTATTTACATGATACTGATTATAGATTGGGAAACTTCAACTATGATTTGTGGACATCTGAATCTGATTTTCCTCCTTATTATTATGATTATATGTTTCGAGAAGAGTTAGAAGAAAAGCGACACAAAGGGGCATGGTATCAGTATATTTTTGCTCCTGGTCAAAAAGACCATGGTAGTTTTCATGGTTTTCAACAAGAAGGAGATATTTTTTATGATGATAATTATCCAAAAATTAGCCAATGGTTTCTTAGTATTTCTAGTTCTAGATTATGGTTACTTCATAAATATCATCTTAAAATCAGCGAAAGTAACCAATTGAATTATCGTCAAATTGCAGCATATAAATTATATCTAGAAGCATTTTCCCAATTATATTTGCCGTCTATCGCTAAGTTGACAGCAGAACAAGCCTTGAATATTTATCGAGAAATCCAAGATCTTGAAGGAGAAAGTGCTACTTTAGGTATCTTAGGAATTGCTAACAGTTATTTAGGTAATAATCGGCAAGCTATTGATTACTTACAAAAGAGTTTGAGCGTGGCTAAAGAAAGTAACAATCAGCAAGCGGAAGCAGGTGCATTAATTAACTTAGGCTATTTTTATCACGATCGAGGTGACTATCAGCAAGCAGTTGATTACCTTCAACAAAGTTTAATAATTAACAAGGCAGTCAAAGAAGAGATTCAACAGCGTAAGAATGCCATAGAAGCATTGGATAAACAGCTAGAACGATGGTCAAGTCAAGATTTTCAAGCAGAATGGCAAGAAGAAGAAGTCTACAGTCTAGAAAGCAGTAATATAACCAGTGAAAAGGAAATTTCAACTCGATTGGGGATTAGTTATGCAGCTTTAGATAACTATGAAAAAGCTATTGATTACTTTAAGCAACGTTTATTAATTGAACAAAATCAATCAGAAAGTGATCGATATACTCAATATACTTTAAATACTTTAAGCTTGTTGACTTATAACCTAGGAATTGCTCAGTTGAAAGCGGGTAAATTACTTGAAGCCCAAAAAAGTTTATTTGCTGCTCTTGATTTGGCTGAATCCGCACAAACCTTTGACGAAACAACAGTCCATATTTTAACTCGTTTTGCTTTAATTTATCGCTTTTTACAACAGATTTTTATTGCTCAAAATCAACCCGATCGAGCTTTAGAAATTAGTGAGCGAGGTCGAACACAAGTATTAGAAAAATTATTAGGTCAGCACCTGAATGAAACTAAGGAAACTCAATCTGTTCCTTTAACATTGCAGGATATACAACGAATTGCTCAAGAACATCAAGCAACCTTGGTTGAATACACCGTAATTAAAGACTCATTTAAGGTCTTGGGACAAGAACAGATTAAAGATTCTGAACTCTATATTTGGGTAATTAAACCAACAGGAGAAATTATCTTCCGCCGTCAAGACCTTAAACCTTTATGGCAAAAAGATAATACCTCTTTGACTAATTTGGTTGCTGCCAGTCGGGAATCGATTGGAGTTAAAGGACGTGGAAGTTTATTTACTAGCTCTGAACCTACAACCGCTCAAAATCAAGCCACAACAAAACAAAAGCAAGCATTACAAAAATTACATCAAATTCTTATTCAACCTATTGCAGATTTACTTCCCAATAATCCTAATGAGCGGATTATTCTAATTCCTCAAGATAGTTTGTTCTTTACACCTTTTCCTGTTTTACAAGATGCCAAGGGAAAATACCTGATTGACCAACATACTATCTTAAATGCACCATCGATTCAAACCCTAGATTTGACTTATAAGTTACGCCGTAGAGGCGGGAATCAAGCTCAGAATGTATTGGTGGTGGGTAATCCCACTATGCCTCAAGTTCCCGCAGAACTATGGGAACCTCCGAAACCAACCCTATTACCATCTTTACCAGCAGCAGAACAAGAAGCGCACGAGGTAGCTCAAGTTCTAAGAACCACAGCCTTGATTGGTGAAACAGCAACGGAATCCTTGGTCAAAGAAAAGATAGAACAATCTCGCCTGATACACCTAGCAACTCATGGTAAGTATGATGATGTTTATGCTAGAGCTAGTTGGATTGCTCTGGCACCCACAGATGAAGATGATGGATTACTCAAAGCCAGCGAAATTAGTAATTTACAACTTAATGCAGAATTGGTGGTTTTGAGTGCTTGTGATACGGGCAAAGGAGATATTAGTGAAGATGGATTAGTGGGTCTTTCCCGTGCTTTCATGATTGCAGGTACATCGAGTATTATTACCTCTCTCTGGTCAGTTCCTGATGCACCAACAGCAGAATTGATGACAGAATTTTATCGTCAGTGGCAACAAACTGGAGATAAAGCGCAGGCTTTACGTAATGCGATGTTAAAAACAAGACAAAAATACCCCGCTCCTAAAGATTGGGCTGCCTTTATCCTAATGGGAGAAGCTAACTAACCTTCCCATGAAAGTCCAGTAGTTAAAAGTCGATCGAGTTACTGCTGAACATCTATAGCCCTACCGTACCATCCCCACTTCCAAGTTCCTCCATTCTGAGAATAAGTACCTGATACTCTTAAAGATCCATCATCTTGTCGATCGAGCCAACCTCGATATACTTGAATAAAATAACCTTCAGTACTCTAGTGGTGCGTCAAGATTGTTTTGAGGGATAAATCTCGCTCAATCTCTCCCCCTGCCTCCCCTGCTTCCTCTGCTCACCCTGCTGATCTCAACCCATCAATTCAAAATTGACAGACTACTAGGAGGGAATTTGACTTTCTTTTGAGATTTAACTCTGAAAATCCTGAATCATATACTGCACGGGGATTCCCCAACTTAACCGATTCATTTTTTGCCATTCTGCCTCTGAGACACTAGAGCCATCCTTAAAGACATAGGGATTACCAAATATAGGGTTTTTTCCCAAGCCATGAATTCCTATCAGTTCCCCATCCTGGTTGAGTAATGGCCCTCCACTCATCCCATTTCTCAGAACATTTGTGTAGCCGATTTGATAGCCTCCAACTAATGCCCTAGGGAGAATCATGACAATTTCTCCTTGAGTTAATAAACATTTTGGCGATTGAGTGAGATTATCGTTGAAGGGAAATCCGCCAACTAAGATTGAATCCCCTATCTTGCCTCTCACTTCTGCTTGTAAAGATAATACCCTGTAACTGCGATCAGGACTATCAAAAGTTAACAATGCTAGATCGTTTTCACTCTTAGAAAAAGCGAGAATTTCCGCTGGATAGAAACTACCATTAGTAGTCTGAACTTGATAGTGCAGAGAACTATTGCTCAGGACATGATGATTGGTAACAACTGTGTATTGCTTACCCTCACGGCGAATTAAGACTCCTGACCCTCCCCTGCCAAGAGAATTGTCTTCTGAAAACACTCGTACAGTAACCGCTTGGGCTAATTCTTCCAATTCTGCTTCTGAAACATGATTAGCCAGAAACTGCCAATTCCACCAAACAACCAGTATTAATGTACTAAAAAAGATTATTTTACTGATGGTGGTTTTGAAAACACAAACTCTCTGAAACATTCTACCAACAAGAAATTGACCAATTATTATCATCTTCGTTGTCTTGCATTTTCTTCATAGGTAATATTGATTCAAAGGACGATCCTAAAAAGGTTCTGGAGAATTTAATAGAATAATCCCCTTTCCAGTATCTTCTAGAACCATCAGTTGTTTCGGCGTAGTAATACCAAATACTATTGTTTGTTGTTAATCTTGTTCCCTTAGAAGCTAAATACGTCTCTTTAAATGGAGCGATATTCCACCATCCTTCTGTTGTCCATTCTCCATTAATTTTTCTATAGTGGATGGCGAGACGAACTGGATACCGGCAATTATTCTTGAACAGGAAATTCTTGGAAAAGAAGTTGAAGAGGGTTGTACTTCCATCTGAAGGAGAGGAAGGCTTTGGTATCAGGGTCGGAGGCGATCTATTAAGAAGATTGTAGGTCGTTCCACCAACTTCTAAGTAAGCCTTTTCTTTAGTCACGGTTAAGTAGATAAATGAACCTAGATGGACCCGCGTACCATTACAGTCGGAGGTTTGAATTTGACCATTAGGATAATAACAAGACCATCCAGGTTTACCGTTCCAGGCTTTCTGCCCGTTAGAGTGGTAAATAGGCCATCCAGGTTTACCGTTCCAGACTTTCTGCCCGTTAGAGTGGTAAATAGCCGCTCCGAGGTTAGCTTCGGCTGAGATTACAGTTAACATTAGGGCTGAAGTCAGAACTGCTGTACTCACAAGTCGTTTCAAAGACATCTCAATCACCTACCAGCAACTCAAATCTGCATAGAGTCAGCGTTACTCCACCGTAAAATGACGGAGCCTGCGCTGACCGCATTCCGCGGTCACAAGATAGCCTCACCTACCCTCATTCTACTTTGAATCTTGTGACGAGAATTTCTCAATCCAACCTTGAAGAATTACAATGTTAAGTAGAGTTGATATTAAATTACGCCTTCTTTCCTTGCTTCAACTAAAGACCAAACTGTTAGGCTTGGTTGTTCTAATCTTAATCATAGTAGTGGGAAGTGGAGTATACTACTTTTCTAAGCAAAGGACAGCAACTGTCCAGAAAAAGTATGAAGACTGCTTTAATCCAGCCTCGTCAATTGCTTCTCCTAGAGAAATAGAACTGATTGAGAAATGCCTTACAGTAGCAGCTCAAGCACTAGAAGCAGAAGCTGAGTTTTCTCACCCGATAGAAATTGCCCAAAAAATTCCTCAAGATAGTTCTCGCTATAACAGAGCTCAGAAATATATTAATGTTCGGTCTGTCGGGATATTAAAGAAAGCGACAGAAGTTTACCAGAAAGAGGCTAATCTTTCGGGAGCTTTAAAGATGATCGACTTAATTCCTGCCACCAGTCCAGTGAAACAAGAAGCCACAAAGCGTTCTCAGGAATGGGAAGAAGAATATCAGAAAAATTTACCTCTGATTCAATTGGCTGAACGAGCACTGGTTAAACAACAATGGCAACAGGCAATAGACTCGGCTAAACAAGTGACTGGTCCGGTAAACTGGGAAAATTGGGCTAGACAAATTATTAACATAGCTACACAAAAAAACATTACACCAACAGTTGGAGACTTAGAGTCTCAACCAGAATGTCCCGAAGGTGTTATTTGCCTTTGCCCTGGACCTTTTTGTAGCGAATAGGAGGAGTATAGATCGTGAAAAATCTACCACTAGTTCAACTTAGTCTAGCAATGGCTACTATCTTAGGAGGCATTCTTGCCTTAGCCGAACTCACTTCAGCCCAAACTTCCTCTTCAACCAATCAATATCGCTGTGAAGAGGTCAATGGGGAACCAACTACAGTTGTGTATACGCCTCAAAAACGAATTGCTATGATTGTCTGGCGGAGCAAATACTTCGGGTCACAGTGGAATCCTAGAAAACGTTGCGAGGAGGTATCTAGACGCTTCCAATACCACCAAAATCAAAAAAATCTCAGGTATATTACAACTGGTCTGAGCAACGGTTACAATATTATCTGCGTTGCTAATCGCAATTTGACTTGTAGAGCGGATGGCATTCTAATTACACTAGAATCCAAAGACGATCCTAAGCAAGTGGCTAACGAGTTATTTTCTGTAGGACAAAAAGAGGGAAGTAGTCCTCTATCTAGAAGCGCAGGTTCGGGAAAATTTTTGCTGAATTTTGAGAAATATTTACAAGAGCATCCTCCTATCGAAGAGGTTCCACATTCCTCTGAGCAAAGAGATGACATTATCGATCTTTGCACTCCAGGGAGACCATTTTGCAGTCAGTAAACATAAAATTAAAATTTTTGTGCAACTATCTAGTCGATCGAGTGCTAGAAGCTGGAATTATAATTCTTGCTTGCCGATATCATTATTAACTGTAGCGATCGCCTATCTTAAAAATTAAAATATTTTATCTTACTCGTCTTTTTTCTCAGTTTCTTGTATAGCTTCCTTTTCTGATTGTTCTGAATTGTCTTTTTGATTTTCTGCTAAACGATCGGACTTATTTTCTATATTTTTTTCTGGTTTATCTTGCTCATTTTGTGATTTTTTTTCTCCAACTTTTTCTGATTTATCTTCTTTCTTCTGTCTCTTTTCTTTTGATTTCTTGGGACTTAGTTCTGCTATTTTGTCTGATTTTTTTGGTTGTTTTTCTACCAGTTTTTCTGGAGCTTTAAATTGAGCATCGTGGGTAATAGCATCTTGTAAAATAGTGCGATTCAAATTAGAGCCAATCAAATTAGCTTTTGTTAAATTGGCTTTGGCTAAATCAGTATCTTCTAAATTACTGTTAGTTAAAATAGCTTCTTGTAAATTAGCTTGGGTTAAACTTGCACCACTTAAAATTGCATCATGGAGCATAGTTTTGGTTAAATTAGAATTTCTCAAGTCGGCATCTTCTAAATTAGCTTTTGTCAAATTAGCTTCTTTAAAATTCGCTTTTTGTAAATTGGCTTGTCGGAAACTAGCATTAGTCAAGTTAGCTCCTTCTAAGTTGATTTGCTCTAAATTAGTATAATCTAAATTAATTCCTGTAAAATCTCTTTGACCTGAATTATAGCGTTGGATTAATTCTTGCGGTTTCATTGTCTTATTTTCTCTATTACCAAGCTTTAAAATTAAGAATATGGCTACATCAGACTACTTTTAGCTTGTTGCAATAATTCTTTAACTGCGATCGCGGTTTGGGGTCGATTTTTAGGAGCAAATTCGGTTAATTTCTCAACTACTTCTACTAGTGGTTTGGGAATTCCAATTGCTTCTAAACCAACAAACCTTTTTTGATGGAGATCGTAGAAGTGAGTAGGAAGTCGTTTGGTTACAAAATAAATTAAGGTTGCACCGAGAGCATAAAAATCTGATTGAATACAGGGGTTTCCCGTACTTTGTTCTGGTGCGCCAAAACCAGGAGTAGCAATCCGAGTACCTGGGGGAGTAGTGGCTTCTTTTACTGCACCAAAATCAATTAAAACAATCTGACGAGGATTATATCTGAGGATGAGATTTGCGGGTTTAATATCCCGATGAATTACAGGTTCTTGGAGATTCTGGAGGTATCTGAGAATATCGCATAATTCTATCATCCAATCAATTACTTGTAAGGTAGTATAAGTTTGAATTTGCTCCAAATTTTGACCGTGAATTAACTCCATTACTAGAGAATAACGTTCACTGGTATAAAAAAAATCATAATATCTGGGAATACCAGAATGTTCCAGAGAACTAAGAATTCTGGCTTCTCGTTGAAACATCTCTCTTGCTTTGGCTTTTTTAGCTAGTTCGGTGCTAATCTCTTTAAGAACTGCTAGCTTGTGATGGTAGTAACTGTAAACTAGATAAGAGGTACTCATCCCTCCAATCGCTAAAGTTTCTAAAACTTCGTATTCCCAACCTGTTTCGGGATTAACAATAACTCCCTTTCCTTTAATTAAACGTCCATCAAGACGACAAAAATATAAACAGGGAGGATTTGGACGACAGCATTCCACGCTTATTTTTCCTTTATAAATTCAACAAAGTATGTCTAGTAAAATTTAGAGCGTTACAACATAACAATTAACGCTTGATGTGAATTAGACTCTGAAAGCTCGCGGTTTCGTTGAAATTATCAGAATAGTTTTTTCACACAATTTGTGAAAACCTTGATTTAGCAAGGCTAATTTTAATTCATACTAGACGTAATTAAATTTTACATATTTTGGTTAGCTGTTTTCCCTGGAACTTATAAATTGTTATTACAGATGGCAAATTCTGACTGCTATCATTGAACCTTCATTTGCTTCGATCATGCCTAATATTGGTAGTACCATCTCCACTACAGCTTTACACTTTAGCAATTCTCCTGTTTCCTTTGAGGTAACGGTTGAGAATTTAAGTAATGACTTTGCTTCGTTTAAGGTCAATCTTACTGCTGCTGGTGCTGACCCCAATATTGGAGATAGTTGGTATAGTCTTGAACCTAAACTTAGCCGTATCCCATCAGGAGATATCACTAAGTTTAGCGTTACGATTCTGACAGCACCTATCTTGGGAATGGATTTAATTAATGTAACAGTAAAAGTTTCTTCTTTAGAGTTACCAGATATTATCTTTCATAGTTTAAGGTTGCTTGTTTCTTCAGTGCCTCCTAAACTGTTAAAAGTCGATCTCCCTGTCAATTCTTTTGCTATCTATCCCCGTAAGATTTTAGATATTCCTGTCCGTGTCAGTAATCCTAATCATTATCAAGTAGATGTTGTGCTGAGATTAATCGGTTTAGAATCTCGCTGGTTAGAAAGGGGAACTGAGAGAAGGTTATTAATTGGCGCAGGAAGGGAAGGGGAAACAACTTTTACTTGTCAACCACCCATTGTTAAATACACTCCTTGCGGAATTTATCCTTTTACGATTAAAGCCTATGTCAACAATGAAGAACGGGGTAAAACTAAAGAAGGAAAAATTGACATTTTACCCATAGGCACAGTTTTTTTCTCTATTACTCCTGAGTACCATGTTTTACCTAGTAAGGCTTCTTGGCTACCTCAATTCCAGATTAAACCAGCAACTTATCAATTAGAATTCAAAAATGTCAGTAATGTCGCTCAGAACCATATCACTATTGCTGTAGAAGAGTCAAAGTGCGACTGTAAAGTAATTCCTCCTTATGGAGAAGCTAAACCAGGAGAAACTCTAAATCTCAAACTAGAAGCTACTAAAAAACGCCATTGGTGGGGTTTAAAGCGCAAATATCCTTTGAAAATTACTCCTTCCCTTAGCGATCTGCGTTTAAATACTACTGAACCTAGTAGCCAAAATGTAGAGTTATGGGTACATCCATTATTACCATTATGGTTGCAATTGGGATTTAGCGCGATCGCCTTAGTAATTATCTTATGGTTACTATCTATCACGGGACACAGCGATCGAGTTAATTCTGTAACATTTAGTAGTGATATTAATCCCATTTTAAGTGGTTCAAAAGATGGGACTGTCCGCAAGTGGAAGGCAACCCCAGATCGTGTTTTTTGTAAATGGTTACAATGGCAAAGATTTTGTTTGCAGCATGAAAATGTATTATGGGATAACAAGAAAGAAACTGGTAAATCCGATCGGGTTAATGTGGTTAAGTTTCGTTCCGATCGTAATGTGTCAGGAAAGTTTGCTTTTTTAGGGTTCGATAGCGGTAAAGCTATTAAGTTAAACGTTCTGACGGAAGAAAAGACAATAATTATAGACGATCGATATTCATCAAATCGGATTTTAGATATTACTACTTCAGATTTTAAGACAATTTTTTGGGGACGAGGCACAAAATTATTACAATTAAATATAGAGAATAATAGTTCCCAGGATTTAATCCCCCAGAATATATCAATTCATGTTCTCACCTTAACTCCAGACAATAAAAACATCATAGCTGGAGGTCAGTCTAATAAAATTTTTCTAGTTAATCTAAATGGTAAGAGCAGATATAAAAGTCTTAATCTCCATCCTGTATATGATAAAGACGCTGACCAAATTACGGGACTTAAAATTACCGAAAATAATATCTTAATTAGTACAGACAATCGAGGATTAATGCAAATTTGGAATTTTAATAAGTGTCTTCAGGGAGAGTGTGATGAGCCTCTTTATAGTAATGAAGGAGCAAAAGACAGGGGGATTAATGCGATCGCTTTAACTAAATACAAACAAAATAAATATTATTTAGTAACAGGAGATACCGAGGGAAAAATTAATATTTGGTCATTTATAGCAGATGTTAATTCTGTGAATTTGAACTTCGTAAAAACCATCGGCAACTATCCTCAACAAATTACCAGTATCGATCTCATTCATCAAAAAACTAGTTCTCATAACAGATTGCTAATTCTGAGTGGCAGTCAAGATAGTCGGGTGAGATTAGATATTTTCAATCTCACTCCATAAATTCTTAAATTTAAGCCTAATCCTCTAACTTAAGATGAGTTTTCAAGAAAATGGACTTTATATTAGTATCTTCCCTCCAGACGGGGAAGAAATTAAACCTGATAGAAACAGTACAACTAGGGTAACAACTAGGGTAAATATTACGAATCAAAAACATGAAACAGGAGTAAGATTAGAAGTTTCCTTAGACTTAAACCCTGAATTACAACAGTGGTGTAAAAAGCATAGTTATAAAATTAGTCTAGGCTATCAACAATATCAAGAAATAGAATTTCTTTGGGACATTCCTCCTGACGCTACTTCAGATACTTATGATTACGACTTAAAAATTGAATTTCTCCGCTCTGACTATTTTCGTTATTTTCAGCCGAAGCGTCGTCAATTAACAATACTTCCCACATTCAAACCTCAACCAATCCCGTTTAGTTTTGACATAACTCCTGCCAGTAATTCTACTCAACCAATTACTTTATCTCCAGGAATACCTTTAAATCTAGAAATTGATGTTCATAATCGTTCTAATAGAGTAGATAACTTTCGTATTAGTAGCGACTTAGAAGATGCTTGGTATAGGATTCGTTATCCTGAAGCTATCGAACGAGAAGGAGCTATTGACGGAATGGATGCACTAAACTTGCTCCCTGGAGAGAAAGCTGGAGAGACAGGCAAAATTATTTACCTTAGTATCCATCCTCCTGCTGATACCGTGGCTGGTAACTATAAACCAGAAATTCAACTGCATTCTCTTAACTCTCCCGATCTTTTTAGCAAGAAAATAGTTTATTTAAACATTCCGCCTCAATATCTTTTACAAGCGGAATTACAAACTATTCTGAATAAAGTTAGTTATAAGAAAGGTCAGTATAAAATAATTTTAACTAATCAAGGAAATACGTTTCGTATAATTAATCCTAAAGTTCAAAGTAGTGATGAAGATGAATGCTGTGAATACTTTTTAGAACCATCTTCTGTGCGAATTCCTCCTAATAAAACTGTCGAAGTAAAGTTAGAAGTCAAGCCTGACTCTAAACAAAAAAGACCTTTATTAACAACCAAGCAATTTAATTTTCAAGTTGATTTAATAGATCGAAACAACTATACTTTACCTCAAAATTTACCGCTCAAAACTAGTTTATTTTGGCGATCTCGTCCTTTATGGCAATTAGTATTATTATTTGTTTTGGCTCTAGGTTTTATCGGTGGTTGTGCCTGGGGAATATGGTGGCTCTTTTTCAAACCAAAGCCCGAGGCGACAATTACGCTAAAACCAGAAAGAACTGAATATCCCTATGGGAAAAGTATTGCTGTTGATTGGACGGTAGAAAATCCTGAAACTATAGATAAAATGATTATCTTTGATAGTGAGCTAGGAGCAAATCATATTAATACTCAATGTTATTCTTTTAGTGACAAACCTAGCAACGGTAACTGTATTCAAATTAATCAAGATAATCTACCTAATAATTGCCGAATAAATAATAATATCATTAGTTGCTCTAATGTTATATTTCGTCATACTAAAGATATTAAACAATATACTTTTAAGCTGAGAGCTATTACCAATAAAGGAGGAACTATTGAAAGGGAGACTGAACCCATAGCTATCTTAGAAAAACCTATTCTAAAAGTATTTGAACCTTTAAAAACATCTTCCAGGAAATATAAACCAACAGACCGAATAAAATTTACTTTTGAGGTGTCTAATATAAAGCATTTTACAGGAGAAGATAAGATGCTTTTGCTAATTAATAACGAACGGCAAAAAATGCCTATTATATCTCAACAAAATATTGGTGAATTTTGTTCTAGAAGTGTTAGCGATCGCTATTTGTGTACACTTAATATTCCTAAACTTGCCGATGGAGAATACACTTTAGGGATTGAGCTACAATATGATGATGATGGACGAATAGATAAAGAAACAAAACGATTTGCTATCCAAGAACCCATCACAGTGCAAACACCAATTAAACTAAATTATTTTAAGATCAATGGTAGAAGTACCAGTCCTATAGTAGTAGAACCAGATAAGCCAATTACAATTAGTTGGTTAGTTACAGGAAAAGATGTCAATGTTACTATCGACTGCATTGGGGAAACTCTAGGTAATTCTGGTACAAAATATCTTACAGTACCAGAAGGAGAAAGCCAGTCATGTACTATAACAGCATCCGATACGCATAGTAATAATATTCAACCAAGAACGTTAAGAGTTAAAGTAAAAGAACGCCCTAAACTAGAAGAATCTGAAACACAAAAAACAATCATAAAAAATCCTTTCGGGTTATAGAATAGAATTCTTAGTTACTTAAATCCACCCTTTGACTTCATTATCAGTTAAAGGTTTTTCTAACTTAGAATATTCACTTTGAGCAGCTTGTAAGATATGCTTCATTTGAACTGACTCTTGACTATTTGCAGCCAAAAAAGCAGCATTAATCGCAATATTACGAATGTTCCCTCCAGCAACATTTAATTTAGCTAACTTCTCAAAATTTAAATCTTGAGTAGGAGTATTAAGAGGAAAAATACGTTGCCAAATTGCCGATCGCTGACTAAAATCAGGAAAAGGAAACTGGGCAATAAAACGAATACGACGTAAAAAAGCGCGATCGAGATCGTCTTTTAAATTTGTAGTTAAAATTGCTAATCCTTGATAAGATTCTATTCTTTGTAAGAGATAACTTACTTCCATATTTGCATAGCGGTCATGGCTATCTTTTACTTCCGATCTTTTACCAAATAAAGCATCAGCTTCATCGAATAAAAGAATCGCCCCACAACCTTCTGCTGCATCAAATATTTTTTTGAGATTTTTTTCTGTTTCCCCAATATATTTACTCACAACAGCACTTAAATCAATACGATAAACATCTAACTGTAATTCATTCCCTAATACCTCTGCTGCTAAAGTTTTTCCTGTACCACTAGCACCAGCAAATAAAGCACTAATACCTAAACCTCTAGCATTTTTCTGGGCAAATCCCCAGTGATGATATACTTTCTCTTTATGACGAACATGAGTCGCTAATTCCCGCAATATATTTAACTCTGATTCTGGTAAAATTAAATCTTCCCAAGTAACATTAGAGTCAATTCTTTGTGCCAATTGTTCTAAGTGAGGACGGGCTTGGGTACGGCACATCTGCCATAATCGATCGTTAAGATCGCTGTGATTATAACCGTTATTTTCTGTACTTTTTAACTGCAAACATACACTTTCAATTGCAGGTAAATTAAGATTAAAGTAAGAGACTAAAGTGTCAATCTTTCCATTATATTCGGGAATGATATCTCCTAAAGACTCTGACCATAACAATCTTTGTTCTTGAGTAGTGGGTTTTTTTACTTCAACAGTAATTAGAGATTTATGTCTTTCGCGACGACGTTCTTGACTAGAAATAGTCAAGGGACAACGAAGATTATCTAGTAATAAAGATACGAGAATATCTTTACTGCGCTCGTTATTTTCCCAGTAATCACAGTCCAGAAAAAAAGCACTTTGATTGAGCAGCCAATCTCTTTCTAATAAGCATTTGAATAAGTATAATTGACTGGTATCGCTCGGTAGTATTTCCGCAGAAATTGTATAAAGATCGAGTTGTAATTTTTCGCTAATAGCAGCAGCGATCGCTTTTTTACTAGAACTGTCTTGACCATAGAGATTAATAATCGGAATTCCTGCTGTTTGCAACCAAATTTGGGCTAACTTATCCACAATCTTTTGATGAGATGGAACTAGACTAGGAGTGTTAGTAACTAAATCTAATAATCCAGTCAATCTTTCATCTAAATGTCTAATTCCTAATAAGTAATGCAAAATTTGTTCGTCGATAACTAACTCTTTAGTAGTCAAACTATTACTATTATTTTGTAGTTCGATTAATCGCCAATGGCGCAAAGGAGCATTAGGAGTGAGTGCGTCCCAATGAGCGGAATCTAGGGTTGACAAAGCTAAGCTAAAAGTAGGATAATTAGTAGCATCGCTCCCTTGTGCTTGTCCGCAAAGTAACCCCCAAGCGCGGTCTAATTCCATTCCCGCACAAAGTAATAAAATATCTTTTTCAAAAGGAGATAAGTCAAAGCGATCGCTTATAATTTCAACTGCAAAAGATGAAATAAGTTTCGATAATTCTATCTCGTCTAAATCAAAACTTTGAGCTTTAATACTCGGCTGTTCTGTACTAGCTATTTTGTCATAAAGTTTTTTTTGAATCCTAGCTAATTCTTGCATCAAGTAGTTCTTATTTAATTCTTGCCAATTGTCGGCGATCGTTTCTAATTTCATTAGCAATAAAATGAATTTTCTCTACAAAAAGTAAACTATTTTAAAATTCTGTCTAATTCAGGTAATTTTAAGCTAAAAACTAAGTACATTAAGGTATAGATATTCAAGTTTTTTTCGTTACAGATAAATTTATAAATTTTACTGGAGGTAATAATACTTATGAGCTTCGATTACAAAGTAGAAAAGCCATTACTGAATTCGAGCTTAATCTCTACCTCTTCTAACTTACAAACAAAATCTCGATTACGAGACAATTCTCCCGAAAAATTGTCAGATAGTAAACTATCTACTCCCAATCTTCAAGCTAGAGCCAAGCTGACACAATACGGACACAACCTAAGTAAAATCGCTATTTCCTATCATCAACCCTCAATACAAACTAAATTAACTATTGGACAGCCAGGAGACAAATACGAACAAGAAGCAGATAAAGTTTCTGACCAAGTAATGAATATGTCTCAACCCGTACAACGTCAAGAAACTGCGGAAGAAGAGATGCAGATGAAACCCGAAATACAACGTCAGGAAAAAGAAGAAGAAGAAAAAGAAGAGGAAACAGCCCAAGCCAAACCCCTAGCTAATGCTATTACTCCCCTAGTACAGCGTCAAGAAACGCCAGAAGAAGAAGAAGAGATGCAAATGAAACCCGAAATACAGCGTCAGGAAAAAGAAGAAGAAGAGGAATTACAGACTAAATCTTCTGGAAACAGTTCAACTGCAAATATGGAAGGTTTGGAACAACAACTAAGTAATAGTCAAGGTGGCGGTAGTAGCCTATCGGACGAAGCGCGTTCTTTTATGGAGCCTCGTTTTGGGACAGATTTTAGTAATGTAAAAGTACACACTGATAGTAGTGCCGTACAAATGAATCAATCCATTCAAGCTCAAGCTTTTACCCACGGTCAAGATATCTATTTCAACTCTGGTAAATATAGTCCCGATACTAATGAGGGTAAATCTTTATTGGCCCACGAATTAACTCACGTAGTTCAACAGCGAGGAGGGGATTGACTGCTCACGAATACTTTACACCCAACCTCTGGTTTCCGATTCATTCAGCGATCGCTCTAACTTCAGATATTCGCTTTTAGCCCCCTGGAGAAGGTGTTTCATCATCACAGGCTTTCCCCCATCAGCGGCCAAAACAGCAGCATTCAAGGCAATATTGCGGATGTTTCCCCCAGCGACATTCAGTTTGCCCAGCTTCTTGAAGTCTAGTCCCTCAGTGGGGGTCTGACGGGGGAAGATACGCCGCCAAATTTCGGTCCGCGCTGCTGTATCTGGGAAGGGGAAGGGAACCACAAAGCGGATGCGACGCAGAAACGCACTATCAAGGGCATCTTTGAGATTGGTGGTCAGAATTGCCAGACCCTGATAGGCTTCCATGCGCTGGAGCAGGTAGCTGACTTCTACATTGGCGTGGCGGTCGTGGCTGTCTCTGACTTGAGTGCGCTTGCTAAAGAGGGCATCAGCTTCGTCGAAAAGTAAAATTGCCCCTCCACTTTCTGCGGCCTCAAATATGCGCCGCAGGTTCTTCTCCGTCTCGCCGATGTACTTACTCACTACTGCACTGAGATCGATGCGATAGAGGTCCAGGTGCAATTCCTTCGCCAGCACTTCTGCTGCCATGGTTTTCCCCGTACCGCTCGATCCAGAAAAGAGAGCACTAATACCCAATCCGCGACTCTCCTTGCGAGCAAAGCCCCATTCCTCGTAAACCTTAGCCCGCTGTCGCAGGTGAGCAACCATGTCCTGTAGAGTCTGGCGTTCTCGCTCTGGTAGCACCAAATCTGACCAGGTGGCAGCGGATTCAATACGCTGAGCCAGAGCGTCGAGGCGAGGGCGGGCTTGAACGCGACACAAATCCCATAATTGATTTTGGATTGGGGATGGGGAATTTTTCCCATCAATTTTGACTTGATGACAGGCGACTTGGATTGCAGCAGCGTTGAGGTTAAACTGAGCGACTAGTGCCTCCACTTCACCGTTGAGTTCGGCGGCGGCTGTGCCTAAGTGAGAATGCCAGATGTCTAACTGTTCGCTGTAGGTAGGCTGAGGAACGTCGAAGGCGATCGAGGGTCGCTGGCGCAGACTATATCTTTCTCGGCTGCTGATAATTAACGGGGTGCTTAACCCCTCGACGAACTGGGAGAGGGCCAATTCTCCCAGAGCATCCCCTGGATTTAATCGATCGTAATCGAGTAAGAGGGTGCTATTGGTCAAGAGGGCTTCTCGTTCCCACCGTCTCATCAAATGGTTGAGTTCGTTGGGTTGGCGGGGGAGAATAGCACCAGAGATGACATTCAACTTACATCCAATGGCAGCACAGGCAACAGCAGCGATCGCTCTTTTGGCAGTAACTTCTGAACCGCACAATTGTACCACTGGCATGGTAGAGTGACTGAATGCCTGAGACCAAGTGACTACCATCTGGTCTGCGAGCTTTTGGTGGGAGGGGGGGAGAGTAATGGAAGCTGAATGGGGTAGCTGCTGGACTATCCCTGCTAGTTGGTCATCCAGGGAGGGTTCGGCTAGGAGATAGCAGAGGATGCGGCGATCGAGTCGGATGGGAGATTGAGTCAGGAGCAGTCCCGTGCCAATTTCAATCAGTCCCCAATGCTGCAAGGGGTTTTGCGCCGAGAGAACGTTCCAACTTCCTCCCAGCAAGGCAGAGACGGCTAATCCCAAGGTGGGGTAATTTTGTTCGGGGTTTTCTTGGGCTTCGGCGCAGAGAAGGGGAAAATAGGGGTCTAATTCACAGCCCAAACACAAGAGGAGGATATCTCGCTCAAAGGGGGAGAGGTTGAAGAGAGTGCAGATTTGGTGTAGGGCTGAGGTTTCTGAGTCGAGTGGGCACTCCGTAGCGGAGTCCTGGGGGAGTGCCGTGTCGGGGGAGTCTAGTGGGTTTTCTGCCGAAGCAATATAAGCTTCTAAAAGCTGGCGAATTCGCTTTACTGATGCCAGCAAATATTGGTAATTGGCTTGGTGCCAGTTAGAGAGCAGTTGCATATTACGATTTAGAAATTTTGATTTAGAAATTTTGATTTAGAAATTTGCTCAGGATATTTACAATAATAAAGTGTACTCAGTTAGATCCTAATTACTTTTAGCTTATCTGGCAGAAGCCCAGCTTTCTGTGCGATAGCACGAAAGTCTGGACGGGGCATTTAAACTGCGCGGGAAACCCACGCAGTCAGTCCCTCATGAATGCCAGTCAGAACTAAGTAGGAGTGTCTTGATTCTCGATATATTTCTTTAAAATAGAGATAGTAACTCCACCACAAGACGCAATAAAATAAGACTCGTTCCAAAATACTTTTTTCCAATAAAATTTACTGTACTTGATTTTAACAACAGTGATTATGCTGTACAACTATCAATATCGACTAAGACCCACTACAGAGCAAAAGCTAGTACTCAATGACTGGCTTCGGATTTGTCGCTATTGGTATAACCGACAATTAGGAGAAAGATTTAATTGGTGGGAGTATAATCGTAGCTACATTGATAGATGTCCTCTAGTTTGTCATTTACCAGAATTAAAAGATAAACCAGATTACTACAATCAAAAAAAGCAGTTACCTGTCATAAAAAAGGAATTGGTAGAAGTTGCTTGGAGTGGGGAATCCTTGGATTTTGCCTCTGTTCCCTCTCAAACTCTACAAGAGGTGTGTCAAAGAGTAGAGTTAGCATTTAAACGTTATATCGCTGGAGACACAAAAGGTAAGCGTAGCGGAAAACCCAGATTCAAAAATGAGGCTCGTTTCAGGTCAATGGTTTTTGAGGGGGCAAAGTTACACTCTTGTTCCGTTGGTGGAAAATGGTTGTATCTAGCCTTACCTAAGATGGGCATAATTAAGATACGACATCATCGATCATTGCCTAGTGGTGCAATCCTTAAGTCAGTACAAATAATCAAAAAGGCTGATGGTTGGTATATCAATCTGAGGCTTTTTGATGATAGTGTTCCTGATTTTAAAGCTGATATCATTCCAACTTGGGAAAATTCCCTAGGAATGGATGCAGTACTGCATGAAGATGATTATCTAGCTATATCGGAAGGGTTTAAGTTACAAGCTCTCAAGTCATTTCGCAAGTCTCAAAATAAATTAGCCAAAGTAGCAAGGCGTAAAGCCAACAAAAACAAAGGTAGTAAGGCTAGAAGACTCTTAGCCAAACGGGAAGCCAAAATTCATCAAAAAATAGCTCGTTCCAGGAAAGACCATGCTTATAATACAGCCCAAAAATTACTGGATACGGGTAAAAAAGCTTTCTTTCATGAAAAACTCAATCTCAAAGGATTGAGCAGGAAGAATCAACCAAAGACAGACGAACAAGGAAATTATCTGCCTAACGGTCAATCTGCCAGGTCAGGTCTTAATAAATCCTGGGCTGACGCTGGATTCGGTCAGTTTTTCGAGATACTAAAGTACAAAGCTGAAAAAGCTGGTGCTGTAGTAATTCCAGTTAATCCACAATATACTTCTCAACTGCTCCCATACAAAGATGAATTGGTCTTTACTGATGTAAGCATCAGAAGTTATTGGGATCAAGAATTAAAGCTCTTAATAGACCGCGACATTTCAAGTTCGGTAAATATTAAGAGAGTGGGGCTGGACTTGTTCCCCACTATAAAACGCCGTAAAGGTAGGATTGTTATAACTCGTTCTTGTACCAATCTTACCTCCAAGGAAGTTCTCTCTACTCTTCAAGGTGTGGGGAAGCCCGCGTTGTATGCGTAGCATCAACGTCGGGAGAAGTCACATTAAGAGATATTGCCAGCTAAAGTTACAGCAACGAGCGAAAACTTATAATTTTGGTATTACCGAGGCTCGACGCAGGCAACGCAGGTGAGATATGGCAACTCACACTCACACCCAAAAACCTAGTTCTTCTTGGACTCCAGCAGCTACCAAAATTAAAGGCTTCACTGGCCCCCATCCGTTTCCTGACTTGGTCAAACCGAATTCCCAGTCAGTCTCCTCGAAGGAAATCCCTGCCTACTCCAGCAAGGCATTCGATCGGCTCAATGCCAATGTGATGGATACACTACAAGCCAAGGCGCAGGAGGAAGCCAATCTCAGACCTATCCCAGAAAAGGGTAAGGAAGACTTAGATTCCTCTCATGCTACAGAACTAGGTCAGGGGGAAAGTGAATTTTGGCAGCGAATTACTCGACAAGCAGTCAAGGCATCAGTTCCTAACGTGCAAGCGGATTTTGAAACTTTCTTAAATCGTGCTAGGGGAGGAGGTTCGCCTTTAGATAATGCTTTTCGAGCGAAAGTAGAACCTGCAATGGGAGAAGATTTTGGTGGGGTGAAGGTGCATACTAATGCTGAGGCAGATCGGTTAAGTCAGTCCATACAGGCGAAGGCGTTTACCACAGGGCAGGATATTTTCTTTCGGCAGGGGGAATATAATCCTGGAAGTCAGCAGGGAAAGGAGTTGTTGGCGCATGAGTCGACTCATGTGGTACAGCAAGAAGGGAAGCAATCCGCAATATTACCTATCAACGAGAAATTCCTTCAGTTTCAGCAAGACAGACCGCCAAGCAGATGGACGCCAGAGGGCAAGCCAGCAAAGCCAAAGAGCTTGCCTAATCAGCTTTACCGAATCATTGGTCCACAACGTCGACGAAACATCCCTATTAAGCAGCTACTTAGCAAAGTTGAACCACTACTCAAAGATAAATCAAAGGCAGAGTTACAGAGTATCGAGAAAAATTACAACCATTTATATGGTTGGTTCATGATAGTTTCAAACGAGGATACACCATACGAGTGTTGGCACTTGGAAAAAAAAGGACAACCTTTATCACGACAAAGTCCTTTGAGAAAAGATCTTGAGAATGCTTTAAAAGGAAACGCTCAAGGCTTTATTGATACCCTTGAAAAAGCTACACGACTCAAGCCACTTTCCAAAAAAGAGTTTGCCAGTTCCCTTTTAAGTCCTAATCAAAGGAAGATGGCAATATCTCGGTCAAAAGGTAATCGGAGGGTTCTTGCGAATTGGCTTTTTGAGGAAAAAACTTGGATTTATCTTGTCGCTAACGTTTCTGAATGGGCTCCGCACAAGGAAATGGGATTCTTTGAACTCCCAGGGAAAATGGAAAAGAGAGATTGGTCTCAAACGGTAGGAGATTGGCGAGAAGGCGATAAGAAATATCTTAGTCGTATTGAACGAAACATTGAACAGGTTATAAAAACAATCAGGGATGGTCAAGCTTCTTTAATGAAATTAAGAGCTACAGGTGCTACTGCTGCTGATGTCGAGGGTCTTAAAAGAATTATAGGAACAGTGCTCTTAGGGTACCGAAACAAGTTGCGCCTGTTACGCAAAAAGACAAATCCATTCTTAGAAAAGCTCATTCCTATCAAGTTTATCTGGCAACGCAAGACTCCTAAGAATAGCAATGAGCTACTACCCTCTGTCCAACGCAAATCTATTGATGGGATGTTGGCTAAGCTACACTTAAATGCTTCCATTCAAACGGTCGAGGATATTGGACAGCAACTTCCACAAGTTATTCAACAGACTTTGGAAACTAGTGTACAGCCTAACATCAAGGTAACAGCTACGGGGGATCTACATGAGCATAATACAGAACTGATAGTGGAGAATCTAAGCACCCAGGAGCAGGTTCTTACGTCTCAAATTGAACGGGTGCAAAGCAGCGCAGGTATTATTCAAAGAGACGCGCCTCCCCCAGGTCCTGAAATGATTACTAGACCACTTCCTGACGCTCGCGTTGGTATAAATCTGGTAAGCAAGATTTTCATATTAGGGCCACAAGGTGATCTTTACCTCAGACAAATGCGTGAGTACATCCAAAATACACTAAGAGTTCCGGCGGCAGAAGTGATGCTTGTTGGGGGTGTCAGGGAAATATTCCAGCACCTGCTTGGGCTGGAGCGAAATATTCGTGTAACCCGACTTATCATAGTAGCTCATGGTAGTCGAGGTAGGCAGGCGGCGTTAGGTGGTCGTGGCGGTCAAGTGCGAGGGCAACAAGGCTGGATTAGACCCCAAGATGTCATGACATTTGCACGAAGAGATCCATTAGCTGCGAGGGTACGTCGGGACGTTATGGCGAATGATGCGATGGTTGAATTCTGGGGCTGTAATATTGGTTCAGATGTGGCCGCATCTGGAGCATGGAGCACCGCTTTTGGGAGACGATTCAGAGCTCAGACAGGAAGGATGGAAACTGGCACTCATAAGTATTATCGACCAGTTAGACGTGGTACGCCAGGTGCACAAAGAGTACGTGGGCAAAGAGGTTGGTGGCGTAGAGTTACCAACCTCGGCGAAGTACCTGCAGGGCTTCAACAGCATTTTAGGACTTGGCTCCTTCGCCTTTACCTTGAGTTGGCTGCCACCGGAGAAATCAGGGAAACGCGTCCCCCAAGAAACGAAGAGCGGAGATTTCAATATATGCGTAGCCTATTTGACCGCTCGAGGGGAGTAATTCGTTTTATGAAAATCACTGAGCGCACTTCGGGAAGAACCTTCCGACCTCGACAACAAGGGTGGCTTGACTTATGGCAAACAGAGCCCTTCAATCCTTTACGACTTACTGATTAGCAGTGATCGCCGATCTTGTAGGTTGGATTAAGGCAACGAAACCCAACAAACCAATACTTCCATCTGCTACACTCAATTGTGGAAAAACCAGTATATTTGATGTTGGGTTTCATTATCGTTCTACCCAACCTATCATTGATGTTAAGTGTCCGCGCTTACCCTGTTCATTAAAACGAATCTGAGCAATGGGAATGGCTTGGTTTAGGGGAACAGTAGCAGACAGCGAAATATTAGTATATTGAAAGCTAATCAATATAATCAAGGCTAAACTTATGACTATTATTTTAAAACCAGAACAAGAACAATTAATTCAAGCTAAAGTAAACAGTGGTAAATATACAACTGTTGATGAAGTTATTGCTGAAGCTTTGCAGTTGTTAGATGAAAGAGATAAACATTATCAAAAGTGGGTAGAAGATACTCGTGAAAAAGTAGCTGTAGGTTTAGCACAACTAGAAAGAGGTGAAGGTATTGAGGTACAAACTGTTATCAATAAGCTCAAAGAAAAAGTTCGCCAAGCCAAAGAAGGAACATAGTGAGCATTTGTCTAATTTCTCCAAAGGCAAGTCAAGATTTAGATGAAATTTTTGATTATTTTGCTAGTCGTAATGTAGATGCTGGCGAAAGATTTGTCATGGCTTTTGAGAAGAAATGCGAAAATTTATTACAATTTCCGAAGATGGGAAGGAGTTATAAAGACATTGAACCTTCATTAAGAGGTATTCCTCTTGATAATTATATTATTCTCTATCGTTTAATAGATAATGGTGTTGAGATTGTGAGAGTAGTTAGCGGATATCGTAATTTAGAATATTTGTTTGAACGATAAGTCTATATCCAAAGATTTGACAATCATTGAGTAATCATTTTGCCACTTTATTAATTAAAAGTGCGATCGCCAATCTTATAGCGACTGTCTTGATTGTCAAGGGATGCTCCGAATGGGTTTACTACGCGCACCGCGAAGCGGATCTCTTTGAGATCGCTGTTTGTCGGGAGTGCGATCGCTTAAATTCTGGATAGATTAAGGCGATCGCCGTTTAGGACATTGTGCTTATTTATAAATACTCAACACGCCCTACCATTTCCTCTGGCGTATAAACCTCATAAATCAGAACCAGACTTTCAACGATCTGTCCAATTGAACGAGTTCCTTGCTTGCAGTAAGCAATACCAGGATGATTATTGGTACAACTCGCAATTTTCAGAAAATCATCATCTTGAGTGAAAAGCACTCGCTGTTCTTGACAAATAAAATTTAACTGTGCTTCATCGCTTTGAGTTCGTAACCCCACTTCAACGGTTGTCGTCACATCAATACTACGACGGCGCAACTCACGGGCAATAAGTAATTTCACCTGTTCGTCTAAGTGAAATCGAATCCGACTACTCACCCCGAATTGCTCTCAACCTTTCTTGCAAAGGAGAAGGAGGACTATTACGCTTCATTTCTTCTACTAACGCCTCACTTTCTGCTGTATGACGATCGATTTCTTCCCGATGATCGTAATAGTATGCCATTGCTGCATAAACTGCTGCTTTAGATAAATCATATTCAGACGCTATTTCTTCTAGAGATTCTCCCATCTCCAAATACATTTTTGCAATAGCAGCAACAGTTATTCTTGTTCCAAAAATGCGGGGTTTACCACAACAATAGTCAGGATCTATGGCAATATACTCTTTACTTACCTGTTGAATAGGCATTTTTTTTGACTGGGATAAGGCAAAATTTTTACTCCTATTATACTAAAAAAGTGCGATCGCCAATCTTGTAGCGACTGTCTTGATTGTCAAGGGATGCTCCGAATCGCTCTACTACGCGCACCGCGAAGCGGATCTCTTCGAGATCGCTGTTTGTTGGGAGTGCGATCGCACTCCCAGATTTATACGATATTTTTTTTGAGAGCCATAACAATAGCTTGAGTGCGATTTTTGACGCAAAACTTAGCAAAGATAGAACCAAGATGAGCCTTGACAGTAGCAATAGTTACATACAATTCTTGAGCAATTTCTTCGTTAGATAAACCTTGTATTAAGTATCCCAAAACATCTTTTTCTCTATGGGTGAGGTGATAATCATTTTTTGGGTGATTCTCTAAAGCTTCTAATTCACTAAAATTACTCAAATGATGATTAAAAGACATGAAAAAACCTGTTGCTGCTTCAGGAGGCAGATATATTTTTGAGTTAATTATAGTGTTAATTGCTTCTAGGAGTTGACTAACAACATTAGGTTTAAAAATATATCCTTTTGCTCCTAAAGACATGGCTTGAAAAATTATTTCTTCTTCTTCATGAGCAGATAAAATCAAAGTTTTTGTCTGAGAATTATTGTTTAATAAATACTTAAGAATATCCAGTCCACTTTCTTGCTGTAACTCTAAATCGAGTAGTAAAATTTGTGGCTGATATTTTTCTATTATTGACTTACCTTTAGCTATAGAATCAGTATCAGATATTATTTTAAAATTCAATAAATTATTTTGGTTATACAATTGCAATAGAGTTTTGATATTATTACGAAATTCATAATTATCATCAACAATCATTACTGAAATAGCATGTTTCTTTAACATTATAATCACCACCTTGATTCTACTCTTCAGAAAATCAGTTTAATTATTTTTAGGCAATACCAAAGAAATTTTTGTTCCGCCTTGAGAGATATTTTCTGCCCAAATATTGCCTTTGAGGTCTAAAATTATTTTTTTAACAATAGTTAAACCTAATCCTTGTCCATTTTCTCGACGAGAATAAAAGGGTAAAAACATATTTTGTATATCTTCTGAAGATAAGCCACAACCTCGATCGCAGATACTAATTAAAATTTCTTCTTGAAAAGATTGCCAATGACAATCTATAGTTTCTCCCTCTGGAGAAAAATAAATGGCATTACTCAAAAGATTGTCAAAAATCTGCTTTATTTTCAACTTATTTACTCTCAATAATATTGTTTGTTGAGGATATTTGACTTGAATTTTTTTATTGTTAATTAAATTTTCCAAGCCCTCAATACTTCCCTGCAAAATTTTTTTGATATCTTGAGTATTTTTCCGATCTTTGGCTTGCTTATGCAATTGGATAAAATTTCCTATATCTAAATTAAGATTAGTGATTTTATTTTTAATAGCTTCCGCTTGGGATTTACAGAAACTTGTTGTCGAACTTAAAAGAATAGTCTCAGCTATAATACTTATTTCTGCTAAAGGAGTTCTTAACTGGTGTCCCATTTGATAAAATAGGTCTTCTAGAAGTTTAAAATCATTTTCTTTTTGCTTATATTGATTGTCCAAAAATAAATACTGTTGCAATAATTGATTGTATATTTTAATAATTTGTTTTTGTTCCACAGATAAAGTACAATTGCGATCGCAAAAAAATATTAAATATCTGGAGTAGATATTATTTTTGGTGATGAGAGATATATATCCTGATAAACTCGAATCAAAATAAATTTCTGATTCTGACTCATAAAAATCAAATTTAATATTTTTTACCAAACTAGAATTTATTTTATGCTGCCAAAAACTATTTGACCAACAAATAGCTTCAATAATATTTGGCGATCGATCTTGTTGATATACTAAAACACAACCACAAATAGCTAGCTGTTGCCTTATTTGTTTCCATATAAGCTCGATAAAGTTTTGTAAATCATCATCTTGACAATAATTCAATTTTGTAATTGAGTTAATTTTTTCCGAAGAAAACATTATATGAATACCTATATTTTTCGTATTTTCAATTTAAAATAGTATTTTTCTTAAATTCCCTAGAAAAATACTTATGATGTTTAAGGCTTATGAGATTTAAGGGCCTCACAACTGGAGATTTCTCTCGACGAGCATTCAGCTTAAACATCCAGCATTGTAGGATAAATAATCCTCAGACACATTCTTTTTCTTCACTTCAAAATTATTCTTTAATTTTGAAGAACTTGTGAAGACAACTATAAATCTTTGAAAATTGATTGCAACCTTGGTGAAAAATGTTATGAAGGAAGATTGAATCTAACTTTTAAATTTGCCCCTCAATAAAACTCCTAAAAAAGCAACAGACACCATTAAAACTTAACAATACTTAACTATTGTTAAAGATATTAATTGCCTGAAGTAAATTGAATCTTAAAATAAAATTAATTGTATTTTATATTTAAGATAATAGTTTTAAATACAAACGCTATGCAATTTTAGAGTTTTAGAACTAGCTGGATTATAAAAAATTGCTTTCCTCAAATTGTTGAATTTAAATATCATCTCAAACAGCTTGAGATGCTGCAAACATGCTTCATAAATTGTATTTTAATATTCTAGGTATTATCGCTAGTGTAGCGGTATCGGGTTTTATTATCGGCTTACGACATCAAGGAAGTTTTGAGCAAATAGAATTATTAGCATATGATTCTTTAGTTAGGTTAAATGCTCAATCTGGCTTCGACGAAAGAATTACCATTGTGGGAATTGACGACAATACTTTACGGAAACTCAATAGCGATAAAGTTAGCGATGGTACTCTGAAGCAAGTTTTAGAAACAATCAGACAATACGAACCAAGGGTAATTGGCGTTGATATAATTCGAGATGTTCCTATCGGAAAAGGAAGAAAAGAATTACTCAACTATGTGAATAGTATTTATCAAACTCTAGGAGGTGCAATTAAACCGATTATCTTTCCTTGTGCTTTACCTTCGGACAATAGACCTAATGGAATTGCTTCTCCTCCAGTAATCGATCCTGATAGTGCTATTGGCTTCGTTGATTTGGAAACCGATCCGCAAAATATATTTGGTGGAGAACTTATTAGACGTGCTTATATTTCGAGTATTCCAGTGGATATTGGGTTAGAAACCGCTCCCGAAAGTCAATTTGACGCAGAATCAACCAATAATATGTGTACTGCTCCTTTTTCTTTCAGTTTTCTAACAGCTTTAAGTTATCTCCAAGCACAACAAATCGCAACTTTATCACCCGATGCAACTCCCGAGCTTAGCGAATTTCTCGATTACAAGAAAATTGAGGAAGGCGAGCTCGGAGTCAAATCTCTAACTTTTAGACCATTAAAAGCAAAAACTGGAAGCTATCACAACTTAGACCCTAGTTTTTATCAATATTTAATTGATTATCGTTACACTCAACCAGGAGAAATCATCTCTTTAACCAAGGTACTGGACAATCAGGTTACCTCACAACAATTGAAAGACAAATTTAAAGACAAAGTAGTATTAATTGGTTACACCACTAAAGAAGATCTCCATCAAACTCCCTTGGGAATGAAACCTGGAGTCTTAGTTCATGGGTGGATGGTTGGTCAGCTTCTGCGCAATGTGTTAGATCGACTACCGCAAATTTGGACTTGGTCTGAGCCAGTTGAATGGTTATGGATTTTAGGCTGGGGAGTAGTAGGATGTATACTTGCGTTGGGAATACGTCCAGTTTGGATATTTATTGGCGTTCAAGGAATTGCAATCGCCGTACTATGTGGTAGTTGCTGGTTTCTCTTTACTCAACAAGGATGGATTCCTTTGATTCCTCCTGTCTTTAGTTTGGCAATTTCTAGTGTTGTCGTTAAAGCGATCGCCTCTAAATTTAAAATTTCACCCGAGCCTCCACCTATTATTTCTCCACCTATTAAACCTCCATCAGACCAAACAATAGATGAATCTAAACTTGTTAAACCTCCATCAGACCAAACAATAGATGAATCTAAACTTGTTAAATCTCTATCAGACCAAACAATAGATGAATCTAAGCTTGTTAAACCTCTATCAGACCAAACAATAGATGAATCTAAGCTTGTTAAACCTCCATCAGACCAAACAATAGATGAATCTAAACTTCCTCAATCTCCACTAAAACCTCCAGTAAAAAAAGATACTTTTGTCAGAGACTCTTTTATCGGCAAAAGTATTGGAGATGACGATCGCTATTTATTACACAAACTATTAGGAGAGGGGGGGATGAGTAAGGTATATATAGCTTTAGATAAAAGGCTTAATAATATGGAAGTAGCCATTAAAATTATGACTAGCTACTTTTCTGCCAATGACCAATATTTAATTAGAAGGTTTAAGACAGAAGTCGAAGATTTATGTATTTTAACTCATCCTAATATCATAAAAATTACTGATTATGGATTAACTCCAACAAAAACCCCTTTTAAGGGCGAGCCCTTTTTTGTAATGGAATATTTTGTAGGACCAACTCTCCAGCAACTACTTGATAAGAACAAAACTCTTGAGCCTCATTTAGCTTTACGAATTATACTTAAAGTCTGTCATGGACTGAAAGCAGCCCATCAAAAAGGAATTGTTCATCGCGATATAAAACCAGCTAATATTTTCTTACCTGGAGAGACAGATACACTAGGAGAAGAAGTTAAAATTATCGATTTTGGTATCGCGAAAAAGATTGATGAAGAGAGTAAAAAACATACACAATTAACTGTTGCGGGTACATTTCTTGGTACTTATCGCTACGCTTCCCCCGAACAATGTTCCCCTGTATTAAGTGTTGACTCAAGGACTGATATTTATAGTCTAGGAATGGTTTTGTATGAAACCCTTAGTGGTAATAATCCTTACAATCTAAAAGACGATTCTAATACTACCAACGCAGATTGGGAAGTTGCTCATCGTAGAAAGACTCCCATCCCTTTAAGAGAACAATTCGGCTGTCAAAATATTCCAGTTGAATTAGAAAAGATTGTCATGAAATGTTTGGCAAAATCGCCTCAAAATCGATTTCAAAATATTGAAGAGTTAGAACAGGCTTTAAGAGATTATTTATAAATATATGAAACTGAAGAATTTGATTGCGCCACTGCAACAAAATATTAAAAAAACTCTATCTCTGCGAAGATTCAATCCTCTGAGCGATCGAGGACGAAAAGCGATCGCGAGTATGCTATTAAATCGAGGTAGGCGTAAATTAGAAAATCTGGAAATTCCGCAACGCAAACCAACTTCTGTTTCTGAGGGAGGTAATGTCTTAGAAGATACTTATCATTACACTTTTGAGCCTCTTCCTAATCCCTATCCTCAATACGACAAGTGTTACTGTAACAATCCTTTAGGATGCGATCGCCCTTTAGAAACTTTAAAACAAGCACCTACCGCTAAATTTTGCTCTCAATGTGGTTTTCCAGCACAATTGCCCGAAAATAAAGAAATTAGGGGTAAAAGAGGTATTTATCAAGTAAAACGCTTTTTAGGCAGACAAGGAAACGGGCGTATCTATGCAGCAGTGCAAGCAAATAGCGGTCAACCAGTAGTAATAAAAGAATACCTTTTACCTCGTCGCTGTTTTAAGCAAGTAGAAATCCGACAGCAAAAAAAAGAGATTTTTGAAAGGGTAGTAAATTTTCAAGTAGCAGAAACCAACCCTTCTGATTTTCGTTTGATTATTCCCACCGAAGGAATCAGCGATCGCCATCAAGACCGTTGTTACCTAATTGCACCAGGTAATTTAGCAGTCTTACCCAACCTTAAAGCTTACTTGCTACAACAGGGAAGAATGGAGGAAGAGCAAGTAATTAAATTATTAGACCAAGTATTACAAAGTTTGGAGTTTTTACACTCTCAGAAATGGAAATTCACTTCAGGAGAAATTAAACAGGTATTAGTTCACGGGAATCTTAGTTTAGATACTCTACTAATCAGTCAAACAGAAGTAGGATTTTTAGTTTATTTATGGGATTTATCTTTCTGGGAAGACCTATTCGATCCTACCTTAGAAGAAGTATCTACTAAAAGAGTCATTGATGATTTAGTAGCATTAGGCAACATTGGTTTTTATCTCCTAGCAGCAAAAGAAGTCACAGCCCAAGCTAGTTATCCCCTAGATCCAAGGAATGACCTTAATTGGAGAGGAATTTCACCTCAACTCAAGAATTTTTTACTGCGACTTCTCGGTTTAAATTCTCGCTTTGAAGATGCTGCTACTGCGAGGAGAGAATTGCGCCAATTAACGTTAAATCTGGCTGACTCAGAATCGATACCTGTAACTCTTTTGGACACATCAACTTCAGCAGAAAAAACTTTTAGTTGGCTTCCTTGGGCAATTTTTTCAGCAATTATTTTATTGTTAGGATGGGGAATTTGGCGGTTAATAGATAATCAACCCAACGGCAAATCAAGCAAAAAAGTTTCAGGATACTCCTGTATTAAAGATATTAGAAATGTTCCTTCTGGTAACTTCACTTACGGCATAGTATCGTCAGAAAAACCCAAAGATATAGCAGCAAAAAAATTAAAAGATATTTTTAATATTAATGATACTTATAAAAATGCTTATAAAAATTTTTGCAGCATTGATTCTGATAGTAGTACTTTTACCCAAATTCTCAATCAAATACATCAGATCGACCTCAAGCCATTTTTAGCAAATAATCAGCAAAACTTAATTCATAATATTGCTCCGCGTAAAATTGACTTTGCTTTATTGCATCTCGCTCCTAATAAATATCAAACTAAAAAAATCATGAGAAATGCTCGAGAAGAAGTTATTAATAATGTAATTGCTTATGATGGACTATTAGTTTATGTTCCTTTTGTCGATTGCAAAAATTGTCAACAACTAGGAAAATATCTAGAACAAAAAATAACTCTCAAGCAGTTAAGAAAAATTTATACAGCAAAAGTAGATTATTGGAACGAAATAAACCCTAATATCCCTAGTAATATTAAAATTCAAGCTTTTGTTCCTGATGATAATTCTGCCCTTAAACTATTTGAGCAATTACTATTTGAAGACCAAAGAGACATTGTAGCCTTTCAAGAAGCTATTGCCTCAGGAAAAATTAAACGACAAGAAAGTTACTCTATTCTTCAAGAAATTAGAAAATTATGGCAACAAGGCAGCATAGCAGATGGCACAAAACAAGGAGGAATTGGGTTTGATTTTCAAGAGATAGCTTATAAACAATGTAATGTTTATCCTCTTGCTGTAGTACGAGATTCTCAAGAGTTTTTTCCCATGCTGATCCAAAAAGCCAACCAACAAGGAGTAGAACTATTTAAAGATTTAAGTTGCCAAGATAAACAAAACTATAAACTCAACGAAACTGTCTTGCGCGATCGCCGATATCCCCTTGCCTTTTCCCTGAATTTGCTTTATCTCAACGATGACCGATACCAAAACTTAGAGTTTGGAGGAAAAATTACAGAAATCTTCAAAACCGAAGAATTTCAGTGTCACCTATCCCATAAAAAACTCATTCCTCTAGAATTAAGTGAGCAAGACTGTAAAAGATAAGAAAACAAGAAATTTCTGTCCAATTCCCTAATACCTAAAAACCAACCATGGCGATAGTTAAATGTAAGAATCCCGCATGTCCCTATTATGATAGAACAGTACCAGAAGGTGAATTTTGTCCTCACTGTGGTGAAGCGTTAAACTTGGAAAAAACAAGTCCCCAGAAATCTTACACCCCATTAGTACCTGACAATGCAGATGGTCGTACTTATGTCGAACTACCTCAGAAACTACGTAAGAATCGCCTCACATTAAATCACTCTAATTCTGGTCAAACTTTTACTATAGATAGTGATAGTGCCACCAATAAAATATATTTAGGTCGTCAGGTGGCGATTCCTAGTGTCTCTGTAATAGATATGAGCGATCTTCCTTTTGCAGAGAGAATCTCCCATCTTCACGCCTATGTTACTTGGGATAATAACCGCAACTGCTTCACTATTACAGATAATGACAGTACCAACGGGACAATTCTGAATGGTAAATCCCTAATTCCTCAACAGCCTTATCCCCTCAATCCAGGCGATCGTCTAGAATTTGGTAGAGAGCATAAAATAATTTTTACCGGAGAAATTAGTGAAACATAGTTGGCAAATCTAAGAACTGAGAACTAAAAATGGCGATAGTTAAATGTCTGAATCCCGCATGTGATTATTTTGAAAGAGCAGTTCCAGAAGGAGATTGTTGTCCTTACTGTGGTGAACCATTAAACCTGGAAAAAACAAGTTCTCAGGTTACTCCTCCAGACTACCCCAAAAGCATTAGTCTCAAGTTAGTTCACTCTAATTCTGGTCAAACTTTTACCGTAGATCGTTATAGTGCCACCAATAAAATATATTTAGGTCGTCAGGAAGGGATTCCTAGTGTCTCTGTAATAGATATGAGCGATCTTCCTTTTGCAGAGAGAATCTCCCATCTTCACGCCTATGTCATGTGGGATAATAACCGCAACAGCTTCACTATTGCAGATAATAACAGTACCAACGGGACAATTCTGAATGGTCAATCCCTAACGCCTCAACAGCCTTATCCCCTCAATCCAGGCGATCGTCTAGAATTTGGTAGAGAGCATAAAATAATTTTTACCGTAGAAATTAGCTAATTGTTGATTGCTAATAGCTAATAGCTAATAGCTAACAGCTAACAGCTATATAGACCAAAGTCTAATGACAGAGTTGACAGAATCCCTGTAAGCTAAACCTAAAATATCATCTCCATTTTAGGAATTCGGATGATCACTGCTGTTACCCAGACCTTAACAGGGATTCTGGTCGAAACCTCTCCCCTAATTAGGAATGTTGAGATCGATCTCAATCATCCTCAAACGAGGCAAGATGTCAAACCAGCACTAAGCCTCTATCTGTATGCACTTACCAAAAGTAACCACAATATTCTAGACAATAGTCATCGTCAATTAGATACTCAGGGTTACATTGTTGACTGGTACGACCTATCTTTTGTGATTATTCCCTGGGATTGGACAGTATTGGGGCAATGGCAGTTGCTATCAGAAGTACTGACTTCATTAATTCCCTATCGGTTAATTGCTCAAGACAAATTAGCCCCAGAATTAAGAGGATTTGGAGATTTACCATTACACATAGCTACCTCAGTGCCAGATACTGCAAGGTGTGAGAAAGCCTTGGGCATATCCTTTCATCCTGCTTTATACCTCACTATACCAACTCCTTTTGTGGTAGCTAGACTTCAACCTTAGTCTAATTCTTACGATTAATGATTTTGTTGTCGTTGCTTATATCCAAGGATAAGTTATTATGCCTAGATTAGATTACTTTGCTCCTGGTGTCTATGTTGAAGAAATCAACCGAGGGAGTCGTCCCATAGAAGGGGTTTCTACTAACGTAGCCGGCTTTGTGGGGTTTACTGAAGACATTCGCAACAGTGCAGAACTCTTCAAGCCCATGTTAGTTACGAATTGGAGTCAGTACCTCAATTATTTTGGAAAAGATAATTCCGATGGCTTTACCGACTTTAACGCCTATTTACCCTTCGCCGTAAATGGTTTTTTCCTCAATGGAGGAGGACGCTGTTGGATTTGTAGTATTGGGACTCACTTACCAGGAAAACAACCCAGCCCAGAACAAACAGGCTTAGAAATTTCCACTCGGGGCAGAAATCGACCCTCTCTGCGTTTAGGTTTTAAAGACCCAAGAGCTAATCTCCCCTCTTTAACCATTGAGATTCAAGACAGCACGCCTAAAGCTTTACCTCCCGATACAGAAGGAGAACCCCCTGAGAATACAGGAGAGTTTTTCAGTATTGTTGTCAAACAAGGCGATCGCATTCTCGAAAGATTCGATAACTTAACCATGAATCGGGAAATCAATTCCCAAGTAGCAGACTATGTAGTTAATCGTCTGGCACAGTCTCCCATACTCCAAGTAGCGGATATTTCTCAGGTAGGAAGACCCCTAGCCCGCAGACCAGCCAATGGTACATTTCAACTAAATTTACCTCAAGTAGCATCCCGACCCGAAAATTTGACAAGGGACATGAAAGGGAGTCAGGATGACAGAACAGGGGTACAGGGAATGTTTGAGATTGACGAAATCAACATTCTTGCTTGTCCCGATCTCATGAGAGTTTATGAAGAAGGATTAATTAGCCTCGATCAAGTCCATGACGTTATGGGACTACAAATCAGTCTGTGTGAAGGATCGATGAGTGGTAATGTTCCTAATCCCCCCAATCGAATGGTAGTTTTGGATACTCCCCCGGACAAGGTTAAACCCCAAGAAGTAGCCCAATGGCTAGAAGATTCCAAATTGCGGTCTATGTTTGCAGCCCTCTACTACCCTTGGGTCAAAACCACTAACCCCAAAGATGGCAAAACCATTAATATACCTCCCTGCGGTCATGTCATGGGAGTGTGGTCTCGTAGCGATGAAACTAGAGGTGTCTATAAAGCTCCTGCTAATGAAGTTCCTCGCGGTGTCATAGGTTTAGCTTACGATACTAACTTCCGCGAACAAGAACTCTTGAATCCTAAAGGTATTAATTGTATTCGTACCTTTCCCAATCGAGGTATTCGTATTTGGGGAGCCAGAACTCTGGTTGAACCAGATATCACTGAATGGCGTTATATCAATGTGCGTCGCCTGATTAGCTACATCGAAAAGTCGATCGAGTTAGGTACGCAATGGGTAGTTTTTGAACCCAACGATGAAGACTTGTGGGCAAGAGTAACTAGAGTTGTTTCTAACTTCCTGGAACGACTTTGGCGCGAAGGTGCTTTATTTGGCGCATCTCCCGAACAGGCTTTTTATGTCAAATGCGACAGCGAACTCAACACCTCAGAAACGATGATCTTGGGGCGTTTATATGTGGAAATCGGAGTTTGTCCCGTCCGTCCTGCAGAGTTTGTTATCTTCCGCATCTCTCAATGGAATAGTAGCGACGGCGCGTAATTCAATCATCACAAATGACCAATGACCAATAACCAATAACCAATAACTAGGAGAAAAGTAAATGGCAAACGGACAACCAGACGAACTATTAACAAATTGTCGGTTTTATTTTGAAGCTGACGGCGGACTAACAAAACTTATGATTTTAGAAGTGGGTGGCTTAACCACTGAAAGCCCAGCAGCAGGAGGAGATAAAGTTTTAGGTTCAGGTAAAAATGCAATTAACCTCAGACAAGCTACCCCTACTCGAGTTAAATTCAGTCCCGTTACTGTCAAGATGGTAGCAACTCTAAAGCGAGATCTTTATGATTGGTACGAAAACTGTAATAAAAACGCTGGTGGAGGGTCTGCCTGGGCGAAAAATCGTAAAACTGCCTCGATTGTGGTCTATGACACACAAAACAAAGAGGCAGCCCGTTGGAATCTCGACAACTGCTATCCTACTAAATACGAAGGTCCCAAATTAGAAGCTAATTCTAATGATGTGGCGACTGAAACTATTACTCTAGTTCACGAAGGTATCATACGAGTTAAGTAATACGACCAGAATAAGGGAAAAGGAATGAGGAGAATTTTGCCTGATTCCTTGTTCCTTCCTTCATCGTTCGTCTTCAATTCCTAATTATGTCTTACCCAGAAATTTTAACCTCCTCCAGTTTCTATTTGGAACTAAGCCTTGATCGTAGTGATGGTAGTAATCAAGCTGTAGATGGAATTTTTATGGACTGCAAGGGTTTTAAATGCAGTCAGGAAATTATCGAAGTCTGCGAAGTTACTGACAACCAATGGGGCAAAGCCAAAAAGGGGATGGTGATGCGGACAAAAATACCTGGTAATGTCAAAATCAATAATATTATCTTGCGGAGGGGTCTGATTTCTTCCCTTGCCTTATGGCAATGGTTTGAAGAAACCCAAAAAGGGAATTGGGCAAAACAGAGAAGGGATGGCTCATTACAAATTTACAACCAAAAACGTAAACCCCAAGCCCGATTTCGATTTCTCAATGGTTGGGCTATCAGCTATAGTCTTTCCGATCTTAGTGCTTCTAGTACCGACTATGAAATTGAAGAATTAGAGATAGCTTGTGAAGTTTTAAAACGAGTTCCTGTTAATAGTTAAACCTCAAAATGTTACAGACAGAATTTGAATTTACTTTACCAAAAGGATACCTTGATGAAGAGGGAAATCTTCATCGTAAAGGTATTATGCGTTTGTCTCGTGCTAGAGATGAAATTGCACCCTTAAAAGACCCTAGAGTTAAAAGCAATCCCGCTTATGCCACGATGATTATCTTAGCAAGAGTCATCGTAAAATTAGGAGCTTTAGAAATAATCAACCCCTCA
>JASJDI010000247.1 GCA_030065155.1 Xenococcaceae cyanobacterium MO_188.B29
CCGCGTCTAGTTTGAAACCAGTAGTTTTTTAGATAACTTTTTTAGGGAGTCGGGAGTCGGGAGTAGGAAATAAAAATTGCTTCTTTAAAAAACTCCAGTTCTCTATATGGACGCGGTTTAATTAACCAAGAACTAAAAACTAAAAACTAAGAACTAAATTATGCTTACTGATAAGGTAAAAGAATTAATCACCAAAGCTCGTATTGTTAGTTTTGCTAGTTGGCAAGAACAATATAGTCAAGAAGTAATTAATATTTTTCAGCAAGCTGATGACGAAGGTCGTTATTTAACCGATGAAGATCTGGAAAAAATTGTTACTTTTGCTCCTCAAACTTCGTCATCTACTGCTCAAGCCAAATTACTCAGAGAGCAGGGACAGGAGATAGTAGCACAAGCTAGGGGAGACGTTTTAGCTGCCTATCCTCAAATTACTGAACCAGGAGGGGATTTATATCCTCCAGCCAGAGCGGAAGCTTGTTGGCGAGATTTCTGGCACTTTTTGCGCTGTATTACTTACGGTATTGCAGGTCGATCGACCGAATATACTAGTGAAGTGGGTCTAGGTTATATGGAGCAATTGTATCAAGAACTAAAAGTTCCCTTACCTGCAATGGTTTTAGGCTTAGAAAAATTAAAAGTTTATAGTCTACAACAGTTTGAACAACACCAAAGACATAATTTAGCACCATATTTCGATCGCCTAATTAATGAGATGAAGCGTTTTTCTCCTAATAACAACTAAAGTAAAAGATTTGCAAATCGAAGGGTCTGTCTCTGGAAGTTTCCTCACGCTAGCTAAACCCTTTCCCTACTGACGATAAACAGGGAGTGTAAAATGAAAACAACTCCCTTGTCCAGGAGAACTATCAACCCAAATCTGACCATAGTGAGCCTGGACAATTTTACGACACATAGCCAGACCCAATCCATAACCCTCTTTTTTTTCATCTCGTTTTAAGCGAAAATGACCCTCAAAAATCCGTTCTTGCTTTTCTAGGGGGATTCCTGGCCCAGTATCACAAATACTTACCTGAATTTTCTGGCTGGTACGATGTAGAATCGACAAAGAAATTTTTCCGCCTTGGGGAGTATATTTAGTTGCATTTTCCAGTACATTGACTAAAAGTTGACGAATTAGTTCTTCGTCAGCGTACACTGGAGGCAGATCTTGGGGAATATCGTCCTCTAATTGTTGTGATTGCTCCTGAATCTGACCAGCAAACTGACTGATAATTTCTTGACACAAAGGCTTTAAATTAAGCTGATGGGGTTCTATTGTCAACTTAGCACTCATGCTTTTTGAGGCTTGTAATAGATCTCCAATCATACGGTTCATAACCCGAAATTGCTTTCGTGCTTGCTTAAATAGCTGCTCTTTAAGGCTCTGTATTTTTTGACTATCACCTTGAGTATGAGATAATTCTAGGGTTTCTACAGCGATCGAGGCTGCGGTAAGAGGACTACGTAAATCATGAGCTAGCATAGCTAAGATTTGATCTTTGAAGCGTAATTGCTCTAGAAGTTCTTCTTTCTCCTGCTGTAAACGAAAAATCTCGTCAGATAAACGCATTATCTCGGCTGAATAACCGATCGAATTGATTTTAGACTCAGAACAAGAAGAGTCATTGCCTTTGCTTTCATCTGCTTCAAGTAAAAGTTGAAGAGATTCTTGCCACCGAGGCCACCATTTTTGTAGTTGGTCGATTAGGTTACTACCAGCTATAGTTTGCTGTGGCCCAGGAGAAATTTTCACCAAAGCTGGAGTTGCTACTAATTTGAAATGTTCTACTAACTGAGGTTGTTTACTAATCTCAATTACATTTAAACTGAAATCATATTCAGCTTTTAACTTCTGTAAATAAGTTTGGATGCGCTGAATATTATCTCTGGGGGTATAACGTTCGTCTATAAACAAAAGCAATTGTAGAAGCCCTTCCGAAGAAGTTGATGAACCAAAATCCGTTTGCTGATTATAAAATTGCAACACTAAATAAGAAAGCTAAATATACTTCAAATCACTTTGACCGAGAGGAGTACTGAGATAAGCTCAGCATATTCAATCAAGATATTGAATTGGATGTTTGATTAACAACACTCATGTCCATTATACAAACTGTATTTTAATGTCTATTTAAGATTCTGAATATATACTATCTAAGCAAAAAAACTTTTGTTATTCAACATTAAAACCTAGAAAGTGCAGTTTTACGAGATAATATTCTTATTCCGTCGGCTTCAATAGGATTAAAATTCTTCTTCATGTTTCTTACTGAACTTTATTGGAGGAGAATATTAAGATATTATAAACTTTACCTAATCTGCCCTAGCCTTTTATTCACTTATAACAAAGTTGCGGAAATATTATCATGGCCCTTGGTTATCTTGCCCTTGTGCTTCACGCTCATCTTCCTTTTGTCAGACATCCAGAAAGCGATTATGTTTTGGAAGAAGAGTGGTTATTTGAAGCTATTACAGAAACTTATATCCCTTTACTACACGTTTTTGAAAATTTAAAGCGAGATGGTATTGATTTCAAAATGACCATGAGCATGACACCTCCTTTGGTGTCTATGCTACGAGATCCACTTTTGCAAGAACGTTATGATGCTCATTTGGCTTTATTAGAAGAGTTAGCTGAAAAAGAAATCGAACATAACGAGCATAATGGTCATATTCGCTATTTAGCTGAACACTATGCCAATTCATTTAGTCAAATTCGTCATACCTGGGAAAGTTACGATCGCGATCTAGTCAAAGCTTTTAAACAATTTCTCGATAGCAATAATCTGGAAATTATTACCTGTGGTGCGACTCATGGCTATTTGCCCCTAATGAAAATGTATCCCGAAGCAGTTTGGGCGCAACTCAAAGTAGCTTGTGAAAGTTATGAAGAAAATTTTGGTCGTCCACCCAAAGGAATTTGGCTGCCAGAGTGTGCCTACTATGAAGGCGTAGAAAGAATGGTAGCTGATGCAGGTCTAAGGTATTTTATTACCGATGGTCATGGTCTTCTCTATGCTCGTCCTCGCCCTCGCTTTGGTACTTATGCTCCCATTTTTACCGAAACTGGCGTGGCAGCTTTCGGGCGAGATCACGAATCTTCTCAACAGGTATGGTCTTCTAAAGTTGGCTATCCTGGCGATCCTGAATATCGGGAGTTTTATAAAGATTTGGGATGGGAAGCTGAATACGAATATATTAAGCCCTACATCATGCCCAATGGTCAAAGAAAAAATACGGGCATTAAATATCATAAAATTACTGCTAGGGATGGTGGTTTATCAGAAAAAGCTCTTTATGACCCTTATTGGGCAAAGGAAAAAGCTGCTGAACACGCTGGTAACTTTATGTACAATCGGGGTCAGCAAATTGAGCATCTAGCTGGAGTAATGAATCGCCCACCGATTATTATGTCCCCTTACGATGCCGAATTATTTGGTCATTGGTGGTATGAAGGTCCTTGGTTTATCGATTTTCTCTTCCGTAAGAGTTGGTATGACCAAAATACTTATGATATGACCCATTTGGCTGACTATTTACGTAATCATCCCACTCAACAAGTCTGCCGTCCTTCTCAATCTAGTTGGGGTTATAAGGGATTCCACGAATATTGGTTAAATGAAACTAATACCTGGATTTATCCTCACTTACACAAAGCAGCAGAACGAATGATCTCTTTAGCTCGTCGCGAACCTGCTGATGAATTAGAATGGAAAGCTTTGAATCAAGCAGCAAGGGAGTTACTTTTGGCTCAATCTTCTGACTGGGCATTTATTATGCGTACTGGTACTATGGTTCCCTATGCTGTCAGAAGAACTCGATCGCATTTACTTCGTTTGAATAAGCTCTATGAAGATATTTTAGTCGGTAAGATCGATTCTGGTTGGCTGGAAAAAGTAGAAGAGATCGATAATATCTTTCCTAATATTAACTATCGGGTTTATCGACCTTTGTAGAGGTTGGCTAATAAGAAGTTCAGGAGCGGTGCGACCGAATCGCATATCTTAGGCGTATTCGCAAGCGCACCGAAGGAGTTACAGAAGTTCAGAATTCTGGACTCCTTTTTTTATTTAAGCCTTAAATAAAGCCTTAAATAAAAGTACTATTTTTGGACTATAATGATGAAAACATCTAATGTTTACCTCAGGAGCATTACTGTGCCACAAATTAAAATAGTACTAAAGGATGCAGAATTTGATTTTGTAGAAAACTACTTAAATTATGGATTTAAGAGCAAAACTGAATTAGTCAACACAGCAGTCGCAACTTTTAGAAAGCAACTACGAGATCGAGCAATTGCAGAATCAGCAGAACTCTATCAACAAATTTATGAGGAAGATTTAGAGTTAAGGCAGCTAACCAATGATGCTGCTGGATTATGTCTAGATTAGATGATTTTTCTCCTCAGCGTGGAGTTATTGCTGATTTTAATCTCAATCCTACGCTTGGCAGTGAAACAGGAAAAATACGTCCTTGTGTTATCGTATCTAACGATATTTATAATCAGAAACTTAGTGTAATTCAGGTTGTGCCAATCACAGTTTGGTCGGCTAAAAAAGCTAAAATCATTACCAATGTTCTTCTCAATCCATCTTCTCAAAATGGTCTCTCTCAAAAATCTCTTGCTGACTGTCTACAAACTCGTCCAATAGATTATGTACAAAGATATATAGGTATACGAGGAAGATTAGATAAAGAGTTAATAAATGAAATCAATGAAGCTTTAAAAATCATTTTTGATTTAGCATAGACTCTAAGTGAGACAAGGAGGACAAGGGGACAAGGAAGAAATGGGTAAAGAATCTATTAAAAGTCATGAAGATTTAGTTGTTTATCAAATGGCTTTTGAAGCAGCGATGACAATTTTTAACTTATCAAAGACATTTCCAGTGGAAGAACGCTATTCTTTAACCGACCCTTCTGAAAAAGTGCCAGGTATCGAAAGAGGAAAAAGCCAATGAATACGTAGAGAAAGTACCAAAAATTTAGCTTGACAAAATTTCTCAAAAGCCTATATCTTATAGGTTAAGTCTGGATTCTCAAGAAGAGAATTAAAAAAAGCTACACCCTCTAATCTCCATCCACCTAAAAAGCTAGGGAAGTGGGTTCTCCACAGGGCGGGTAAATTGCCAATCCCTGCTTCTCTAGAAAAGGGCAATGAATTGTACTCTACTTCTCTACTGTCTTTCACCCATTCTACTTGTTTGTAGAATTTCTCTGTAAAAATTACGTTCGGTTGATCGGGTTTTCTTCCCACACTCCAATATATTCGCTTTTGTATGCTGAATCCAAAATGTCCTTGGCTGTAATCAACCCAAAGTCGATCGATCTCATTGAGAGTTTCACTGGGAAACTCGTTGCATAGCTCATACCAATCTGGGTAGCCTTGTTGCACCATTACTAAATAAAAAAGCCAAGCCGTTTCCTCATCAGCTTTTCTCCAGTCACCTTGACGTAAATAATCTTCTAGTTGACTTGTTAAATTCTCTTTTGGTAATTCCTCTTTCGAGAGTCTCAGTTCTGCTTCAAATGCTCTATCTGCTTCTGGGTTATATTGAACTGCCAACATTTTAGAGAATCCTTGTCTAAATCGTTCGGGATTATCTCGAACGGCAAACAATAGCCTGAAAATCTCCCCCCATTTTTCCTCACTTGTATTTTTTTGATTTCGCCATAGCTTGTGTAATTTCTCGTGAGCCTTGCGGTATAAAGGATCGACTTCTGGTGCTTGAGGTAGTCGGATAGTAGGGATAATGTGGGGCAAGATTCGAGAGACGCGATAGACTCGATTGGATTCTTCTCGTTCGGGACTGACTTCTATCAGTCCCAATTTAATTGCTCGTTCTAACTGTTCTTTGTAGCCAGAAATAGAATCACAAACTGCTTCTAATGCTTGTCTGGGTATAGGAATGTTATAAACTAAACAATAACTAGTTAATTTTTCGATGGTTTCATCAAGCTGTAATTTGGGTTGGTTTTCTAATTCCCAGATAATTTTTTCCTTCCACCCCCTTGGACTTGCTTCATCTTGACTGAGCTTTAAGTCCGCGTCTTCTGCTGGCAGCACCTCTTTATTCAACCATTCCAACAAGCGAGGATTTCCATCTGCTAATTTTAAAGCTCGTTTGATTAATTCCTCATCAACTTTCTCCTTATCAAAATTCTCCAGGCGAGTTAAATATTTTTGCAACTGGGATTTTTGGAAAGCTTCCAACGGTTGCTTGTATAAGGATTGTAATATATCTAATTCAAAATCATAACGACAGGTAATGATGATTCGGTGGTTGGTGTAAGTCTCTTGAATTGCCCACACTAAAGCACTCAAAACTTCTCTGACTTGAGGGTTAAGAACATATCTTCCTTCACGAGGCTCTAAATTCCACTCAAAATCATCAAATACCAGCAAAAAAGGTTGTTCTTCAGGTTGGTTTAAGGTTTCAAATATATCTCGCAAGCGATATTTGAGTTCTTCTGTGCTTTCTTTGATAGCTGTTCGTTGTTGTGAATTTCTCAGTTTATCAGCTAGTTTATTGACAAAACTCGATTCATCGATTTGTCTCCACCAAACAAGTGTTGTATCTTTAGATAAGCGAACGCAAAGTCGAGAGGCGATAGTACTTTTTCCTAAACCTCCCATCCCATAAATCAAAACTCCAATCTTTTCTGAAGGAGTCTTGAGTGTCCGCAAACAATTTTGTAATTGGCGACGACGACCCACAAAAGTCTCACGGGTAGCAACTCTAAGTTTCTTCTCTGGGTCTAAAAACTCTTCAACAACAGGACGAGGTACGGGTTTATTATATCCCCGCTTAACCAACGCACCTGGTATAGTTTCAGACACATACAAGCGCAACAAATGCCAATCTCGTGCATGATTTTTTAGCAATACTTGATAGGTAAGAGCGACTGCTTCTACTAAGGTTTTCCCTGCTGATAACTCCTGGTACAAAGTGGCTGACGCTCTGGTTGCATCAGTATCCAACACCTTGTGACCCCAGCCTAAAACAGCAGTTGCACCTTGTCTTAACAAGTTTTCTGCCATCGATGGGACTGTACCTTGGTCTATTGATTCTCCAGTCCTACAACCAGAAAGGAAAATCAGCTTAGGTAGTTGGTATTTCAGGTCTTCAGCAATATCTTCTGCACTACTGTATTCTGCTTCTCCAAATTCCGTCTCCGTGATAAAGCAGGGTATTTTATCTTTATCTTTGACTGTGGCATGACCTGTCAGGTGCAAAACATCAAAGTAATTCTCTTCATAATCTTCTACCAAATAAACCAACTCTTTCAAGCATCCACTCTCCTCTACTATTAAGGACAGAGGTTTGCGCCTTGTTGCCTCTAGAATACGTCTTTCTTCTGCCTCAAAATCCAGTTCGGGTTCGATTCCAAGAGGAGAAGTAGCCATGAATAAGAGATTCAACGCTCGATTGGCTGGCTCGTTTTCAAAGGTCAGTTGTTTCTCGTCTGGATCTTTCACCCACCTAAGCGGAATAATGGTGGTAGGTCGCCGTTGAACTAAAAAACTTTCACCATCGTGGAGTACTTCCCAAGGTAAATCAGCCAGGTTTTTTGATGTAGAAATAGCAAGAACAATAAACTCGCGTCGATGTTGATTGATAGCTCTTTGAAGATTTCGCTTACTCCCATCCAACCATTTATAAAGTACCTGACCTACCCTGGCATAATCTTCTGGTCCGAGTCTGTTTCTGACGGAATATAAGTTCAATTTTTGGTTGTATTCAGTATTCGTTTGTTGAATTAGTTCTTCAAGTTGAGTTATGGAGCGTTGATGAGACTGGAAATTGTTGGGATTATCCCAGAAATAACGGAACTCTACATAGTCATTCCCACGGGGTTTGAGGTCAAGGTGAAGAATGTTCATTTTTATTGTTGCTCCAAGCCTTCCACTTTCAGAACTTCCTGAATCTGCTCTTTTGTTGCATCCTTAAGCAATAACAAATTACCATTGCCGTAAATAATAGCCACTGCCTCAATTTTCGGACTATTAGGATTTTGTAAAGACTTTTGATATTTTTGATTCCACTGATAAAGCTTCTCCGCAATAGTTAGCGTTCCTGCCGTAATCCCAACAATTGCAGCGATGGTAGCTAGAGTTCCTTCTCTCTCGACTTCCGAGACGGTTTCATAGCTTCCTTCGAGTCCTTCAATGCTCAACAATTCCTCAGTAGCTTGGATAGCATCTTGTCCCTGAATTTCAATTTTCACGTTTCAACCTCTCTTACACCTGAAGCAGATTTGACTACAGTCTTCAATTCCTTAAATTTTAAGGTAAGCAAAATTAGTTTTCAAGCATTTTGGTTGCTGGTACTCAAATAGGTCTTTGTTGGTCGATCGATCTAAGCTTAGAGGTGCGCGATCGTCTTTTTCTGTTGTTTAGTTTACATAGGCGAGTACTGTACTAAAATTTCCTCAATTACAAGATAATAATATGTATCTTATGGTCAAGAGATGCAATTGTCTGGTGGGCAAAGTGAATTTTTAAGCATTGTAGCGAGTTGAAGCTTGGGTTTGCCCACCCTACTTTTGTCGATCGATCTTAAGTCTACAGATGCGCGATCGTCTTTCTCTGTTGTCTATTACTTATACAAATTACCAACCAAACAACTAAAATCAGGTAAAAGAGGCGATTCTATTACATCATTTTCTAACAGAGTAGTTACTAAAACTAGTCTAGTATTTTCTCGACGATAGATACTAACTTGTTTGTTAAATCTGTCACAAATCCAATATTCCCTAACTCCGTGTAGAGAATAGAGTTTTAATTTAGCTTCTTTATCTCTAGTTTCGTTATTTTTCCCAAGAGATAATACTTCAATTACTAACTCTGGTGCGCCTAATAAATGTCCTGCTTCATCTTCTATATTGGCTAGCTTTTCTTTACTTAACCAAACCACATCGGGAATTACACTATCAAAATCGGAAAATATTACCCCTGGTGCGATTATAGTTTCTCCCAAACCACTGTTTTCCGACCAAACATCCAGATAGCGAAATAATTTACCACAAATTCTTTGGTGCAAGCGATGGGGCGATCTGGTGACAAATAATTCTCCGTCGATAATCTCATAATTAACCGATTCATTTTGAGGAAGAAATGGTATGTCCCGAATTGTCCAAGCTATTTTTTCTCTGAGTTTAGTCATGGAAAATTTCTTTGATATTGTATTTTGCGAATAGAGCCTTAACCTCTTTCATGATATCTAACTGAACTTCAGCAACTCCTTCGGTGCGCTTGCGAATACGCCTAAGATATGCGATTCGGTCGCACCGCTCCTGAACTTCTATTCATGCAAGACAGGTCTAATAACTTTGCCCCGACAGTCGCCCAAACCGATTCTGGCATAGCCTTGTTGTTGGCAATATCCACGCAAAATAACTTCATCACCATCTTCCAGGAAAGACCGCATCTCCCCAGTTGGCAGTTTGATGGGTTGAGAGCCTCTTCGAGTAATTTCGAGTAGAGATCCTTGAGAGCCTGACTCAGCACCCGAAATAGTTCCACTGGCTAAAAGATCTCCAGGTCTTAGATTGCACCCATTACTAGTATGGTGGGTTAGCATCTGAGCAATTGTCCAGTACATTTGCCAAAAAGAACCTCTACTTAAACGCAATGGTGGAATTTGTTGTTGGCGCATCTGTGCCGAACTTAACAGTAACTCAACCGTGAGATTAATTCCACCCTGTTGAGCATTCAGTGGTGAGTCGAGATAAGGTAGTGGTGCAGGATCTCCTTCAGGACGAGCTAAAGCAGGACAACGAAAAGGTGCTAAAGCTTCCAAAGTAACTATCCAAGGAGAAATAGTAGTGGCGAAACTCTTGCCTAAGAATGGTCCAAGAGGCTGATATTCCCAGGCTTGAATATCTCTGGCTGACCAATCATTTACCAAACAGAGTCCAAATATGCTTTCTTCTGCTCGATCCAGGGAAATAGATTGTCCTAAATCGTTACCAGAACCGACGAAACAACCAACTTCTACTTCATAGTCTAGAAGCTTAGAATAGCCAAAAGTAGGAACTGAATCCTGAGAATTTTTCCGCTGTCCTTGGGGTCTTTTGATAGTCGTGCCACTGACAACAATAGAAGAAGAACGTCCGTGATAGCCAACAGGAATGTACTTATAGTTGGGCAGTAGGGGATTATCGGGACGAAATAGCTTGCCCACATTGGTAGCGTGAAAAATAGAGGCATAAAAATCAGTGTAGTCGCCAATTTTGGCAGGTAGTAGCAACTCTGCCTCAGTCAT
>JASJDI010000248.1 GCA_030065155.1 Xenococcaceae cyanobacterium MO_188.B29
AATACCAAAAACTACTTTTTTGGATATTCAGCCAACGAAATCTCGGCTTTTGAGAACTCCCGTAATCCCAGATCTGGACTGGATTCTGAATACTGAATCGGTGTTCTAGACACTCTAAAAGCAAGTTGTAACTTGTTTTTGGATAATTCCTTACGCTCCAAGAATAGCAAAAGAATCTACCTGAATAGCATCATTACGAACAGATTCCGCTTGAGTCAATAATTCAATGTCATTCGGGTTAATAATTCCTGCTTCTAAAGCATCATGAAGCAATGTTGCTAGTTTTTCTTGAGCTAACTTCCTTAGGTTATTAGCAGTTTTAATTTTCTGCAAAATCAACTCGGATTTAAATGAGAGAAGGAATGCACTTTCCAAACGTCCTAAGGCTTCTTCAGTATTAGTAGGAATATAAATATTTACGGTGAGATTATCTCGTTGAGTACCTGGGGTTTGCATTATCCGAGCAATTTTACTACCTAGTCGATCTGATGGCATCGTACCAATGGGATTAAGTCGCCACCAAGCTGCTACTATTCCTAATAATGGTAATGATAGATTGTTAAAGATTCCTAAAAATCCCTGTTGAATTTGAGCAAATGCATACTGCATAGACCAATGAACTAAAGGAAAATCTTCTGGGTTGCATCCTTCAGCTTCAAAGCGACGTAAAGTAGCAGTACCTAAATACATCCAAGAAAGAATATCAGCAAATCTACCTGTTAGTTTTTCTTGCCGTTTGAGAGTTCCACCGTAGACGATTAAAGATAAATCAGTAAAAAAAGCAAAAGTAGCTGATGCCCAAGCTAGCTTACGGTAGTATTTAGACGTAGTCCCCGCTACTGGAGAACTAGCTAGATAACCGCGAGAAAGACTAAGTAAAATAGTACGGCAAAAGTTGCTGACAAATGAGCCGAGATGATGCCAAAATAAGCGATCGAATGTTTTAACATCGGATTTCTTTAAGGCTTCGATTTCTCGGTAGATATAGGGATGAGAACGAATTGCTCCCTGTCCGAAGATAATCATAGTACGAGTCAGAATATTTGCCCCTTCTACAGTTATGGGAATGGGTGTAGCAGTATAGATATTTGCCAGTAAGTTTCTTGAACCTAGACAAATCCCCGCACCTCCCATAATATCCATGCCATCATTGATAATTTTACGGGACAGTTCGGTAAAATTGTATTTAGCGATCGCGGAAATTACCGCAGGTTGTTCTCCTCGATCTACTGCACCGACTGTGTAAAGTCTCGCTGCTTCCATTAAGTAGGTTAATCCGCCAATTCGAGCCAGAGGTTCTTCAATTCCTTCAAAACGACCGATATTTAGTCCAAATTGTCTTCTGACTCTGGCATACGCCCCTGTAACTCTAGTAACAAATTTGGCAATACCTGTACAGGTAGCAGGAAAACTAATTCCTCGTCCCGCAGCTAAAGACTGCATCAGCATTTTCCAACCCTGTCCTGCTTGTTCTACACCGCCAATTATTTGGTCTACAGAAACAACTACATCTTGTCCAACTGTGGGAGAGTTATAGAAAGGTACTCCCATTGGGTCGTGTCGGCGATCGATAATTACCCCAGGGGTATTAGTAGGAATTAAAACACAGGTAATACCTACATCTTCTCTTTTCCCTAGTAAATTATCGGGATCGCGCAGTTTAAACGCCAGTCCCATCAAAGTCGCGATCGTAGCTAGAGTAATATAACGTTTCTGCCAATTCAAACGCAGATATAACTTATCATCATTCCCTTTAAACACTACTCCATTGGATACCATACTACTTGCATCCGAACCAGCATTAGGTTCAGTCAGAGCAAAGCAAGGAATTTCTTCTCCTTTTGCCAGTCTCGGTAAATAATAGTCTTTTTGTGCCTGTGTCCCATAGCGTAATAATAATTTAGCTGGTCCTAAAGAATTAGTTACGCCGACAGTAGCAGTATAAGTAAAAGAACGAGAGGCTAACTTAGTCATTACTGTACTATACGCCAAGTTAGAAAATCCTAATCCCCCATATTCTTGAGGAATCATCATGCCAAAGAAACGCTCTTGTTTGAGATAGTCCCAAACTTCAGGAGGCAAATCTTTACGAACATGAATTTCCCAGTCAGTCGCCATCTGACAGACTTTTTCTACCTGATTGTCGAGAAATGATTGAATTTCAGGAGATAATTGTGGATATGGTTCGCTGAGGAGGCGTTTAAAGTTGGGTTTACCAGAGAAGAATTCGCCGTCTACCCAGACGTTTCCTGCTTCGATCGCCTCTCGTTCGGTATCGGAAATTTTGGGTAACAATTTTAGTGCAGCGATCGCTCTGACAATATAAACTGTAATTAATCTTTGACGTAGCTGCGGAATATTAAAAATTAAGGCTAAAACACCCAAGCTAATCCATGCCCAAAGCGGTGCTTGGTAAACTCCCAAGATACCAGCAGCATAAAGCGACCATAACCAAAGAGGAACACCAATATAAGCAAAACAGACAAACAAAAACAGGAATATAGAAATACCGAATATTGGCGTGAGAAGATCGATCATAATTTTTCTCCCACATTATTGATCTTGAAATAACTCCGAACTAAAAACTCATAACATCAAATTCTCAAACACTCCCGCAGCTCCCATCCCACCACCAACACACATAGTTATCATGCCGTAGCGAATTCCCTGTCTTTGCATTTCATGGAGTAAAGTAGCAGTTAGTTTGGCACCGGTACACCCTAAAGGATGTCCCAGAGCGATCGCGCCACCGTTGACGTTAATAATGTTATCATTAAGTCCTAGTTTACGGATAACGGCTAAAGCTTGCCCTGCAAAGGCTTCGTTCAGTTCGATTAGCCCAATATCGTCTAAAGTCAAACCTACTTGTTTGAGTACCTTGGGTACAGCTACCACAGGCCCGATACCCATTATTTCTGGGGCTACTCCCCCAACAGCATAACCTAACAGTCTGCCCATAGGCTTAATTTTCAGTTTGTTCATTATCTTCATATTCACTAATACTGCTGCTGCTGCCCCGTCAGACATTTGGGAGGAATTTCCCGCCGTTACTGTACCTTGGAGATGAAACACGGATTTTAATTTTGCCAAGGCTTCTAAACTGGTATCGGTGCGAGGTCCCTCGTCTACCTCGAATACCCGTTCTATCTTTTGCGGTTTACCATAGTTATAAATGGTCTCTTGAAAAGTAACAGGAATAATCTCGTCTTTAAAACGACCTTCTCTAACCGCAGCTAAAGCTTTTTGATGCGATCGCAAAGCAAATCGATCTTGGTCTTCTCTAGAGATATGAAACTCTCTGGCAACATTTTCAGCAGTAATACCCATAGTGATATAGGTATTGGGAGATGTTTCTAATAATTCTGGATTGGGGGAAAGATAATTACCACCCATGGGCATTAGACTCATAGATTCTGCGCCACCAGCAATGATAATTTCTGCCTGTCCCGTCATAATTGCTTGGGATGCCATGGCAATAGTTTGCAGTCCCGACGCACAAAAACGATTAACCGTACAGCCTGGAACAGAATAGGGCAATCCTGCCCTGCGAGCGACAATTCGCCCTAAGTTAAATCCCTGTTCTCCTTCAGGAAAAGCACAGCCCATCATTACATCATCGATTTGGGCAGGGTCAAGTCCTTTGACTTTTGCCAGCGCACCTTTGACCGCAGTTGCTCCCAAATCATCGGGTCGAACATTCCGCAGAGTTCCCCGTGGTGCTTTACCAATAGCGGTTCTTACACTGCTGACTATATATGCTTCTTTCATCTTCTTAATGATTAGTGGTTAGTAGTTGGTAGTTTTTATTAATTCCGTAATGGTTTCTTAGTCTTCAACAAATGTGCGATCCGCTCTTGTGTTTTCTCTTCTTTAAGTAACGGCACAAAGGATTCTCGTTCTAGTTGCAGTAAATAATCCTCACTAACTAAAGAAGGTGCTGATAGTTCGCCACCTGTAAGTACGTATGCTAGGCGGTTGGCGAGAAAGCGATCGTATTCAGAAATATATCCTCCTTGTTGGAAGACATAAGCACCGTGTTCTAATGCTGCTTTACCAGGTTGACCTAACACCATAATGGAGTCCCTTTTGGGTATGGGGGCGTAACCTTCTAGATCGAGACGGATAACTTCTTGTTTAGCTACGTATAAACAGCGATCGCTGTTGATGACAATTTGAGCGGTGGGAGACAAGAAACCGAGTTCTTGAGCTTCATAGGCACTATTGGCGACTTTTGCCATACCTACTGTTTCAAAGGCTTGTTGTAAGAAGGGTTGAATCTGTGTGGCAGTCTCTTTCGCTGCTCTTGCTGCTGCCCAAGCTGCCATTCCCATAATGCCCCCAGCCCCAGGAATTAAGCCGACACTGAGTTCTACTAAGCCAATGTAGCTTTCGGCTGCTGCGACAACTTGGGGACAAGCCATAACTAATTCACAACCGCCACCAAGAGCTAATCCCCTCACAGCAGCTACAATTGGTTTGGAAAAGTAGTGAATTCTTTGTAGGGTTTGTTGGAATTGAACTACGAGATCGGCGATCGCCTCTAATTGACCTGACTGGGCCAACATGCCGATTTCGGCTAGATTAGCACCGCCACAGAAGTTAACATTACTGTTCCCGATTACCATGCCACTGTAGTCACTATTTTCAAGGATATCTAAGACCTCTGCTAGCCCTGACATAACTTTAAAGCTGAGAGTATTACCTTTCGATCTAAATTCGTATAAAACTACTCCGTCTCCAAGATCGAGTAATGCTGCTTCCTCGTTGTGCCAGAGAATATTGTTTGGTTGAGATTTAATTACCTTAAGATCGATTTCATCTTGGGGAATGTTTAAAGTTACATACTCGTGACTGGGAGTATAGACTTTATCTTGTTGATAAAATCCACCAACTTGATGGTGTTTAATCATTGTTTCTACCCAATCCGCTAAGGGTATGTCTGATGTCTGCATATCGGTAACTACAGTTTTAAAGCCCAGAACATCCCAGATTTCAAAAGGCCCAAGTTCCCAACCAAATCCCCAACGCATAGCGCGATCGATCTCTGCGGGACTATCGGTAATTTCGGGAATGCGATATGCACTGTAACTGAGTATAGATAACATCATCGAACGGAAAAACTTACCCGCACGACCCGAATCTTGATATAAAACTCTCAATCGTTCGGGTAGTTCCAGTTTTTGAATGGTTTTGAGATCGCCCAAATCTACAGGTTTAGCTGGTTCGTAAGCAAAGGTTTTGGGGTTTACAGAGAGAATTTGCCCTTTCTCTTTTTTATAAAAACCTTGACCAGTTTTTGCGCCTAAAGCTCCTGTTTCTAATAGCTTGGCTAACAAAGCAGGTACGCGGAAGACTTCGCGACTTTCATCATGGGGAATAGCAGGATAGAGATTTTTGGCGACATACACTAGAGTATCTAATCCTACTAAATCAGCAGTGCGAAAAGTTGCCGATTTAGGCCTTCCTACTAAAGTTCCTGTCAGAGTATCAATTTCTTCGATGGTATATCCTTCATCGATAAAAGCTTTAATTCCCAACATGGTGGCATAAATACCAATACGATTGGCGATAAAGTTAGGAGTATCTTTGGCAACTACCACTCCTTTACCGAGATGTAAACGACCAAACCATTCCAATCTGAGTAATATCTCTGTGTCTGTATCGCCCGTGGGAATTAGTTCTAGTAATTTAAGATAGCGGGGGGGATTGAAAAAATGAGTACCGAGGAAGCGTTTGCTCAAAGATTTAGGTAATCCGCGAGCGATTTCCCGAACGGGCAAACCACTAGTATTAGTAGAAACGATCGCATCAGGACTAACAACACCTTCTATTCGTGCCATCAGTTGTTGTTTAATTGCCAGATTTTCTACCACAGCTTCAATTACCCAATCTACATCAGCCAAGCGATCGAGATGTTCGTCAAAATTTCCCAGAGTAAGGCGACGAGCGATTTTATCTGTAAATAGAATTGGCGGTTTAAGCGTTAGTGCTTTTTGCCAAGCAGCTTCGACAATCGCATTTTTATTCTCTTCTGGGGCAGGTATATCTAGTAAATGAACTGTCAATCCAGCATTAGCTAGATGGGCTGCAATCTGCGAACCCATCACTCCAGCACCTAAAACGGCAGCAGTTCGGAACGGTTTAAACATCTAATTTTCCTCCCTTTAATTCACTCTAATTCTTCAGAATTACTGTTGTTTTGTAGTTTCCACGGCATAGTGGAGAGCAGAGTAATATAGTTTTTGAGCGATCGCCAAAATAACTTGGCTTTGATAGCAATTTTACGAGTCATTCGTTTAAGCGAAAAAGTTTGGAGAGACTCTCGGTAGTCGCTTGTGTGAACGAAATTCGGCATTCGGAATTGTGAATACAAGCTTCGTATTTGACGGAGCAATCCCAAGACAAAATTTGACTCCGAACTACTTCGGTGCGCGTTCCCAAGCCAGTCCGTTGGTGAAGCATTGCGGTCTTGGGGGTTTCCCCCATGAGCAAATGCTGAAAGGGTTCCCCGACTTGAAGGAACTGGCGTTTGCGGATTAAAAATTCCGCGGGAGACCTGACGGTAGTCGCTTCGCGGACGCACCGCTCCTAACTCTGAACTTAAGCGAAGCGATTCTTCTCCATAAAGAGCATTTATTTCTGTGGCAAATATTGCGTTAACTTTAGCTCGATTGACTTTTAAATTAGGGTTCAATAGCCCATTGGCTACAGTAAGCTCAGCATTGACTAGTTGAAATCCTTTAACTTTCGACCAACTGGGGAGCCGTTTGTTAGCCTCATCAACTAAAGTTTGATAGAGAGCGATAATTTCTGGTTTTTGCAACAAATCGGTAATTGGTAGATACAAATTCAAAGCTCTAGCACTTTTGTGCAACTTATCTAGATCGGGAAAAATCAACATTCCACAGAACTTTTTCTGCATGCCCACAACCACTGCTTGTTCCACTAGGGGTGATTGTTTTACTCGCTCTTCTAGGGGTTGTGGGGTGACATATTTACCAGTAGAAAGTTTAAATAAATCTTTTTTACTGCCAGTAATAGTTAAGAAACCTTCTGGGGTCAATTCGCCTAAATCTCCTGTATGTAACCAACCTGATTCATCAATAACTGACTTAGTGGCTTCCCAGTCTTGATAATAGCCCTGCATCACATAGGGAGCTTTAACTAAAATTTCCCCATCATCAGCGATCGCGATTTCTACTCCGGCAATGGGAATTCCCACTGTTCCCGCACGGTTTAACTTACCTCGGTTACAGCTAATCACCGAACTGGTTTCGGTTAAACCATAGCCCTGTAGTACAGTCATTCCAGCTGCACTCAAGATATTGGCAATATCGGCTCTTAATGCTGCACCACCACTAATAAAGTATTTAAGCTGTCCACCAAAAGGCTTTTTCCATTGAGAAAAGACGAGCCAATCTGCTAACTTGAGTTGAAGAGTGTTAAATAGTTTTGTTGGTTGCCCTAACTCATAATCTTGAGCTAGTTTTAATGCCCAATTAAAGATAATTTGTTTGAATCCTTTCAGCTTACTACCGCGATCGAGAATTTTTTGGTGAATTTTTTCTAATAATCTCGGTACGGTAGCTACCAGAGTTGGTTTGACTGTTGAAAAATCTCTAGCTGCTCGATTGGGAGTAGAAAAATAGATGCTATGTCCGTAATTAAGATGACCGTAAATGAACGCCCGTGCAAAAATATGAGTTAAGGGTAAAAAAGAAAATACGGTTTCTGTTGCTCCTGGCTTTAGATTCGGAATGCTCTTAAAAGTAGTTAAAATATCGGCGGTGATATTCTCATGGCTTAACATTACCCCTTTAGGTTGACCCGTTTCTCCTGCAATGTAAACTATCGTTGCTAAATCTTGAGGAGAAATTAGCGATCGCAATTCTTGTATTCGCTCTTCATTCCATAACTTATTACCTATGGCTCGAACTTCATCGATAGATAATAGTTGAATGCATTGTGGCAATTCGGGACAAGATAGCTCTTGCCGTGCATGACAGAGTAAGAGGGGAATACACAAACAGGCTGGATTACCTCGTTCGCTCTTCTCTGTTTCCCTTCTCATTTTAGCTCGATCGCAGCGATCTACATCACAAGTCAGTAGTTGAGTCCGTTTTTCCTCCCAGTCAGGGGGAATATTAGCAACAATAACTGTTTGGAGATTGGGAGTATCCCCAAGATAGGGAATCACTTGAGCCAGCAAATCTAAGTCAGAAACAATTAATACTTTGGCTGCTGAATGGCGCAGAATAAACACAATATTATTTAGTGTCTGAGTTAGATCGATTGGCACATCGATTAATCCAGCTAGCAGAGAACCGAAATCTGCAAGACAGAAATTAATATCGCTGTGCATCAACAGGGCAACACGTTCCCCTCGTTCTAATTTTTCCTCTAATAATCCTAGAGCTAACTCTTCAGCAGCAGTTTGCAATTGTTGATTGGATCGAGACTGCCAAGAATTTGCTTGCCAGTGATTCAAGGCACGATGATTGGGATAGCGATCGCTAGCTTCATATAGCAATGAAGGTAATGTCCTTCCCAAAATTGGGCGATCGATAGAGAAAGTTCGCTCTATCTTATCAAAGAAAAACATTGGCAAATTCAAAGAGATTTTACCTCTTTGCTCTTTAAGGCTATCTTTAGCCTTTCAGACTGTTGCCAAATATTTTTTGCAACTATAAGACTAATTTGATAGCTATGAAAAAAAGTTTATATTAGCAATGTTAAGCAGCTAATATTTTACTAACTCTATTGATATTTTCGACCGTAAATATCTATAAGATAATTATGTTCTAATGCTGTTTTTTTACGGTTTAAAAGCTAACCAATAAGCTGATTTGATTTGTTTCACATTATAGCATATTTATAACAAATCAATTCATATCTACCCAGTAAGTTGGTAACAAACGTACTACCAAGGATTCTGTTGCAAAAAACTTGAGACAAGCTTGTAGTAAACTTGAAGCGATCTATTATCTTCCACAACATTTTGAATACGGTAAGATTTTGTTAAACGTAATCACATAAATATTGCTTTAAGATTTTTACAAAGTTGATGCTGCACGAGAACATCTACACTAGCAACAAATTGGTCAATAGCCCCAACATTTGTTGGCAAATCTTTTACCTTTTTGTTGTCGATCGTATCTCTAATGGCTTCGGCAAAGCGATTGGCATGAATGACGAGATAGGGGCGACCATAATAATTAGACACACTCGTTTCTAAAGGTTTCGTCAGCAAAAGGTTATTGTGCATTTGTGCAATGACTTCATAAACTTTCGATAGATATTCTTCTCTTTCTTTCCAAGAATGAGATACTAAGATATTCTCAAATATAGGGGTAAGTTGCTCTGCACAAGATAATTGAGTAAAAGCTTTTCCAAACCACTTACTGTAAGGTGCATATCGACGTTCCATCAAAAAGCAGAGCTTCATTAACTTCTGTATCATCCTAGAAGCAATGAGTTGTGACCCTAATTCATCACCAACATCTCCACAACGACCCATAAAAGCTTCTTCCTGAGCAATTGATGACCATTGAGCGGTAAGTAAGTATAACCAAATATCTTTTGGATAGTAATTAAATTTGGCACGGATGGAATTTAGTTGTCCTAAACCATCGTGATAAACTAGACCGCTAGTAATTTCTAGAAGCCTTTGTTCTGGAAAAGTAAGCCAGTCCAAAACTTCAATGTTGCTGTATGGATTGAAATCAAGAGATAACTTGAAAAAGGAAGTTATAGTCTGAATCCAAACCTTATGGTTAATTAGACCAGACTGAATATACTCCTGCCACTGCACACCACCAGATGAAAAATTAGTGGAGAATCCTTTGAAAGTGTAAGGCAGCTTTTTGCTTAAAGTATTGTCTATTTCTGCCTGGTATTTTTCATAATCTTCTTCTGATAGAAACAACAGCAATCTTGGGCCCCATTCATGGTCGGTTGATACAAGATTATCGAAGTCTAGAACATCCGAGCCATATCCGATTAAGGCTGCTGAATATTTAAGTTCCGAAAAGTGTGATTCTAGTATTGGCTTGACAGCCTCTTTATAGAAAGACTTACTCAACTCTAGCCCTGGGATAAACTCGGTCATACAAATTTTGCTGTAATGTAGTTAGGTTTGAAAAACTATGGGATGAAAACTATAGCACTACGCACTTAGATTAGGACACTCATTACTTATTACTGTTACAGTCGAGCAGGAAGTCACCTTCCTACCCTCTGATTCAAAACCGTGCTTGCGGGTTTCCTCGCACACGGCTACTCCCTGCTTTTCGAGATGGTTTTCTTTCCTGGTGTGGCGATCGCCAC
>JASJDI010000249.1 GCA_030065155.1 Xenococcaceae cyanobacterium MO_188.B29
CAAATTGCTTTCTCATATCAACTATCAAAGAACCTATTTATTTTGTCCTAGTTGTTGGCAAGAAATGCCCGATCTAAAATCAGTACTAAAAGCAAATTTAACTAAATCTTTTACTGATTTTCAGCAAGAAAAATCGGCTAAAACTAACTCAAAGGATTTCAAAGAAATACATATTTAGTAATTTTCAAGAATTAATATAAGGGTTAATATAAGTAAGCAAGTAGGCGGGTAGAATTAAATCTAAAATAGAAACGGTTTTATTTCTCCCTCTGCCTCTTCTTTTCTCTCCGCTTTTCCCCGTTTTTTTTCTTTTACTCCAATTAAGTTAGACATAACTACATAATACCTAAATATTTGTCTAACTGTATTCATTATTGTCTAATTATTGGAGTTCAGTTTTTATGTATTTAGCTTCACTAGTTTCTCTAAGGAGAAACCCCAAGACTGCACTATTTAGTTCGTCAAGATTGTTTTGAAGGATAAATTACTGAAACTTCTTTAGCTTGAGGAGACCTGACAATCGACAAAAACTAAGATTAGACTGTTCCCCCTAGTTATCAAAATCACTATAATTCTCTTAAATATTCAGATGCTTACTAATTAAATTCAGAAGCTTATCTGGATCTATTGTTTTGTTAATAAAATCAGAAGAACCAACCATTTTAGCCCTAAGTCGATCGACCATTCCATTATTACTCGTCAAAAAGACAATAGGTGTTTGAGCAAAAGAGGGATGTTGGCGTAGCTTAGAACATAGTTCGTAACCACTGATATGAGGCATTACTATATCTAAAAAAATGAAATCTGGTTTGTGTTCTAGCAAAGTAGAAATAGCTCTAAGGGGGTCATTAATAGCTAGAAAACGATAGCCTGAGATAGATAGAATTTGCTCTATAGTGAAACATACCATCTCACTATCATCAACACAGGCAACTAGAGGTTGACTCTTGTTTTGGGAAGTAGCAATTTTACCTTCTGAGGATAATTCAATTAAATCAGGTACTTCTGTTAAACCTAAAACTCCTGATTGAAAATAAGGTAAAAAAGAACGAGTTAGCTGCAAAGCCGAAGTTTTTAGTTCAATGGCTAACTCTCTGATTGTCTTACTACCGTTTAGTAGTTTACATAAATTTTGATAGGTATGCTCCGAAGTATTTTGTTTTAGTTGTTTGTCTTGGAGTATAGTAGGAGCCATACAAGGAAAGCGATCGGCTATCTTGGCTTTCTGCCAAGTTTGCCATAGTCTTTGATTTTTTTGAACTAGTTTTTGAGGATCGATCGATTCAAACTGAGGTTCAAACCACTGACCTTGATAAATTTTACAGATAACTTCTATTCTCTGAGTAATATCAAATAGTACTTCTTCGACTACAGAATTTACAATCTTACTTGCTTGTTTCTCAGTAATTTTTTCCTGCTTAACCCAATCAAAGATTTGTTGATATTCCCAAAGACTATTATTTTTATCTACAGTTCCTGCTGATATTTCTTTGTTAAGATCGAAAGAGATTTGAGGAAGATGAACTCGAACATTTCTTTGCCAACGTCTAAAGGGATGAACCCCTCCTGTGGCATAGACAATTTGTCCTAAGTAAAGATAAAAGCACCATTGATCTTGTTGGTGTGGACTAGTAAAGACAAGCTGACCACTAAGGCGAGATTGTTGAAGAGAGTCGAACAATTTAGCTTGCTTAGAAGCTGAAAATTCCTTAACAGTTAGATCTTCAGGTACAGATTTAGCAGTCATTTTAGCTCATTAATATTGTGTAAAGTAGCAATTATTTCTCGATTAGCTTCTGGAAAATTATATTGACTTATTTCCTCTAGGTTAACCCAACGGATCTCATCACAGGCAAGAGGCTGCGGTTTACCACCTAGATACTGGCATTCATGGACAAATAAAGTAATTTCAAAAGCAGGATAGATATGATTAACGATTGTTAAGCATTGACCCACTGCTATTTCTAGAGATAATTCTTCTTTAATTTCTCTTGAAATACATTCTTCTACTGTCTCGTTGCTTTCAATTTTGCCACCAGGAAATTCCCATAAACCACCCATTTCTCCCTCATCTCGTCTACGATCGATCAAAATTTGCCCTTGCTGATTACGAATAACAGCTACTCCAATTCGTTTATGAGGTAGAGAAGATAAAGTTTGACTCATATAGTGATTTTTAAGTTAACTCCTGATGATTTCCTTAACCAAATAGAAAAATATTATTATTTAATTTTTTTTTAAAGCAACTAATTAAACTAATGTCACTTACAGTTTTTTAACAAAATTTAGTCAAAAATCGGAAAAAAGCCCAAGGTTATAATATAAATAGGAAAAAGTAATGAGATACTTAGTAGGCTTATTGAAAGGGGAAAAGCATGATTAAGATGATTTTCCTCTTTTTTTTATTCTGGTTATTGATTAAGTATTTATCCTTAGTTTAGAGCAATATTTCAATTTAGGGAATTGTCTATCTTTATGTAGTACAATGCAAATTTCATTTAAAACTCCATATTTCAGAGCCTGTTCATTAAATAAAACTTAAATTAAATAAGAAGTACCATATATAGTACTTCTCATAGATCCAATGCAATGGAACGATGCACACTTATTCCACCGTAAAGTAGCAGAATAAGCACGTTGTAAATCCCCACAACGGACTCACTTCCATCGCTACAAGATTATTTATGTTGAATTTACACGGAGCTACTTAGCCAAAATTGAGCCTCCTTTGCTTAAAAGACAAAGGATTCCAGTTCTCAGGCTATCCGCACGCAGCCCCTCCTAAAGTCACGTTTGCTCAAACCCTTATTTGGTTAAGGGGACGCTTATCGACCCCACCAATCCGAACAATCCATATTATTACGACATGAACCTTCTTAAGCACGGACATCTCACGTTTCTGAGCTTGGCTCAGAAACCGTGTCCTCACGAATTGGCAAGCACTAATACTTTTACTGAGGAAATGCAGCATTCTTTCCTCAAACCGCATAGTATTAAGTTTTCTAGGTTTTTGTCTGCTAACTATTAGGTGCGATATGCAGACGACTGGCACACCCTTTACCTTGGAACATCCAATTAATCTAATTGTACAATAGCTAGAACCATTGCTGTATAAAGATTTAGTGTCGAAAGTGTATAGAGGACACAAGGTGTTTTAACACCTTTCTGGTTTTCATGAGGGGCTGACACTTGGGGAAACCCCAAGTGCTTGAACGCCCCTTCCAGGGTTTTTAACCCCTGGCTCTCAACTGTTAGAAGTCTTGGAGGATTGCTACAGTTAACAATAAAGGCTTGGATTATTCGTCAGCTTTACCAATTTCCCCTACTTTTTGGATTGATTTTTCAAATGTCATACGTTGTTCGGCATTTCTGAGAAAATAGCCACTCATCATAGCAGAAGCGAGTAGTTTCCCTAAGTGTTCCCTGCTAGTATTAATGGATACTTCAAATTGCTCGGAAGGAAGATTTCCTAGTAAACCAATGATATTTTTTTCCATAACTTGAACGACTTCTGGAGAATGAGGCTTAGATAGTTGAGCAATGGTTTCAGGGCTAAGAGCTTGAACATATTGCCATAAGTTATTAGCTTCACTCTCACCACCGAGTATACTTTGGGGACGATTAGATTCTTGGTTCACTTGAGACCTCTGATGAATTTTGCTGCAAATAGATAGAGATATAAATAAACTTAATAAATTAATTGGACAATATTTGTAATCTTTTTATCAATGTAACAAGTTTCGGTTTGAATTAGTGGTCAGTAAAACCGAACTATTTAATTCTGTTTTGCCGACCACGGTTATCTTATGATTAAGCTTGAACTTATCTAAATTGCCTATTCCCTCTCCTGGTGCGTGTCCTTGGCGGATGACAGACACGCCATTTGAGGAAACCTCGACATGCGTGTCCTCAACCATCCAGAGGAGAGCCGACGGTAGTTACTGCGCGGACACACTGCTATTGCCTATCACCTTTCTCCTAATTTGAAGATGCCTCTCTCAGCCTAACTAGCAAGATACTCACGAATAAAAGTCTTGCGTTTTCGTAACTTAGATAAAGCCTCTCTTTCTATCTGACGTACTCGCTCACGACTGATATTTAAGCAATTACCTATTTTGGCTAAGGTTAAAGGCTTACCATCAGTTAATCCAAATCTAAGAGCTATTACTTCCCGTTGTTGAGGGGTAAGATCTGCCATTAATTTTTCTAAATCTCTTTTAAGAGAAGAATAGGTAGCGTAATCTTCAGGAGACTGCCCTGTATCTTCCAGCATTTCTCCTAATTCGGTGTCATTATTGTCCCCCACTCTTACATCCAGAGAAATTGGCTGGCGCGATCGCTCTAAATATTCGCGCACTTGTTTTGGCGTAAGTTCTAGCTCTTCTGCTAGCTCGCCAATAGTTGCAGTTCTACCTTTTTGTTGAGCTAATTTTCGCTGGGCTTTTTTAATTTTGTTGAGTTTTTCAGTAATGTGAATTGGTAAGCGGATAGTACGCCCTTTTTCGGCAATAGCACGGGTAATAGCTTGCCTTATCCACCAGTAGGCATAGGTTGAGAAACGATAACCCTTAGTCGGGTCAAACTTTTCTACTCCTCTTTGCATACCGATAGTACCTTCTTGGATCAAGTCCAGCAAATCAAGATTACGCTTGAGATATTTTTTAGCCACGGATACCACCAAACGTAAATTAGCTTCAATCATTTTTTGTTTGGCTGCCTCTCCTGCTTGAACCACACTCTGCAATTGGGCTATATCCATATTTGCAGTCTTAGCCCACTCGCTTTCTGTTGGTTCTATACCTATTTCTGCTTGGAGAGATTCTTTGATTTTCTCTAAAGCTATCAATTTCTGTACTCGTTTAGCGTAGAGAATTTCTTCTTCATGAGTTAGTAACGGTACTCGACCAATTTCTTTGAGATAGCTTCTAACTAAATCGTTAGATTTACTGGCTGTTTTCATGACTTGAGTTTGCTTGAGATAGAGTTGGGTTAGAAAAATGGATTAGACAAGAGTCGCTTATCTTAGCTTCCCAGAAAAAGAAAAAAAATATGAGAAGACTTGGAATATTAAATTAAGTTTCTTTTTGAGCGACTGAACGGTTTAGATCGCTTAAGTCAAATGATAAATGGCTTGGTGACATCCTTAATCTATCTGTCTAGGTATTTCCTAAAAAAAATTTCCCTTCTTGTTGAATAAAACAAGTTAGCTATTTACTTATGGTTCTTTTTTACAAAACTACATAGGTGATGTTAACTATTGTAAACTATATTAGAATTTAACTAAATTGACTGACAAGATTAAAACGAAAATTAGCAATACTGGTAACTTGAAGAGTTTTTCTGGCGTAGCTTGATATTCAGCATGATACTTTTAAGTTTACAGAGGATTAGTATACAAAAATGAATCTTAGGTAACAAAACTCTAAATAATTGATTGACGGGGAAACTGGTAGTTAAAAGCTGGACTATTTTTACAGCTTATAGCTCTGGTACTTAAGATTGTTTTCGTCGTCTTTCTCGATCTTAAACTATAATCAGGCTGAATATATGTTGAGACGCTATTATGCTTGATTTAGCCAAATTAGCGGGGCAAATTCCAGGAATTAGCCAGCACTTAAGAAAAGAAGCGTTAGCTTCTCGTCAGCGTTTAGAACAGGCTCAAATATTACTGGCTTCGGCTCAAACTAGGCAAGCAGAGTTAATGGCAGAACAAGAAAACTGGCGCGATCGATTAATTTTTAGTGCTGCTGTTCCTGTTGAACCTCTAGATACTCGTATTGATATTCAGCTTCCTCCTTACAGTCATAGTGTTTTTGCGACAGATGGCTCACAAATTTCTCCTTCTCACCACGAAATAGCTTACTGTTATCTGATTAATGTAGGTCGTATCATGTTGCACTACGGGCAGAGCTTGCATCCTCTTTTAGATAGTTTGCCAGAAGTATTTTATAGAACTGAAGATCTTTATGTTGCCAAAGAGTGGGGAATTCGTTTAGAAGAATGGATGGGTTATCGGCGTAATGTTTCTGAAGCCCAAATGCTATCAGAGATGGCATGTCGGTGGGTATTACCCCCAGGAGGACATCCAGACATACCTAATTTAGCTATGGTAGATGGTTCTCTAATTTACTGGTTTCTTGATGGATTACCCTCAGAAGCTAGGAATAAAATTCTATCTCCCATCTTAGCTGCTTGGGAGCAATTAAAAAAAACAAATATTCCTTTGATGGGTTACGTTAGTGCATCTCGCAGTGTCGAGGCGTTAAATTTTTTCCGCCTGCCCGCTTGTCCTTACGATCATCCTAACTGTGTAGTTCACTGCGGAGATTTAGTTGATAACTATCCCTGTCAAAAAATTACTCCCCTCAGAGATGCTACTTTCTGGGGAAGCCAACTAGCACCAGGACAAAGAAGTCCTCTATACCGAAGTTCTTTAAGGATTCTCGATCTTTATGATGAGTCACAACGAGTTTATTTTTGTTACGTCAATGTCGGTTCAGAAATAGCCCGTATTGAAATACCTGCTTGGGTAGCGGAAGATTCTCAACTTTTCTCTCAATCTTTAAGTATTATGTTGACACAGGTGCAAAAAGGTTATGGCTACCCCGTCGCTTTAGCTGAAGCTCATAATCAAGCAGTGGTTAGGGGAAGCGATCGGGCTCGTTTTTTTGCTCTGCTAGAACTACAATTAATTCGCGCTGGAGTAAGAAATGTGGGAACATCTTATAAAGAGACTCGTAAACGAGGTAGCATTGCCTAACTTACCCAAATAGATGTTCATCTAGCGGTTCTGCAAAAATCCTGAAGTCCGAATTCTGAACTCTCATTATGGCGGATGTAATAGAACAATCTAAATTAGAACTGCTATCTCAAAAAAAAGGTTTCTTTTGGGAAGCAAGGACTCGTATTTTAGCTTGGTATGCTTTACTCTTGGTATGCCTGGTAGGGTTGTCTATTCCTATTTTTACTCAATTAGTGATTAAACAAGTGGATGAAAGAGTAATAGAGGATTTAAACGAAGAATTTGAAGAATTTGAAGAATCTAAGGAATCTATTGCTAAACAAGATCGAATCGACTTTACTGTGCCAAAAGCAAAGGCAAAAGCCATCTTTGATGATTATTTAAACTCTCACATTCCCGCAGACAAGACCTTTTTAATTACTACGATTGATGGTAAACTCTACCGTTCTAGTCCCTCCGCATTACCTGAAGTACTAAGTAAAGATTCAAACTTAATCAGAGTCTTAGCCCAAACTACTGTACCTATAGTAGGTCCTAATATAGCTACCGATCCTCAAGCTGGAGATTTTCTTTATAACACCGAACCCCTAATAATTAACGATGATGTTGTTGGTGTTTTAATTGTTGCTAGTAGTACAGATGGAGAAAGAGAGGAAGTTTTTGCTACAGTTTACATTGTTATCCAAGTTTTAGTTTTTGCTCTATTTATTGCATTGATGTTAGCTTGGATAATTGCTGGACAAGTTTTGCGACCATTACGCACCTTAACTGATGCTGCTCGTTCTATTGGAGAAAGCGACTTGACCAAAAGAATTCCCGTTTGTGGTGATGGGGAGATGGCAGACTTGGCTAGAACCTTTAATAAAATGATGGAGCGTTTAGAAAAAGCATTTCAGACTCAGCGTAATTTTATTAATGATGCTGGTCATGAATTGCGTACTCCCATTACTATTATTCGTGGTCATTTAGAATTGCTAGAAGACGATCCAGAAGAAATCAAAGCAACCATGGATATAGTTTTAGATGAACTCGATCGCATGACTCGCTTTGTAGATGATCTGCTTCTGCTAGCTAAGAGTGAACACAGAGCCTTCCTCAGGTTAGAAACCATTGATTTAGCTAGTTTTACTGAGGAACTATATTCTAAGGTTCAGTGTCTATCTAATCAGAACTGGAAACTAGAAGGACAAGGTCAAGGAACAATTATTGGCGATCGCCAGCGTTTGACTCAAGCTATTATGAACTTAGCAGAGAATGCTACGCAACACACAACTTCCAAAGATACAATTGCTATTGGCTCATCCATACGCGATGACCATGTACGATTGTGGGTGAGGGATACAGGAGACGGTATTAAGCTTAAAGACCAAGACAAGATTTTTCAAAGATTTGCTCGCGCTAGTCATAGTCGTCGCCGTTCTGATGGGGCCGGGTTAGGCTTGGCTATTGTTCAGGCAATCACTCATAGCCACGATGGTCGTGTAGAGTTGTACAGTGTGCCAAGGATAGGGTCGACCTTCACCCTTATATTACCGCTAAAACCGAGTTTAGTTGAACAAAAAAGAAAATAATCATGACTTCTATTCTGATAGCTGAAGATGAACCCCGCATCGCCTCTTTCTTGGAAAAAGGCTTGAAAGCTAAGGGTTTTAATACCGCGGTCGCCCCAGATGCAGCAGCAGTAATGCAGATGGTGTTCAACGATAATTTTGACCTACTTTTACTAGATTTAGGCTTGCCAGAAAAAGATGGCTTAGAAGTTTTGGAAGAATTAAGAGGTCAAGGGGCAGATTTACCGATTATTATTCTTACAGCCCGCGATGATATTAATGATAAAATAGCAGGCTTAGAAGGTGGTGCAGATGACTATGTTACTAAACCTTTTCGTTTTGAAGAATTAGTCGCAAGAATTAATTTGCGCCTGCGTTCAAATCAAACTACTTCTAACAACAAAAGTTCTCTTTTACAAGTTGGTCAGATCATTCTCGATCTACGGACTAGAAAAGTAGAGTATAAAGGCAAACAAATAGAGCTTCCTGCTAAAGAGTTTACCTTGCTCGAAACTTTTATGGAGCATCCAGGGCAAGTGATGACTAGAGAACAACTTTTAGATCGAGTTTGGGGGTATGATTACGATCCAGGCTCCAATATTGTCGATGTTTATATTGGTTATTTGCGTAAAAAATTAAGCAGTAAAGCGATCGAAACGGTTAGAGGAGTAGGTTATCGACTAGGAAGATAGAAAATAAATGATTAAGGTTAAAGGTGTTCAAGATATTGTTATTAAATATGGATACAAATTATGTTTGTTGATTGTTCTGGGGATAATTACTTACGGTTGTAACAATCAGTCTTCTCTAAATTTGAACAAGTTGACTATTGGTGTAGTCAGTTATGGAGAAGGAATAGTATCCCTATCAAACTATGAACGTTTGCAACAATATTTAGCTCGCAAGACTAATTCAATTGTTGAACTAGAGCCTACTTATAATGAACTGCAAGCTTTAGAACAAATTCAAAGAAAAAATTGGTCAATTGTGTTTGCGCCTCCAGGACTAGCAGCGATCGCTATAGGTCAGGAATTATATACTCCTATTTTTCCTTTGGAGAAAATTAGTAACCTAGAGAGATCGGTAATAGTAGTAAAAGCCGATAGCGATATTGGCAAGCTTGGAGATTTATCTAATCAGACTATAGCTTTAGGAAAAAGAGGCTCTGCTGCCAGCTATTATTTACCGTTATACGATCTTTACGGTCTAACCTTAGCTAAGGTTATCTTTGCCTCTACTCCTAAGCAAATATTGCAACTAATTAGTGAAGGGAAAGTAAAATCTGGTGCGTTAGCAGAATATGAATACGAACGCCATCACAAAGATTTTCCTAATACCAAATTTAGAATATTACATAAAAGCCGTTGGATTCCTGCTGGGGTAGTCTTACTCAGTCCCGACATTGAATCCAATCAACAAGAACAAATTAAAACAATAATGATAGAGGCTCCTACAGATATTGCTGCTGATGCGGGTTATATCCCTACTTTCCAAGTTCCTGATTATCAAGAATTTATCAAATTAGTTAATAAAGTTCAACCCTTAGAAGAACAAGTACGTCAAACTCCTGCCACCCTGATTATTCAGCAGGAAGAAAGGGAATCATCTGAGAATTAAGCAATAGCTAATAGATAAAGATAAAATAGTTTTGAGCAAAACAGCTTGTTCCAAGTCCAGTCCGTGACTTTGATAGAACAAAATGATGGTGGGGATGGGAAACCAAGCAAATGCCAATCCTCTAAGAACATATAATTTCCAGAGATTAAAGCTGATAGAGTTGGTATTTAAAGTCACTTAATCTAGCCATTTCATTTAACATTTAGCATTTATCATTTGTCCTTCGGCAAGAAAGCAGGCTTGAATCCAAAATGTTTAATGTTCATAGAACTTACGCATTGACAGAATAATGAGATAATGCACTCATAAGTGAGAGTCATCGAAAAAACAGGTATCGAACAATCAGAAAAATCAGCAAACCCTCAACGGCACAATGCAATCTAGAACACTACACATTGTTTTTA
>JASJDI010000250.1 GCA_030065155.1 Xenococcaceae cyanobacterium MO_188.B29
GATCGCTGCCTAGTTGATGGAGAGCTTTAACCGTTAGCATCATGGCATCTAAAGCTAAGGCATCTGGAGTACAGGGAAGAATTAATAAGTCGCAACCATCGGCTAAAGCTTCTAAGTCTTCCTGTTCTGGACGAGCCTGTGTGTCGATAACAATATGATCTGCTTTCCTGGCATATTTAGCAGCTTGTCTTTCATCTATTACCTTGAAGGGTAAACCACCTCTTTCTGCCCATCGCGTAGCACTACGATTCGGATCTCCATCGATGAGTAAGGTGGTACTTTGATTGGCTAAATAAGCTGCTAGATGCACTGCTGTCGTGGTTTTGCCAACTCCGCCTTTAAATGAAGCAATAGTAATAATCATTTTTCAAATACTCAAAAAGGTGAACTGGGTAAACATACGAATAACTAAAAATCTAAAAATATAAGTTTTTGAAAATATAAGTTTTTGAATTTTTGAGTACGCAAAACTTTTAAGAAAATACAAGACAAGGTTAATCTTAACCCGATCTGTCAGACGAAAGTTCAAGTATGTAAAAAGTTGAACTTTCGCGTAATTAACTGTTTGAATATTTGCGTACTCAAAAACTTTTCTCTATTTTGGCAGGAGCGATCGCTATTCAGTCTTGAGCGAGTTGAATTATCGCCCAACTTGAAACATTGAATCTAGAATCAAAAATGGAATATTGACAAGCACTATCATGCTTAAAATAAACACAATGAATTGTACTGTTGTCAATTTATTGCTGTTCAGGACTTCAGTAGCTGGGTTAGTAACAAACAATGTTATTGCTACTACAAGAGCATTAAATACTACAACATAGGCCATATACTCGAAATCAATGAGTTGAGTTGCTCCTATTGCTGCCAGAGCAAAGAATAAGCATAACCCGATGTTCCTCATTACTAACCACAATGTACTTATTATCTCATTGTAGTACTTCCAATATAGGGGTTGAGCCGAGATATTGAGCTTTGAAGCGCGATCGAGATACTCATGAAGAGTAAAAATTCCCTGCACGGCACGCATATTCCCACTCTGTCTCAGTAGGTAATCTGTATTCTCTCTTAGTCTTTTTACTCAATCGCTTACAAAATTCAACTGCATCATCCCAAGATGGCGTAAAGATAGAGAAGCTGCGATAAGTGCAAAAAGGATTTGAAACTACTGCTATAATTAGCTTTCAGTGATTACTGTTAAGCGTGAAGTGATCGCTATATACTTATAAAAAAGTTCTCGATTGAGTTAGTTTCAGAACTTTTAATGAACAAATCAACTTAATCGATGTCATTTTTGCATTAGTTTTAGAGAAAATTCTAATAAGTTCTCATTCCATCCATTAATTCAGAACTTTTAAAGTTCAGTTGGCACTTTTGGTAGCTTCCCTAGCATTACGCCAAGATACATGCGAACAACTAAAAATCTAAAAATTTAAGTGTCTAAAAATTCAGCTTGTTGGACTTTTGAGTACGCAAAACTATTAAGTAAGAATTACAAGACGAAGTTAATCTTAACCCTCTCCGTTACGCAAAAGTCCAACTGTGTAAAAACTTAAACTTTTGCATAATCAACTACTTGAATATTTGCGTACTCAAAAAGCTGACCAAAAACTTAATTAGGGTGCATCTGGGGCGATCGCTATTATAAATTAGGAAGAATAACAGGCTTGATTCCTAGAATCTCTCCGCCCTGAAAGGGCGGGAGATTCTAGGAAAAAGGGGAAAGGTTAAGGGTTATTCCTTTAACCCTTAACCTGAAAGGGATGCCCGCGCATGGCAGGGCTTCAACCCATATTCACGAGGGTGAAGGAAGAAAATTTAACGCATAAAAAAATTAATAACTACCCAATAAATTAATAGAATGCATGAATTTAACTTTCTAATATGGTCAAGGATAAAGGAGAAAAACATGAAATGAGCAGTAAATTTTATACATTTTATGATTTTGGTTATGGGAGTGGTTCACCACCATTCAAACCACTGGTGCAAAATCAATTAAGAAAGAGAATCGAAAAACTAACTAAATCAGAACCAGAATGGAATGAATCCGATTATATTCAACATTTTAGGGGAATTCTCTTAAATAATACTGAATCTGATTTAGAAAAGCGTCTAGCTCATTTTCATTTGGTGGCACATATCGATTTAGACAGATGTTATTTGATTTGGAGAAATTTTCATTATTTTCCATTTTATGCAGCTAAATCAGAGGAATATTATGCTCTGACCAACGAGATTTTATTTCAACAACAAAAGTTTGAAAAATATCTAAAAAAGTATAATCCTCAGAATAAAGAAGAAGCCTCATTCAAAACTTACCTTCTGAGTATATTAAAAAATTTAATCAAAGCAGAGATAAACTTAAGATCTGATTGGTATTTACTATGTAATGTAGATATAAATAGTCTTAGAAAAATCAAAAATTTTGGACAAAAATTGAGAAAATCTCTAGAAAGTTATGGTTCACAAGAACCAAATATATCTCAGTATATTTTTGCTTGGCAATATTTTGTACCAGTTTATAAAAATAATTTGATTAATAATCCTAACAGAACAAATAATCAAAAATGGCCACAGCCAAGGAATATAGAGTTTACCGAGACTACAAAATATTATAATATTTACAGATTTCAATCTGACTCACCTCTACAAGTATCTTCAGGAAAAGATGTAACAGCAGAAACTATAAAAAAATGGATGAAAATATGTATTCAAGCTCTTCGACAAGCTGAATCGATACTGGAAGTTTCTCGTGACGCAGATATATATGAAAAACAAATAGAACCGATTGATTATTGGGTAAATTTAGATGAGCAAAATGAAGAGTTAGTTTCTTTGACAAAAGTAGAAAAAGTATTAAAGGAAGAAATCAAAAAAATTGAAGTAAATCTAGCTCAAATTAGAAGTAATATTCCTCATAAATCTCGTCAAGCAGTTATGCCATTGTGCTACTCAAATCGATTAGCCCTCTTAAATCAAGAACAGTTAGCCAGCTTATTAGGAATAAATCAAGGTACAATTTCTCGTTTTATATCTCAACATATTGAAAATCCTCTATTAGATATCTTGAAAGATTTACTCGCTCTCCAATTAGATATAGACTCTTATCTAGATAGATTTTTGGCTGAGAGATTTACCAATCCTAACAAAGAAAATATGCTTGATAAGTTGTTAATTGAATCTCTCAAAAATTTGGACGATCGACAACAATATATCTTGAAATTATATTACGGTCAAAAAAATAGCCTTAAAGAGATTGGTTTAAAAATTAATTCTCAACAAGAAATTGACAAAAGTAATATAATTGTTTTGCGAAATAATTTGTGCGAAATATTTACTCAAAAAATAGATAAACAGAATAAAAAATATATCAAATTCTGGCTTAAAAATTATTATCAAAATATAATTCAAACTGTTTTATTAAAAAACCTAGAACGATTAAGTACTCTTAATCGAGAGATTATTACCCAAAAATATTGTCAGAAGATGGATGATTCAGAAATTGGCAAGCTTTATCCTCAATGTGATATCGATAAAATAATATCTGAGACAAAGCAGCAATTACAGAATCATCTAATTGAATCGATTAAAGATAATTTGTCTGTAACTTTAGACAGCCATGATTCACAAGTAAAGTCGGTTATTGATAATTGGCTAGCTAACTTGATTCACTTAGAAATATAACTTTAATTAGGGAGGAAAATAAAAAATCATGTTGAGTTTACACAAACTATCAATTAGTTACCCAAATCAATTGTGGTTAAAAATAACCAAAGAAATACAACAAAAATCTTGGCAGCGATCTCAATCTTATTCTAATCCTACTAGTCGATGTCAAGCTTACCTTAATGATGTTTGTTGGCAAACTTTTATTCCTTGGTTACAAGCTTGGTTAGAAGAAGATGGTAGCGATTCTGGTCTAATTACCCATCAATATTCTCCTAATATCTGGGAATTTGTTAACGGTAGTGTTATTAATCTAGAGCAAACTAAAATAGCTTTAATTCCTAGTGAGACAAGTGATCTTGAAGAATTTGATATTCCTCAAGAAGGGGTTGATATTCCTCAATGGCAAGCGGATTATTATCTGGCCATACAAGTAAATTTTGATGTTAGTGAAGAAGCTTGGATCAGAGTAAGAGGATATGTTAGTTATCAACAATTAAAGCATAAAGGAGAATATGAAGAGAGCGATCGCTCTTACTATATTAGTCAGGAATATTTAGAAGAAGATATTACAGCTATCTTATTATCTCCTCAAGCTGTTGCTCAAAAAAAGCAGGAATTAGTAACTTCAACTGAACTATCTTCAGTAATAGCTAATCAATTATTAGACAAATTAGGTAATCCAGTAGTTTATTACCCCCGTTTAGCCATACCTTTCTCACAATGGACAATATTGATAACTAATCCTGAGTGGAGACAAAAATTGTTTGAACAAAGAACTGGACTAGCTAAGGTTTCTTTATTTAATTCCCAAGCAATAAATTTGCAACAATGGCTACAAGAGTTAACTCATGTAGTTGAAGAAAGTTGGCAGACAGTAGAAAATCTGTTAACTCCTCTCGAACCTATTTCTGTCCGCGGATACCGATATACAGAAGAAACTATTACCAAAGAAGCCATTACTCCTCTAATTCAGCTTCTCAAACCACATAACCCTGAAAAAGAACGTACCCAAGCTGCTGGAATACTAGGAAAAATAGGTGCAGGATATCCAGAAGCGATCTCAGCTTTAACAGAATTATTGCACACTGCTAAAGAGGAAGAAACTCGTTGGCAAGCTGCTTTAAGTTTAGGCGAAATCGATCCAGGTAATGCGGATGCAGGCAGAGCAAAAGGCAAGTTAATTGACTTGGGTATACAGTTAGAAAACCAAAAAATTGCTTTAATTGTCGCTATCATGGCGCAAACTCAAGATCGAGTTGGAGTCTGGATACAATTAAAACCCGCTCATGAGTCTATTAAACTTCCTCCTCATCTCAAACTCAGTATACTTTCTGATGAAAAAACTATTTTAGAAGCAGAAACCAGAAGCGATCCAGAAGGGAAAGGAAAAGATGGACTTCTACAATTGCGCTTTACTCCTCCTTCGGGAACTCATTTTCAAGTAGAGGTAAGTCTCAATGAGGCTAACTTTACTGAATATTTTGATGCTTAATTTTAAATTATCAATTTTCTAATCATCTAGCCATGGGTAGAGTAGCAATTCTCAAGATCGGACATGGAAGCTTTGAGCAAGGTTTTGAGGTATCTTTAGAAATTAAAGAAGATGAAGGACAATCCTGGGCAGAAATTCCAGGAAAGCTATTTGCCAATGTAGAGATTGAAAGTTTATATCAATCTTGGCAGCAATCTTTTTATCAGTTGGCAGGAATATACCGAAATAATAGCAGTTGGGATATCGATCGCAGTATCGCGACCAATGTTTCTAGTCTTAATTTAGTAGCAGATTGCCAACAAAAATTTCAAGATTTAGAAGCCAATATGAAATCATGGCTGCAACCTTCAGCAGATAATAATTGGCAAAGAATTCGAGAAAGATTCGCTCAAGAATTAGCTAGTCATGCTCCAGAAATCAGATTAATAATTAAAGCTAGAGACAAAATACTCTGGAAACTGCCTTGGCATCTGTGGGATTTATGCTCAGATTATCCCGATGTCGGTATTAGTTATAGCACCAATGAATACTCTGCACCTATTTTAAAGCAAGTAACTCGCGATCGGGCAAAGCCCGCCAGCGAAGCTGATCGAATTCGTATCCTAACTATTTTTGGCAATAGTCAAGATATCGATTTAACAGCAGACAAACAAGCAATTGATAAGTTAGAGGATACGGAAGTAGATTTTTTGCTTCAGCCAACCGCTACCAAGTTAATTCAAAAGCTACGAGATGATCGAGGTTGGGATATATTTTTCTTTGCTGGTCATAGTCATAGCCAAAATAATACAGGTCGCATATATATTAGCGATCAAGAAAATTTAACCATCGCGCAGTTTAGAAATGCTCTCACAGAAGCAATTAGTAAAGGTTTAAAAATAGCAATTTTCAATTCCTGTGACGGTTTAGCTTTAGCTCAATCATTAGCCGATCTGCATATTCCAATAGTTATTGTTATGCAGGAAATCGTACCAGATCTAGTTGCTCAATCGTTTTTAAAAGAGTTGCTCACGGAATATAACTCAGGAAAACTTTTATATAATGCTGCTCGTAAGGCACAATCAAGACTAGAAGAATTTACTCAGTTTCCTGGTGCAACTTTGCTACCTTTAATTTTGCAAAATCCTGCTGTAATACCACCAAGATGGGATGATTTCTTAAATGCCAGTTCAGCAAAGTTACCAACTCAATCTAGAGAGGTCATCTCTTTTCAGCCAGTAAAACCTGGATGCAATCTAGTTCTTACCGTAATCTTTAATAGTTTAGTAGTCTCTGCCATAGTTTTTGGAATACGTTGGTTAGGTTTATTGCAACCATTAGAATTATATGCTTTCGATCGCTTACTGCAATTGCAACCTCAAAGAGAAAAAACCGATCCTCGTATCTTAGTTGTTACCGTCGGTGAAGAAGATATTAAATACCAAAATCGTCAAAAGATGAAGAGAATAGGTTCTTTAGCTGATGAAGCTCTTGCTCAAGCTTTAGACCAACTAGAAACACTTAATCCTACTACAATTGCTTTGGATATTTATCGACCCAATGGTTTCAATTCAGAAGTTGTCGATCTCATTCAAAATGATAATCGTTTCTTTGCTATTTGTAAAATTCAAGAGTTTAATAACAATAAATATAGTGGTGGTGTTGAACCCCCCTCAAATTTACCGCAAGAACGCTTAGTTTTTAGTGATATTCCTGTCGATAAATATAAGATTGTGCGTCGCCAGTTTTTAGATATGACCTCTCTGAATGCTTCCGATCCTTGTCATACTCAATTTTCTTTGAGTTTTTTAGTTGCCCAACATTATTTATATCAACAGCATAATATTACCGCTACCCATACTTCTCAAAAAGAATGGCAATTAGGTAATGTAGTTTTCTCTAAACTCATCAATCATAGTGGTGGCTATCACCACTATGATGATAGTGGTTATCAAATTTTACTTAATTATCGTCGAGGTCATTCTCTTCAACAAGTAGCGAGTAGTATTTCTTTAACAGAATTAATTGAACAAGGAATTTCTCCCAGTTTAAAAGCTCGCATACAAGAGCCAATTATTCTGATTGGAACTACAGAAGAAAGTTATGAGGATTATCATCCTACTTCTTATGGTCAAGAAATTCCAGGGGTTTTTCTACAAGCACAAATGACAAGTCAAATTCTGAGTGCAGTTTTAGATGAACGTCCTTTACTTCGGTATTGGAATGGCTGGATAGAAGCTATTTGGATTTGGTTATGGTCAATTATGGGAGGATTATTAGCTATTAGTATATCTCAGCAATGGCGTTTATTGCTTAATATACTTGGTAGTCTAATCGGGATAATTGGTATTTGTTTTATTTTGTTAACTTATAGTATTTGGATTCCTTTAGTTCCAACTGTATTGGTGTTGTTGATAACTACATTAATAGTTAGAAAGAAATCAATTAATAAAAACAAATAATGTAATATTTTTCGATTGGAGTAAATTAAACAGTGTCAAAAAAAACAATATTTAAAAAAGGATTAATTACTTTAGTTACTGCGATCTCCTTATTTATTTCTCTTGCTAAATATTCGGCAATTACAGCACAATCTCAAAACTTAAGTAACAATAAACAAACAATTTCTTTTAATCCACCAAAACCAGAAGATAATGGTGCTCCAGCAGGTAGTAGAGAAGGGGCAGGAAGTCATGGTTTGTGTAAACTGATCAATCAAGAAAAAGATATTGCACCTTTAATCGCAATTATACCTGAAGTAGCTATTAAAACTGCCACAAAAAATAAAAAATATATCTGGGGAGAAACAACTTCTGCTTATCCTACTTTCTGGTTTTATGTTGCTTATCCAGTTAATAGTCAGGTAGAATTTATTCTTCAAGATGAAGCGGAAAATGAAATTTATAACACTATTTTCACTTTAGACAAAACTGATGGAATAATTAGTTTGCATCTGCCTCAAGATAAAGTAAATCTAGAAACTGGTAAGAGCTATCATTGGTATCTATATGTTATGTGCAATCCCGAAAACTCACCTGATGATTTTGTGGAAGGTTGGGTGAAAAGAGTTGAATTAAGCTCAGAGATTAATCATAAGTCAGAATCTGCCCAATCACTAGAACTTATCTCAATTTATGCAGAGAATGGATTATGGTTTGATACTCTAAATAGTATTGATAGATTACGCCAAGCCGAACCAGAAAATAAGAATTACTCCGCTGTTTGGACTAATTTATTACAACAAATTGGTTTAGAGAAAATTAGCCGAAAGCCTATTATTAAATAATACAATCTGATGAAAACCAAGTTAGGATATCGCTTGTGGATACCTTCTTTAACAATGATTTTTACTATTGTTGAAGTTACCTTATTGGACTCAAACTACTGTGTCTTAGCACAAATTATTCCTGATGCTACTTTAGGTGCAGAAAGTTCTGTGGTTACACCTGATAACATCAAAGGGATAGATAGTGAAAGGATTTCTGGGGGAGCAGTTAGAGGTAGTAATCTGTTTCACAGTTTTCAAGAATTTAATATCGATGAAGGTAAAGGAGCTTATTTTAATAATCCCGCAGCGATTCAAAATATCTTCAGTCGGGTAACAGGTGGCAATCCTTCTGAGATTATGGGTAGGTTAGGTGTATTAGGGAATGCTAATCTGTTTTTTCTCAATCCGAATGGGATTCTGTTTGGGGAGAATGCTTCTTTAGATATTAGAGGTTCATTTTTAGCCACCACAGCAGAGAGTATTCTCTTTCCCGATGGGAATAAGTTTAGTGCGCTCAATCCTGAAGCAGCACCTTTGTTGACTGTTAATGTGCAGCAGCCCATTGGTTTAGAGTTTGTAAGTAAAGAAGGAATTATTACTAATGCTGCCAATCTAACTGTAGCTTCTAGACAAACTCTGAGCCTTTCTGGAAGCGATGTGGCAACTACAGGAAATCTGACAGCACCAGGCGGAAAAGTCGAGTTACTAGGCACCAACAATGTCGCTTTATTAGAGGATGCTACTATTGATGTTTCTGCTACTACTGGTGGAGGAACTATCTTAATTGGCGGGGATTGGCAGGGTAAAGGTACTGTACCTAATGCTAAAAGGACTTATGTAGGAAAAAACGTCGATATCAGAGCTGATGCCTTAAACAAAGGGAATGGAGGGAAGGTAATCGTTTGGGCAGATGAGGTGACAGGCTTTTATGGCAATATCAGTGCAAGAGGTGGAGTAGAATCTGGTAATGGTGGTTTAGTTGAGGTATCGGGAAAGGAACACCTGATCTTTAGAGGAAAAGTAGATACTAGTGCGCTGAATGGGTTGCCAGGAACTTTATTACTCGACCCGACCAATATTATTATTGCTGATGGCAGTGGTGATGAAGCAGGAGATGGAATTGGTACTTTTGTAGGGAATAATTCTGGAGTAGAAGGTTCTATTTTAACTACACCCCTGAATGAGATAGAAGATACTGCACCAACTACTATCTACGAATCGGAATTAGAGGGATTATCTGGGGATAATAATATTATTCTTCAGGCAACTAATGATATTACGCTGCAAGATTTAAGTGATGACAGGTTAGATTTAGCTGCGGGTACTGGAGTAATTACTTTGAGTGCGGATGCGGATGGGAATGGATTTGGTGATTTTATCATGGAGGATAATATTGCCGATACTATCTTTACTAATGGACGAGATTTTGCCATTTCTGGGGTGAATTTAATCATTGGTAAGATTAATACTGTTTTGGAATCAGGGAATGGAGGGAAGATAACTTTTTCTGCTGGCGGTTCTATTTCTACCGGTGACCTAGATTCATCCTCAAAAGCATCAGCAGAATCAGACTTATTCGCAGTATCAGCAGAATCAGGGAATGGGGGGAATATCACTCTTTCTGCTGGCGGTTCTATTTCTACCGGTGACCTAGATTCATCCTCAAAAGCATCAGCAGAATCAGACTTCTTAGCAGTATCAGCAGTATCAGACTTATTCCCAGAATCAGCA
>JASJDI010000251.1 GCA_030065155.1 Xenococcaceae cyanobacterium MO_188.B29
GTAGAATGGTTGCCTGGTTCTCCTTTAGGTAATACTGGTTATTCTTGGTCAGATATTTTATTAGGAAATATCCCTAATTTATATATTTATGCTGCCAATAATCCTTCGGAATCTATTTTGGCAAAAAGAAGAGGATATGGTGTGTTAATTTCTCATAATGTACCTCCTTACGGACGAGCAGGATTATATAAAGAGTTAATTTCTTTACGAGAATTAATTGCCGAATATCGAGAAGATACAGAAAAAAATTCTGCTCTCAGAAAGATTATTTGTCAGAAGATTGTTGACGCTGGTTTAGAAAGAGATTGCCGATTTAACGAAGGAGAAAAACAAGGTATTGCTTTTACTGTTGAAAATGCCAAATTATTTAGTAAAAGAATAATTAATGAATATTTTGTCCAAGTTTACGAATATCTCCAAGTATTAGAACAAAGATTATTTTCTTCTGGTTTGCACGTTTTAGGAGAAGCACCCGATCGAGAAAATTTGCGTTCCTATCTAGAGGCGTATTTCGATGATGAATTATCAGCAGATTTGATTGATAATATTGTTTTACCTAAAGATGTAGAAACACAAAAGCTCTTAGAAATAAAATATCAATCGTCTCACGATAAAATTGAAGAAGCTGAAAAGATCGGTAATTTATTAGCACAAAACACTGATGAATTGACTAATCTTTTGCGAGGGTTAAATGGGGAATATATTCCGCCTGCACCTGGAGGAGATTTATTACGAGATGGGACTGGTGTTTTACCTACTGGAAGAAATATACATGCTTTAGACCCCTATAGAATGCCTTCCCCTGCTGCTTATGAAAGAGGAAAAGAAATTGGTAAAAAAATTATTGCTCAAAACTTAGAAGAAAAAGGAACTTATCCTGAAACAGTAGCAGTAATGTTATGGGGTTTGGATTCGATTAAAACAAAAGGAGAATCTTTAGGGATTTTATTAGAATTAGTTGGGGCTGAACCTGTTAAAGAGGGAACTGGTAGAATCGTTCGGTATGAGTTGAAACCTATTGAAGAAGTAGGACATCCTCGTATTGATGTACTAGCGAATCTTTCAGGTATTTTTCGTGATACTTTTGTCAATATTATTGAACTATTAGATGACCTGTTTAAACGAGCAGCAGAAACAGATGAATCACCAGAAGATAACTTTATTCGCAAACATTATTTAGCTTTAAAAGACCAAGGAATAGATAATGCTTCAGCTAGATTATTTTCTAATCCTGCTGGTGATTTTGGTTCTCTTGTAAATGACCAAGTTGTTGATGGTAATTGGGAATCTGGCGATGAATTAGCTAGTACTTGGAAAAACCGTAATGTGTTTAGTTATGGACGAAAAGATAAAGGGCAAGCAAGACCAGAAGTTTTGACTCAATTACTAGAAACTAGTGAAAGAATCGTGCAAGAAATTGATTCCGTTGAGTATGGTTTAACCGATATTCAAGAATATTATGGCAACACTGGCGGATTAAAATTAGCAGCAGAAAAACAAAGTGGTAAAGCCGTAGAAGCTTCTTTTGTCGAAAGTTTTTCTAAGGATACTAACCCCCGCAAGCTTAAAGATTTACTTCGCATGGAATACCGCACTAAGTTACTCAACCCTAAATGGGCAGATGCTATGGCGGATCAAGGTAGCGGTGGCGCATACGAAATATCTCAACGCATGACTGCTTTAGTTGGTTGGGGTGGTACAGCTAATTTCCAAGATAACTGGGTATACGATCAAGCAGCCGATACTTATATGTTAGACGCAGAAATGGCGAAAAAGTTACGAGATGCCAATCCTGAAGCCTTTCGTAACATTGTAGGACGTGCGATCGAAGCCCATGGACGGGGTTTTTGGGATGCCGATGAAGAGAAGTTGCAGAAGTTAAGGGAATTATACAACTTAACAGAAGATGAATTAGAAGGGGTTACAGTTTAATTGACAATTGATAATTGACAATTGATAAATAATAATTGAATTACTACAACAAAAAACTTTGTCTTTAGAGGAAATTCAATCTATTGGATATTAAACAGCAAGGGAGCATCCCACTTTGACAATAAGTAAAAATACTTAGAGTAAAATGGTGTCAAATAAACAAACTTTTCTCAAGTAAATATGACACCAGAAGAACAAGCAGATGCGATCGGGCTTCGCCTGGCACTGCGTGGTCGGCTTCGCAGGCGCTGCGTGATCGCCAAATTTAATCAATTAAACAAGAAAGAAGCGAAAAATTTCCAGAATTATCTTCGCAAGCATCGATCTAGAATTCCTGATTATCAACTTGATCGGCAACTTAATATCTGCATTGGTGAGGGGTCGTCTGGCGAGGTCTCCTCGCCAGCTTGTGAACCCCGTTCTGGTTCTGTCGAGTCTTGGATTAAACAAATTGGTTCGAGAATAAAAATTATTGGCGGACAATGGAATAGGAACAATGTGCCTCAAATATTAAAACTTCGGTGTGCTTATTTGAATGGCGATATAAATTTAGGTATTTCTGCCTAATCAAAAAGTGGGATGCTCCCGATTGGAAACAAACTAAAAAATAATTTTTAAATTCTTTAGAACATCTTCTCAATGCGATCGATAAAGAAGATAGCGTGTTAACAGAAATTCCTCTAGATAGAAATATAGTTAAAGCCCTTACTCAAATAGAAAGAACACAAATTCCTGAATTACCAGATCGTATTATTGCTGCTACTGCTTTATATTTTCAAGTGCCAGTAATTAGCAGAGATAGTAGAATTAAGCTCTCAAATATTCAAACTATTTGGTGATTATTGATTTAATTAATATTATTTTATACTTATATCTTTGCTTCAACATATTCGATCGAACTGTTAGGTTGTGGAATCGGCTCACCATCTTCTTGTAAACCTTCCAAATGAAATTCTATAGCACTACGGAAAAACCTTAGGACGTTTTCTATTACCCATTCCCTGTTCCCTTTAAACCGATACCTAATGTCCTAAACTAAAAATTTACTGCTATAATGTTTGTTGGATTAATGTTTTAACAAAACTTCATAATAGAAGCAGGCATCAAAAGATACAGCCTTCAGAGAAGTGGTGAATGGGATATTGTATCTACTTGAAGAAAAAAGAAACAATCAAATCGCGATCGCTGAGAGCCTGAAAAAATCTTGGAAAAATTTGTTATCTAGTTGACATTTAAGTGAAAACCCATGAATTTTGGATAAAGCTTAAATGTATATTAAGATAAATGACTGAAGAGGCAGCATAAATTACGACAATTTACGGATGATCCTCCGCGTCAATTTTCTTATTATGTATTTAGATACTTCTCGAACACCTCCAGGACTTACATTATTTTAATGTAAATCCTGGTTTTATTATTAGTCCATAAGTACTAAACAAACAATTTCAGCGTTCTGAGTTAGATTCAAAGTCTCTTAATGCTCTCGTAAGCTTAGAACTCACTGACAATGCTAAGTTAAGCAAGTTCCAAAACCGCATTCTTAGCATTCTCTAGATAAAAAGATAGTTTTTTCTAAAAATTTTCAGTTTTTGTCAGTAATTTAGAGAAAATCATTTTCATCTAATGCTTGATTTTACTTTGCTTTAGCCAATTTTTTAAAATTGGCTATTTTGTTTGATTTATTAGTCAAACTTTATTCTCAACTCCAGTCTTAACCTATGATTTTTTTTTAGAGTGTACTCACATCAATCTGTATACTTTTAAAGGATTTTGCTGTTTAATAAATAGAGATACTCATCAAAAAGATTAAGATATTTTGTTTATAGCAATTCTCGATTTTACTCAATTTAATGAAGTAGAGAATTTTAAGTAGGAATTAAAGAATTACAATCTTATTTCTCTTACCCTTTCTCGTTCTCTCAACTTAAATGATTTGTATCTCATCACGCCAGATAATCGCCATACTGCGTTTAAATGGAAACTGCAATAACATAAACAATCAAATAAAAATTTTGCCTCAATTAATCCAATGCTCAAAGTTCTTATAGTTGACGATCAACAAACAATTCAAGAAATTTTAGTTGGTTATTTAGAAGGAGAACCAGGTTTAGAAGTAGTTGGTGTTGCCAATGATGGACAACAGGCTCTGACTATGGTAGAAGAGCTTCGCCCTCATATAGTCTTAATGGACATTGATATGCCAGCTTTAGATGGACTGACAGCAACAAGAATCATTACAGAAAGGTTTGTGGACACCCAAGTGTTAATTCTTAGTGTTCACGATGAAGATTCTTATCTAAATACGGCTCTTCAGGTAGGAGCAAAAGGCTATCTTTTAAAAAATACGCCAGCTAAGGAATTAGTTAATGCCATTTTTTCCGCTTATAAAGGATATTTCCAGCTTGGACCAGGTTTGCTTGAAAAATATCTTTATAAAGTTGCTCAATCTCAGTCCAATATTGCTGAGGTAGAACAAATGAAAAACATTATGTTTCAGCAATCTAAACTGCTAGAAGAGATGAAAAATGTTTATGACCCTAATAAAAATAAAGGTGATAAACAGTCAGGTAATCAAAGATACGCTACTTTAGAAAAGCAACTTTACTCTTTGCAGTATCAATTTGATAAGGCAAACAAGAAAATTGCTTTTTTACAAACTTTTTGTGTTTTACTTTCTACTGCCTTTGTCGTAGTTTTGTTAATAATGATTATCTTAGATTTATAAACCTATCTTATGAACCATTCCTATTTACTCATCCTATTTAGACCTAACTTCATACCCCGAATTGAATAATCTAATAATTCCATAGGATGAAATATCTCGATCTTTTTATTTTGTAAATTTAGATGCTTTGTAATCTGTAGAGAACAACCAGGGTTAGCCGAAGCGATCAAATCTGCACCTGTATTAAGCAAATTAGTGACTTTTTGCTGTCCTAGTTCGTCAGCTACTTCTGGCTGTAACATATTATATACTCCTGCACTACCACAACACAAAGCAGCATCTATTGGTTCGCTTAATTTTATTCCTGGGATTTGCCTTAAGACTTGACGAGGTTGAAGACTGATTTTTTGTCCGTGCAGCAAATGACAAGCATCTTGATAGACTACCTTTAATTCCCTATCCGTTAAAGGTGATAGCTTAGCAGTTAATCCAACTTCACTTAAAAACTCTTGTACATCTTTAACTTTATTGGCAAATTGTTGAGCTTGTTCTTTATATTGAGGATCATCTCCCAAAATATGACCGTATTCTTTAAGAGTATGTCCACAACCTGCTGCATTAATAATAATTGCATCTACATCAGTATTAGCAAAACTATCAATCATTTGTCTGGCTAAGGATTGTGCTTGTTCTTCTTGTCCTTGGTGTGCGGGCAAAGCAGCACAACACCCCTGAGTTTTGGGAATGACTACTTCACATCCATTAGCAGTTAAAACCCTCACTGTCGCCTCATTAACAGAATCAAAAAATAATCTTTGTACGCAGCCTAAAATAACCCCTACACGATAGCGTTTTTCTCCTTGAGCAGGAATAATTTCTGGTAAATTATCATAGAGTGAGCTAGTAGTTATTTTCGGCAAGATCGACTCCATTGCTGCCAATCGGGGAGATATTTTTTTAATAATTCCTGTCTGGCGAATTAGTTTTTGTAGTCCTGATTGCTGATACAGCCACAAGGAAGGAAGAAAAGTTCTTAAGCGATTAGGATAAGGAAAAAGATTGAAGATAAGAGTTCTAATCAATCTATCTGCTAAAGTGCGTGGTTGATTTCTTTCAACTTGAGGACGAGTAGCAGCAATTAATTTGTCATAGGCTACCCCAGAAGGACAAGTACTGACACAAGCTAAACAACCTAAACAAGAATCAAAATGCTGGGAGGTAGTTTCATCTATGGTTGCTTCTCCTTTATTGATAGCATCCATTAAATAAATTCTGCCTCGCGGAGAATCCATCTCTTTGCCAATGATGCGATAACTAGGACAAGTAGCCAGACAAAAACCGCAGTGAACACAAGTATCTATTAGCTCTTGTTTAGGTGGATTATTACTATCAAAGTTAGTTGTTGATTGTTGTTTCACCATTGAATTAGTTGTGCCCAATAAATTACGTAGATGTCAATAATTATGGTTAGGGATTTATCTTACATTCCACCAACAAAACGATCTGGATTAAAAATATGGTTAGGATCGAATTTTTGTTTAATTGTCTGCATCATTTGCACGGCATTACCTGTATAACCCCAGATATCGAGTTGTTGTTTGATTGACTTGGGTGCTGTCAAAATAGTTAGGAAACCGCTGTTATCTTGACAAAAGGAGCGTATTTTAGGGATGACAGTGAGAAAAGTTGGCTCATTATTTCCACTTTCTATTTGTAAATAGCCAATGCCACTACTAGCATGAATCATGGTTAACCCTTGATTCGCTGTAATTATGGCTAACTGTTGTAGTAAGTCAACAGCAGCATTGGGTACTATCCCTATTTTGCCAATAATTGCCGTCTCAGAGCTAGTCAAACGAATTGTTTCTAATAATGCTTGCCATAAGTTAGTTTCATCTTCATCTTGATAATGACTAACCTTGAGGTTTAACTGTTGCGCGATCGATTTTATTTGGGAGGTTTGTTGTTCAATGCTTTTTTGGATAGTTTGGAAGCGCAGAATTAAACCAGTATCTTGATTCATTCCCAGTTTATCCATGGCAGAAGCAGAAACTAAATCCGCAGCAGTAGGGGTTAAACCAGAATTGCGGATAGTTTGTGTTGCTTGGGCAATTTCCTTGGCTTCCCCTGTCAGCACAACTGTTTGTGAGGCTTCTGGTAAAGGATAGGTACGAAGAGTAACTTGAGTAATTATCCCCAAAGTGCCATAAGCACCAGTAAATAACTTCATCAAGTCGTAACCAGCTACATTTTTAACTACTCTCCCCCCAGCTTGGGCAATTTCTCCATCAGCACGAATAAAAGAGATTCCTAATACCATATCCCTAATACCACCATATCCTTCTCGCCAACTACCTGTATCTGCTGTAGCGATGATGCCACCAATAGTAGCTTGTTGAGGGAAAACAGGATCGATAGGTAGAAATTGATTAGTTTGTTTTAATTGCCCTTGTAAATCTGCTAACTTTACCCCTGCTTCTACCGTAACCGTCAAATCGCCAACCGCATGTTCGATAATGCGATCGCATTTTTGGGTACTAACTACAAGTTGTATATCTTTAGTTAATCCTCCCCAATCTAATTTACTCCCATTACCACAAGGAATAATTCGCCATTTGGCTTGTTGGGCAACCTTTACTATTTCTGAGAGAGTATCTACCGTAGAGGGAAAAACTAAATAAGTAGAATCTGGAGAATCTGTAACCGCTTGCTCTATTTTTTTTTGCCAATTGGGATCGGCAGCAGTTACTTTAATTAATTCAGTTTCAGAATTAATTAGCGATCGAAGTTGAGTCTCAATCACATTTGGCATCTTAAAAACAGTAGACAGTAACTAAAATTAGCTCAATACCTAATTATTTTCACACTTATTGTTGTGATTAAAGCAGCGCGATCGACTAAGAGAGTATTTATGAAGTAAACATTAATAAAAGTTATTCTTACAAAAGCTCAATAAACTCTTCTATTGTCAGTTCGGCATCTCTCAATATTTTTCGTAGTAAGCCTTTGCCAATAGTTTTTCCTTTGTGAACTGGAACAGTCACAACACGATTATCTTCATGTTTCATTCTTACGTGACTTCCTTTCTGCCTCACGGCTTGAAAACCAATTTTTTCTAAAGCTTTTGTAACTTCGCTGGCTGTATGTAACTACTGGAAGTTTTGGCATTAGATGACAATTTTGTGAATTCCGACAAATTCCGAACTCGATTCATCACTTGCTTCTTCTATACAGAGTTCGATTACTTCTTTCATATTTTCCATTAACTCATCAATTGTCTCTCCTTGACTATAACAAGCTGACATATTAGAAATACAGCACAGAAAAAAAGGTTTCTGATTATAAGAATTCGGGTATGAGTAAAGTTAACCTGAGTTCGGGATAAGCTGAAACTATCGTTTTTTGGTTATAAATTTCTGCCTCAATTAGAGCATTTTTTAAATTAACCGCAGAGAGCGCAGAGGGAGCAGAGAGAGGTTTATAGCAGTGTTCGATAATTGATTGAAGAAGTAATCCCTGTTTCTTGTAATACTTATAGTTGGCTAACTATCGTAAAAATAAAGAGATTTTTTCTGCTGCCAGTTGCAAAATTTCTGGTTCTTTGACTAAAGCAAATCGGACATAACCTTCTCCAGCTTTACCAAAACCAGCCCCAGGAGAAACAGCAACCCCAGTTTCAGCTACTAAGTTAGTACAAAATTCGATCGATTTATGTTGCCAAGGTTCGGGCAATTTTGCCCACAAATACATAGTTGCTTTGGGTTTGGGTACTTGCCAACCAATCTGATTTAAAGCAGTAATCAAAACATCTCTTCTCTGTTGAAAAGTTGCCACTGTTTGGGCTACCGATGCTTGCGAACCAGATAAAGCTGCGATCGCGCCCTGTAAAATACCTAAATACTGATTAAAATCTACTACTGCTTTAATTTGTCTGAGGGCTTTAATTAAATCTCGATTACCAATGGCGTATCCCACCCGAAAACCACCCATATTATAAGATTTAGAAAGAGTAAAAAACTCAATTGAAACTTCTTTATTCGGATCTGCTTGTAAAATTGATGGTGGTTTAACTGCCCCCTCAAACACAATATCTACATAAGGAAAATCGTGAACTAAAACTAAATTATGCTGACGACAAAAAGCAACTGCTTCCTGGAAAAAAGTCAGAGGTGCGATCGCAGTTGTAGGATTATGAGGGTAACTCAACACCATCATTTTTGCTTGAGCTAAAACTGAATCAGGAATATCGGCAAAAACTGGTAAAAACTGATTTTCTGCCAACAAAGGCATAGGATAAATTTGACCTCCAGCTAGATATACTCCCCCCGCATGGGAAGGATAACCAGGATCGAGTAAGAGGGCAAAATCTCCAGGGTTGAGAATTGCTAGGGGTAAATGAGCCGTACCTTCCTGAGAACCAATTAACTGTAATACTTCCGTTTCAGGATCGACAGCAATTCCAAACCTCTCGGTATACCAATTAGCTGCTGCTTGGCGAAAATCCCGCGTTCCATTGTAAAGTAAATAACCATGAGTATTACGATCCCGCAGAGAATTTTCTATGGCTGCAATAGTATGTTCTGCTGCGGGCAGATCCGATGAACCTAAAGACAGATCGATAATTTCTTTTCCCTTAGCCTTGGCTTGAGCCTTAGCTTTATCCATATCTGCAAATACATTAGCAGCAAGAGGTTTTAGACGTTGGGCAAATTCCATAGTGAGCGATCGCGCTTTGTGATTTTTCCTAGATTACTATTTTATTGTTCTACTCGTGCGATCGGCTTTTATCGATCGAATTATGTCATGCTCAAAGAGAAACAGATGGGAAATTGCTAAATGTCAACAAACGATCAAAAAAGGGTAGTAGTAGTTGGTGCTGGCTGGGCAGGATTAAGTGCCACTTATCATTTAGCTAAACAAGGTTACGAGGTGACACTTTTAGAAGCTAGTGCTTATCCAGGAGGTTTGGTAGCAGGTTGGAAAACAACCCAAGGACGTTCTGTAGAAGGTGGAATTCATGGCTTCTGGTATCCCTATAGTAATATTTTTAGTGTAGTTAAAGAACTAAAACTCGATCCGTTTACTCCCTTTACTCGTTCTTCTCAATATTCCCCTTTTGGCTTAGAAGTAGAATCCCCCATCTTTCAAAACGAACCTAGATTACCTACTCCGTTAGGAACATTTATTTATACTCGCTTCCAGCGTTTACCGCTGATCGATCGTCTTTCTGCCCTTCCTCTTCTCTATGCAGTGGTAGACTTTGATAACTCCGATGAAGCTTGGCAACGCTACGATAAAGTTACTGCCAGAGAATTATTTAAACAATTTGGAGTTTCTGCCAGACTATATAAAGAAGCTTTTGAACCAATGCTATTAGTTGGTTTATTTGCCCCAGGAGAACAATGTTCTGCTGCTGCTGCTTTAGGAATGCTTTAC
>JASJDI010000252.1 GCA_030065155.1 Xenococcaceae cyanobacterium MO_188.B29
CTTTGTTTATCTCGAAGAAGGGGAAGTGTCTATCAGTAGAGAAGTTGAGGGGGATTGAAAAGCGCTCGCCGTTGTCTTTTTTCAAGGGGAGAAAAACCGCCAAATTATTGTGTAATCTAAACAGCAGTTTTTGGACTTCCACTAATCTGAGTTGATTATCCTCCAGCCAAGAAAACATCACGGGTAGATTAGTAACTTTCATGGCCATTCAGACTCAAGAATTAAGCCAATTTTCTAACATCAGACCTTTGATATTAATGAAATGGCGAGTATTATCAGTGACTAAAATATCATGGCGAGAACGAGCAACCCCCGCTAGTAAAGCATCTAAATGTCCAGTAGGCTTACCAATTTTTCTTAACTCACCTTGAATCTTGCCAAATTCTAAGGCAGCTTGTCGAGCGAAGATAACTTTAGGTAATTGTCTTTCAAATTGAGTCAAGTGAGCTAAATTTTTCTCGACTTTGGTAGAACAATAAACACCCTTATATAATTCTGCTAAGACCAAGGTTGAGAGATAACAAGACTGATATTTTAAACTAAAGTTATAAACAGCATTTTCATTTTTTTTGAGAAGAGCAATACAAATATTTGTATCTAGTAAATACATTATGAGCGAACTACCTTACAAAGTATCAAAATCAACTTCTCTTCCCAAATCTAAATGACGTTCTCGATCTATTTCCGCAAAAATTTCTTGGATTTCAGTATCTTCTTGCCAAACTCCAATGACTTTTTGTAACTCGGTCCAATCGGGTAAGGTTTCTAGTTCTGACTCGGAAATTTCAATAGTGACTTCAGAACCCTCTGCTATAGCAATTGGTTCTAATAGTTCGATAGATTGTCCTTTAATAATTCCTTTCAGTTTCATAATAATTTGAGCGTCTCTATTTTCTGGCTAACCTTAGCTTACCAAGAGTTTAAAATCCTGGTTCGGGATATGAAGTGAACTTGTATCTTCGATTCATTGATAAGGTATCAATGAACCCATCAAGGTAGCATAGACGTAGAGTGGGTGGGGGATTTATTAGAAGATCTGATGAGCCGATAATTATAGTCGTCTCCTTGTAATGATTAATATCACTTATAATCCATGTATAGCAGGGATTTTGGCGATTTATGTTCTTCCCGTTCACGGAATTATCGGTAATTCAACTTCAGATTACTTGGTCAAACCCACGATATCCCCCAGTACACTCAAATACTGCCACTTAGGCGGTCAAGTAATGGAAGGATACGATCGCTCCAACCTCGGAAAACTGTTCTATGACACAGCCAATACATCCCCTGTAAATTCTGAAATTTAGACTGATTATTGTGACCGTGCGAAGTGCGAAGTATATTAAACTATTGGCAATTGCACTCGATTTAGATCATAGTATGAGCAAGACAATTCTGCTGCTTGCAGCCAGTCCTGTAGACCAAGCCAAACTACGCTTGGATGTAGAAGCGCGTGAAATTGACGAAGGTTTGCGACGCTCTCAGCATCGTGACCAATTCCAACTAGAAAAGCAAGGAGCAGTGCGAACTGATGACCTGCGTCGAGCTTTGTTAGATAATAAACCCCAAATCGTTCACTTTTGCGGTCATGGTAGTGGCGAAGATGGATTAGTATTTGAAGACCAACAAGGCAAAACTCAGCTAGTCAGTACAGACGCTTTGGCGAATCTATTCGAGTTATTTGCTGGTGAAATTGAGTGTGTTGTACTTAATGCCTGTTATTCGGAAGTGCAAGCTAAAGCTATTGTTCAGCACGTTGGCTATGTGATTGGCATGAACAAAGCTATCGGGGATAAAGCCGCGATCAAATTTTCCATCGGCTTTTATGATGCTTTGGGTGGTGGACGCTCTGTAGAAGAGGCTTATAAGTTTGGTTGCAATGCAATTCAATCTGAAGGTATTCCAGAACATCTTACCCCCGTCCTCAAAATTAATACTGCATGGAAGTATGTATTGGAGAAATCCCAACAGCGATCTCCTGCCTCCCCAGAAAGTCTTCCAACAAATTCGGGTAAAGGAATTGATCGGTTTTCACTAGTTCAACAGCTCAATGCTTTACTTCCACAGCAGTTGGATATGCTGATACTTACGCTCAATCCTCCTGCCATGATAGTGCCGCCAATGGATGCTCCGCATGGCAATCGCACTGCTGCATTACTAAGATGGGCAGAAAGTGCAACAGGATGTGGTCTTGAACAACTCCAATCTGTACTACATAGAATCATCAACTCTTAGTAAATCTTGAGCATGAATACCTCACTTCACATCGAATTCGCCAATGTCTCCTGAAGATCGGTTGCCACTAATTCAACTGCTTAATGATTTACCTCCACAGCAGTTGGATATGCTGATACTTGCGCTCAATACTCCTGCCATGATAGTACCACCAATGGATGCTCCGCATGGCAATCGCACTGCTGCATTACTAAGATGGGCAGAAAGTGCAACAGGATGTGGTCTTGAACAACTCCAATCTGTACTACATAGAATCAGTCCTCGCACTAGTAATGAAAATCGTACCAAAATTCCACCAGAGAAACTTTTTGATTTATTATCAGGTATAGATTTTCAAGAACAGATAGAATCAGCGAGAAATGCAATTGATTCGCATCGTACTGTTGCTTTCCTAGTTCAGGGTGAAAGTGAATGTGGATTAGAAGTGCTGGCAACTCGTTTAATTCGGATAATAAAAAACTGGAAAAAGATTAAGAAAAAAATTATCATTCAAGGTCATAGCCGAATTGAAGTTGTTTGGACAAGATTGCTGGAGCGTTTGGATCGAGAGCATCAAAGCACGAAGCAAAATCTTCAAAACATGACAATTAATAAGCTTTACGAACTGTGGAAGGCAGGGGATGTGGTTATCATCTTGAGGGATGTGGATCGTATGGGAGTAAAATTTCTTTCAGATTGGCTTGAACAGTTTTGGGAAGAGTTAGGAAGGAAAGAAGCACCTGAAGGAAATAACAAATTGTTATTATTGTTATTAGACATCAAGGAAGGGGAATATCCACAAAACCCTCAAATCCCCTTAATCTCATTACCACCCATCAGTTATTTTACGCAAGAAATGCTAGATAAATGGGTAATAAACATACAGGAGATACGTAGTGATATCGAATTACCGAAGGAATTATCTGAATCTACAACATTCTTGTTAAATGATCCCTATTATGGGATTCCGGAATTTGTCTTTGATGAAATTTGCAAATGCTTCGGTAATGATCCTGAAAGAGTTTGGAGACAATGTCTAATTTAAAAAATTTACTCAAAGCGCATGGTAAGCCTTTCTACACAGGGAATTCAATTTCGCTAGAAGATTCTCAAGGCTATAAACTCTCCCCTTACTTACCGTCGCCGAAACTAGTTGATGCTGTTAACCTCAGCATATTCTTAGAAAACCGTCCCTTATTGCTCAAAGGTGAGCCAGGTTGCGGTAAAACTCGCTTGGCTGAGGCTGTAGCTCTGGAACTCGGTTTACCTTACCAGCCTTGGTATATCAAGTCTACAACTAAGGCTAAGGATGGGCTCTACACCTATGATGCTGTTGATCGATTATACGATGTTCAACTGGCTAGTATGGATAAGCAAAGCCCTCAGGTCAAGGATTTAAATAATTACATCAGAAAGGGACCCTTGGGATGTGCTTTTGAAAATGAAAAACGCACGGTAGTGCTAATTGATGAAATTGATAAGGCTGATATTGACTTCCCTAACGATTTGTTACGGGAGCTTGACGAACAGAAATTCAAAATTGAGGAAACCGGAGAAGAAGTTGAGGCAAAATGCCCTCCTATTGTCTTCATTACCAGCAATGATGAAAAGGATTTACCTGATGCTTTCTTGCGGCGTTGTCTGTTCTATTATATTGAGTTTCCATCGGATGAACAGTTAAAAAGTATTGTCAACATTCATTTTCCTGAATCTCCTATCGATTTAGTGGAGGCAGCAGTAAAGCGTTTTACCGAACTGCGACAGAAAATGCAGGGAAAACATGATAAAAAGGTTAGTACAAGTGAGTTACTGGATTGGTTTGCTGTGTTGCGGGAATTTCCTCAAGATGAGGTTTTAAAGCAGCTTCAGGGACAAATCCCATTCCCAGAAATTTTGCTCAAGAAGTGGGAGGATCATCAACGTTATCTGTCAGAAAAATGAAGCATGAAGAATTACCACTGCTGAATATTTTTAAGAACTTGCGTCAGCAGCATGGTCTGCTATTAGGGGTTGATGAATATATGGTGGTATTACGTAGCTTACAAGCGGGCTTGGGTGTCGAAAGTCGTCAGGAATTAGAAGAACTTTGCTGCCTAGTGTGGGCAAAGTCTGAACAGGAAAATCACCTCATTCGACAGATATTTGAGAAAATGTGGCAAATTTTACCAACTCAGTCAGGGAATCAAGTTCGAGGCATTCCAGAGCCGCGCACATTGCCAGAGTCAAATATTTCCTTACCAGAAAAACCAACAGTAACTAAACCGTTGTCAGATGCTTCCTCAGATGAAAAGCCAGCACCTGAGCCTTCACAAGTTGATGAGTTGGCTGAGTTAGAGTCAAAACCAACTATAATCCCAGAACCATTGCAGACAGTACAAGCTGTACGGAGTAGTAGACAGGATAGATTGCAGATACGTCCACATTATAGTCTGTTGTCTGAGTATTTCCCTGTTACTAAACGGCAGATGAAGCAAAGCTGGCGTTATCTACGTCGCCCAGTCAGGGAAGGAATACCAATAGAATTGGATGTTGAGGCAACAGTGGCTAAGATAGGGCATGAGGGTATGTTACTTACACCAGTGTTGATACCACGGCTTACCAATCGAACTGATTTGGTACTACTGATTGACCAGGAAGGCTCAATGGTACCATTTCACGATTTGTCGCGGCAGTTAGTGGAGACGGCTGAACGGGGTGGAAGGCTCAGGCAAACTCATGTATTTTATTTTCATGATTATGCTGATGATTACCTGTATCGTCATCCTGCTCTACTAGATGCCCAACCGATATCTGAGGTGATGGAAGAAATTGGACAACGTGCGGTAGTGCTGATTGTTAGTGATGCAGGAGCAGCACGGGGAAATTTTGACCAAGAACGGGTTGAAGAGACTAAACAATGGATTGAGCAGTTGCAGCAGTCGGTGCGTTATTGTGCTTGGCTCAATCCGATGCCTAATGAATATTGGCGGGATACGACAGCTGGGGAAATTGCTCGTTTGTTACCGATGTTTGAGATGAGTCGTCAAGGAATGAATGGGGCGATTAGTGTTTTGCGGGGCAGATATGTCGCTTGGGAGAAGATGTATTCATGGCTGATATAACCGCCAACATTAACCAATCCCCCGCAATGCGAGTTGCTGCAAATCGGATTGAAGGTTTTGCTCGGCAATTTGAAGAACCACACCGCAAGTTAGCTCTCCATGCTGCATTTCCTCTAGTACTCACCCCTGATTTGCTCTACCAAATTTGGGCAAACTTTGTCCCGGAAGCCCCTTGGATAGCAGTGGCTCATGTGCTGCTGTCACGCTTGTGTCGAGAAGTGGGCTATGAAATGTATGAAATGGATATTGCAATTCGCAATCTGTTGTTAAAAGAACTAAAGGAGAAGTATGGGCAACAGCAATTGAACAAACTGGGTGATTTTTTGTTGTATTATGTAGAACAGCGACTAAAAAGCGAGGATCCCCATACCCAGGACTTAAAACGAACTCAAGAATGGACTGCCCTCGTTTATACGAAACCCGGTACAGCAACCCGTGAGTTGGCTGAGGCTTTAAGTGCGAAGGTGAAGCAGGAAGATATGGCAGAGGGGTTTCATCTGACCTCGTTGATAGAAACCTGGGCAGAGCCACTCGCAGAAGCAGGATTCCAGCCTTTACTAGTTTATGCTGATGGCATTAGGAGTTTTTTCCGTGGTGACCAGGTAAGTGCCATAAATAAGTTAAGAGAGTTGCCAGGAGGATGGGATAACGCACAAATTGCTGGAGTAAGTTTGTCTATTCCGGAACAAATAAAGGCAATTTCACCAGAACCAAAACCTTTCCTAGAAAGCTTTAGCCCCAAAAGCTTTAACCCCAAACTATATGCACTGTTGATAGGTGCTGACTATTATCTACCTAATCGTTTATCTGATGGGTCTGTATATCATTCTCTCAATGGATGTGTAAACGATATCGATCTTGTGGAAAAATTTCTCCACCATCAACTAGGGTGTTGGTCAGAATGCATTTTTAAATTAACTTCCTCTAACCCAGATTTAGGTATCCTAGAACTTAGTGAAATCCGCCCCCAAAAGGAACCGCAACAACAGTGGCCAACTTACGAGAATATAATTAAAGCATTCCAAGACCTTGAGCACATAGCACAACCTGGAGATCAAGTTTACATTCATTATTCTGGTCATGGAGCTCGTCTCAAGACCATTTATCCCGAAATTAAGGGAGAAAACGGCATTGATGAAGCACTTGTTCCCATTGATGTTGGTACTGGAGAAGGACGATATCTGCGTGACTTGGAATTCGTAACACTCTTCAACAAAATGGTGAATAAAGGGTTAATGGTCACAATGGTGTTGGATTGCCCGCACTCTGGTGGTATTGGTCAAAGTATTAATTTTGCCAGGATTAATATTGACAGGATGTGGTGGTATCCAAAAAATGACTACGTACTGTTGACAGCGTGCCGACCTTCTGAGTTGTCCTACGAATATGCCTTTAATAGGCACGAAAGAAATGGTGCATTGACCTATTGGCTTGTGGACTCTCTGTGCAATATGGCACCTAACATCACCTATAAGCAACTCTACAATCGCATTCTTGCAAAGGTACAGGCTCAGTTCCCTAACCAAACTCCCATGCTCTGGGGTCAAGGCGATCGCTTAGTATTTGGTAATGAATACCTTCAAACCGAGAATGCAGCCACTATCATGCAGGTTAAGATAGAGGAAGAAAAAACCAGAGTACAACTTGATGTCGGTCAAGCACAGGGTCTTCGGAAAGGAGCAAAGTTTGCCATTTATCCTCTAGGGTTGAGTAATTTACATAAAGAAAGGGGGCCATTAGCATTGGCAGAAATTATTAAACGAGATGCGACGGATTCTTGGGCAGAAGTAAAAACTATACTTCGCTCCGAACCAGCGATTGAACAAGGTGCTCAAGCAGTACTGACCTCACCATCGGTCAACCTGGTAAGGAAAGTCCGCTTGCTCAAAGATGAAGATTTATCCTTAGAAAGAAATACGGCCCTACAAGCTGTGAAGGTGGCAATCGCTGGTAATGGTTGGGTGGTATTAGTTGAGGAAGAAGACGTAGCTGACTACCAAGTTGATGTCAAAAAAATCGAGTCGAAAGCAGAAGCAGAAAAATACCAGGTGGCTGTCAATGAGGTAATTTATGAGATATGCGATCGCACGGGTGTGCCGATTGTCCTCAGACCTGGTTTAAAGGTGGGCGACAGTAATTCTGCTGAAGGGGTAGTGAAGCGGTTGGTACATCTGGCTAAGTATCAGGCGGTACTGGAAATCGATAACTACGATGCCAATTCGCCTTTGAAGGGGGCAGTTGTGGTGGAATTGCTCGGTAAACAGAAAGAAGATTACGATCCGGTAGACGGAGCTGCTAAACCTGAGCCATTTACAGACCCCAATCACCCAGAAGTGAAGGTGGGGGAATACGTATTCTTAAAAATTCGCAATGACTATTCCGCAGTGATTAATGTGGCAGTGTTGGATTTGCAATCTGACTGGGCGATCAGCCAGATTTATCCCGAAACTAGCCAGTTCGTTTCCCTTGATCCGGGACAAGAGGAATCTATCCCCTTCAGAACGATTCTTCCGAAAGGAGAAGAGGAAGGAGAAGACATTTTGAAAGTGTTTGCCACCATAGATAGTGCTAACTTTCGCTGGTTGGAATTACCACCCCTTGATCAACCAATTCAATATCGATAAAAATTCAGATCGACTATACTTTCATTAAGTAATATTGCTTCAATTGGCATCAAAATGGTCTTATAAAAGTTATAATTTGTGCAATCTTATAACACTCCACTAAAGGATAACATTTCCATATCTTAAAAAGCCATATTCTAGATTCGAATAACACTTAAATTTCTCGTCCAAATTCAGCACAATTACTTATTACTATTTGCAACATAATCTTATATATCACTAATGCCAGCTAAAATTGCAAATTTCCCTAGTAACAACTGGACAACTGTGCAAGTCAGAGTCAGAGTCTCTGCTAAAAAAATTAATACTAACCCTAATGTAGATGAGAACACCCAAAGGCAAGCGACAGCAAGCTTGGAGGAAATTGACTCAAGCAATGAAAACCGGGAGCGTTCTAAGGGATGATGATTTAAGGAAACATCAGCAACTTTTCCCAGTTTATTTCAACTTAATCAGCAATTCTCATTTTTAGATTTCATAAGTTTTGAGACACCGAAAATTGGGCTATTTTTACTGTCTCTTAAATCGTTTTTTGGCTATTATGAGACAGTGATGTCTCGAAATCGATTTATAGGACAGTTTTTATGCGCCTTTTTCGCGTATGCTCACGATTCGTACATTAAAGAGTTATATCGGGGGCAAAGACTTTAATAACAATGGTTTCGGACTTAATGCCGCTTGGGGAGATTATCGGTAGTAAGACGAGCTATTAATCGGTTGCTCTCCTTCTATAAGGCGTTTGCGTAGCAAGCGAACCAAGAATAACGCTAAGCCGTCCAATTTAGTGGACAAAACAGAGCAAAGCTCTACCTCATCTGCTTTACAGGGATTTGCGTAGCCAACCAAAATTCAGAAAGTTACTCCCTTGAGAAATTAACCTCTGTGTACCAGTTAAACCCTCCGAGAATTAGACCCCTCAAACCATTGAAATCTCGTTTAAATTTTCTGGACCAATTAAATTAGAGTTTAAATGGTACAGCAATCGCCGTTCTCCCTTGTTACTCGACCACTTTACATTGGTGGCAAACCCATCTTTTCTCTGAGAATAGCTCGTTGTTCTCGTTGGGTTAGAGATGATAATTCTGGCTCTGGTTCAGCGAGACGATGTCGAAGTTTAACACCCCTCATGATTGGATTTGATTCCACCCCGCTCTCTTCAGTGGGAAAAAGAGTTCCTGATAATCGCTCGAGATTGGCAGCAACCCGCTTCAGCACTCGCAGTACCCAATCGCGATCGACACCTACATAAGCTGTTCTGGGATCTGAAGAGGCACGGAGATTGACCACCACTTTTTCCCCACGAGCTAATTTCTCTAACCATCCGATACACCAACGCAGGACTTCTCCCTCATCGGCTAACTCTTGTTGTAGCTCAGATAGCTCCTGTTTCTGCTTACCATCTGATTGTGTATTTATTCCGCTTAAAGATGCTGATAGATCGTTCAGCCAGTCAGGAATTTGACGCGCTTCATCCGTGTGTAACAGTTGATGGACTCGGCTCGAACTTAAGCCAGTGACTTTAGCTATTTTTCTGATTGATAAGCCTTCAGCATGAGCAAGAGCAATCGCCCAGATGCGCTCTCGCTCCATATCTTTGACTCGTGTTGTCGCCAAGTGCAAACGGTTTATCAGCCGTTTTTCCTTCAATATCTGCTCTCGTGATTCCATAAGACTGAGTTTATCAGGTCTTTCTCGGTCTTGTCCAGAAAATTGGACGGCTTAGCGTTGTTAATTGTTCACTTACTACGCAAACGCCTGAACCAAACTTTTTGCTGGTTTGCGCCAGTTCCACTGTCCGTTCTATCAATCGTCGGTCAAACTTGTGAATGATCAAAGCTTGTCTAAATCTCACCAGGGTCGCCTGAGAAAAGGGAGCTTGTTCACAATCCAGGCAATCCAACACCAACTGCCATCGCCTATCCATAGTCAGAGCTTCAATTGCTTCCGCATCAGAAGCCTTAGTATAGGCTTGTAAAATAGTAGTCAAAGCCAGTTGTG
>JASJDI010000253.1 GCA_030065155.1 Xenococcaceae cyanobacterium MO_188.B29
TCTAAGTCTTTATATTCATATAATTGGAAACAAGTAAAAATATAATTTTCGATCCAATTAGATTATGAAAAAAGTTATTTATCTTTTTGCTGCTACCTTAGCCTTTAGTATTCAAGGGGCTACTATCGCAGCAGAACTCACCGAAAATATTGATAATGGAGACTTAAACAAGTTACAAAGAGAGCTTTGCAATAATTATGGTGTAACGCAAATATTAACAACAAACGAATTAGACGAGATTTTATATGTAGAGACAACTAGTGGAACTATTAGTTATGGAGGTGGTGATGATGATGGTAGTAGTTTCACCGTTATTTCTAACCCTCCACCATTATCTATTTCAGCACAAGACAGTATCAACATTCTTTGTAGCTAAGAAATATTACATTTTTATTTGATTTAACAAATTTTTGAGAGCCAGGATCGAAGTAGTTCTGGCTCTATTTAATTATTTAGATTAAATATTAGTTCTTAAAGTAATATTAGTTCTTAAAGTAATTTTCATAGAACTTTAAATTGATTTCACATAAACAACTTACTAAATCTTTAAAAAACTATCTACTTTTTTACTATTTGATATCGCTAAATTAAATCAGAAATATTTCTCTTGAGGTGAAACCAGCGTATTTATGGGGTTGGCTCAAAAAAAATAAGCCTATTTAACTTCAAAATTGCTTTACAATAAAAATTCAGTATTTTTAGTGATTTACTATTGTATTTTTGCCTAGTTATTATTAAGTAAACAAAGAAAAAAAGACGGAGAAATTCAATTAGTCACTATCAATAAATTAATAAATTAACAGCTAAATTTTAAGGAGATAAACTCGATGTTTATGTTTAAATATAATAATCTAAAAAAATTTACAGTCAGCAGTATTTTAGCTCTTTTAGCAACAGGAACTTGGAATCTACCAGTTAACCAAAATTCTACTTCTGCCCAAGCAAGTACTAAAACTCCTGTTGATGTAGAATTAGTCTTATCTGTTGATATTTCTGGCAGTATTAGTACGAGAGAATTTAATTTACAACGTCAGGGTTATATTGATGCTTTTAATAATCCAGAGGTAATTCAAGCTATCGAGAGTTTACCCAATGGCATCGCAGTAACCTTACAATACTGGTCTGGAAACACTTATAGTCCTATGAGTTGGTATCATCTTACTGATGCAAGTAGTGCGAGAGCTTTTGCTAATGCAATTCCTCCAAGACCAGGCTATGGTGGAACCAATGTTACCGCAGCAATTACATCTGCTACCAATCTTCTTTTAAGTAATAATTATGAAGGCAAGTCTCTAGTAATTGATGTGTCTGGAGATGGTCTAGATAACATGACCTTTACTAACAGTGCAGATATACAGAAGATTGAAAACTACATTAAAGATAAAGAACTCCCTAACTATCTCAGCGATAATTACAACTATCTTAGCTACAACAGGTCAGGCAGATGTGCTTACGGTTCCTATAATGCTGCACTGTCAAGCTCAAAAGGAAAAATAGGAGGACTAGCTAGAGTACCAATTGAACACGTATTGTGTCCCCCACTTCAAGAAGCTAGGGATAATGCAGTGGCAAATGGCATTACCATCAACGGCTTAGCAATCTTATCACCAAATAAAGTGATCAAAACCGATCGGAAAATAGAAGTAAAACCAGGTAATTCCGATGAATTTGAACTACCGTTTATAGTCGGTCGTGATTATTTTGCTGCTACTAGAGAAGACGAAATTGATAAGTTTTTTGAAAATAACGTAATTGGCGGTAATGATTCTTTTGTTGAGGTGGCAAGGGGTTTTAGTGATTATGGTAGAGCTATAAAAGAGAAGATCAAGCGCGAGATTAGTACTGTTGCTAGTAATAGTTCTCTTGCCGATTAATTAAGGTTTATCTTTTATCTTGCTACTTAATCTGAAGGATTAGACTATATTTTAGAGTATAAACTCTGAGCGATCGCTTTAACATCAGGCGATCGCTTTTTTCGTACTTAATTTAACTACTGATGACAGATGATATCTACCCTGGTTATCCTGTAGCAGATTGATTATCTAATAATTTGCTATGAATCCTTTTAAAATTTTTGTAATTTTTTACGCTACTGCTTTTCTCATGGAAATGTTAGAAAAGTGGAAATATCCAGAATTTAGTTTAACTGCATTAGGTATTGTTGTTTTTTTAGTTTTTACTCGTATTACTAAGCTCAAGTTTTTAATTTTTCTGAGCTTAATATCTATCTATTTTTTAATTTTTCGTTTTCCTGATGTTGCCAATCACATTAATCTTCTTATATATCTCAATATTGTTTTGATTATTGGCGGTATTTATCACTATTTTATTGCTAGCGATCGTAACTTATCTAGACAAGATAGTGAATATTTTGAGATTATGTTGCCCCTACTGCGATCGGCATTAATCTTAGTATATTTTATAGCTGGATTTCATAAACTAAATAGAGATTTTTTAAATCCTCAAGTATCTTGTGCCAAGGTATTCTTCTTAAGAATAGTTTCAGTCGTTAAAACTGAGATTTTAGGCTTACCACTTTTTTTGGGGCTAACTATTATTGTCTTAATTTGTTTCTGGTATTTATTCTTTAAGAAATCATTTTTTTTTAGGAAGAATAAATTCTTGAATGTTGGCTTGTTAGTAGCAATTATACCTTCGGCTTGGGGAATTTTAGTTTTATTGCAGTTTCATAGCAGTTTTTTAACATCGCTTATTCCACTTATAGGATTTTTAACGGCGATAGTAGTTGTAACTTGGGAAATATTAGGAGGATTATTATTATCAGTAACAAAATTGCAATTACCAATTTTAGTATTTTCTTTGATGATGCACTTGATTTTAGCTCCGATTGGTTTTGTTGATTTTGGAGCTTTAGCTTTTAGTTTGTTACTGACTTTTCTTCCTGAAAATTACTACCAAATACTAATTGATAATTTCTATATGACTATATTTAAATTCAAAATTAATCGTGCTTATCTTTATTTATGGATCAATACCTTAGGTGGTATTATTGCTGGTATTAGTTATCTTGTTCATACTATACCTAATCTAGAAATCATTACAGGATTTTTATTTGATCTATCAGTACTTATTTTTATTTATCCTTTATGCTCAATTATTTTCTTGCCAACTGCTCAACGACCAATTTGGAAGGGAATATCTTTATTTAATTCGCCAATGCCTAAATTTATGTGGCTTTTTCCTTTGCTTTTACTAGCTTTTGGCTTTAGCTCTTATTTTGGCTTGAGTACTGCGGGTAACTTCTCTATGTTTAGTAATCTAAGAACTGAAGGAATGACTAGTAACCATTTCTTATTATCTAACAATCCTTGGAAAGTTTTTAACTATCAAGAAGATACTGTAGAAATATATGTGTCGATCGATGATAAAAACAGAAATATCATCCTGAATAATATTCCAATCCAAAGTCATTTTTTACCTATGGTTGAATTCAAAAAATTAATTTACGATTTTACCAAAGCAAATAAAAAAATTGCCATGAGGTTTGAGTATCAAGACAAAGTTTATCAATCTAGAGATATTATTAATGACCCTACTTGGAAAACTACTAAACAAAATTGGGAAATGAAACTAATGAATTTTCGACTGATTTCTCCCAATCAACTTAACGAATGTAGATGGTAAACTAACCCCCACCTAATTAATTTACTTTCGGCTCGTTAATGAGATGGGGGATTTCTTGAGAAATTTATTTTAAGTTGGGACTAAAAAATATCTCAGTCCCATTAACGGTTTAAGACATCGTTACGATGTTCGATCGAACCAACAATTGCCACCACCTCATCAATCAACTCTTGAGAAATTTTTAGTTCAACTAGTGTAGCTACTAAGTTCTCTGCAATGGCATCGAAATGGCTATCACTTAATCCCATTTCTTCTACAAATTTTTGGTGTGCTTTCCTCATTGGTACTCCATCCCAGCTTTTTGCACCGCCAAAAGCATAGGTCATAAAGTCCTTTTGATGCTTTCTTTGTTTTTGCATATCAGTATTAGCAAAAAAATGCTTGACTCTTTCGTCTGCTAAGACTTTCTCATAAAATTTGTCTACAGCTATCTCTACAGCAGCTTTTCCACCTAATTTCTCGTACAGAGTACTCATAGTCTATATTTTCAATTAACAGTGATTCCGATTGTCACATATCAACCTATCTATCTATTCTCTTTTTGGATTATCTTAAACAAGACGATGGGATCAATAAGCAATGAGCATCGATAGTAAGCTCAATATCATAAATGACGCAAGCCAAGAAAGTAAATTTCAGTAGATCACAAACTTTTCTAGAAGGTTTATGGAATGCGGTTTTCAGCCGATATTCCTTAGGGCTAGAAACTAGAGTGTATCAGCGAATGCACGTGATCGCTTTTCCCATTGGCGATCGCCAATGGTTAGTCAGCAACTCGAGCGCGTCGGCTGAAAACCTCATTGTTTCGTGACTTTGTGATCTACTGAGTTTAGGTTTGGTATCGGCTGGTGTGGGAATTACTTTTGTTCTGTCTGCTATGCAAAACTTAAGTGTTAAAGGAATAGTTTATCGACCTTTAGTCGGCAATTTTCTCACACTCAAACTAGCTTTGGCGTGGCGAGGGGGCGAATCGTCACCTGTGGTGCATGAATTTATTAAGGTGCTGAAGAAAACTATTGTTAATCAATAATAGCCAAATCAATCAGGGTCAAGAGAATTTACTGAAAAGACTTAAAGCGATCGCACTTCAGAGCATAATCAAGATAAACAGTGATCGCGCTTCAAAACATAATCGAAAAAGACAACTCAAGAAATAACAATATTTATGGTTGTGTCAAAACTATCGGTAAATATTGGCTAAAATCAATGAAGTCTTTATCTGTCGTGAAAATTTCGTAATTTCTTCGGTCTGCAGTAGCACAAATTAAAAAGTCCGTATTTGCCCCTTGAATGCCATTTCGACGACAAATATTAAAATAGTCTGCTGCTAATTCATAATCTTCTGCATCTAATGTTAAATCGGGAAAGGCTCGAAGACGATCTCTCAATTCGTCAAACTGTTTTTGATGTTTAATGCCAGAAAGAATTTCTTGTCTAACTGCCCCAAGAAGAACTACTCGACCATCAGCAATTAAATCGCTAAGTTTGTTTACTATTGAGCTATTTTGTTGCTTTTTTTGTCGTCTTAATGATAGTGACCAAACAGAAGTATCGACGATGACTTTCATGACTTACGACGTTGTTGTTTATAGTCATAGTCATCTTCGTATTCGATTGTGCCAAATAATTCAGTAATTTTTAGTTGCTTGCGACGCTGTACGTATTCTTGTAAAGCTGCTTCTACCACAGCACGTTTGGTACGATGTCCGCCAAGTTTTAAGGCTTCTTGGATTAATTCATTGTCAATTTCTAAATTAGTAGCCATACTTAGTTAACTAAATTTTGTGCAACTTTTTCTACAATATAACGCACAAAATTAATTGATTTAGCGATCGGGCGCAGCCTGGCACTGCGCGCTCGCACTTCACGGCATAATCAAAAGAATAGCGATCGCCAGAGCCTTTATCCGAGAAAAGCGATCGCATTATGGTTTTAAAATCTGGTAAATTAATCGAACAAGGAACTCATCAAGAACTGTTGCAACCGCAGAAAAAATATGCCATCTTTGGCAAATGCAGGCTCAAGCTTATCAAATTTAGCTTTGGAACGCACAATTATAAGCTGACTACTTCTACATCAGATACATCAATTGCACCTCGATAAAAGACATGAGGAACATAATTAAATAGGACAGGACGTTCGCCATTATTTTTGGCGAATCTAAGATATTCTAGGGTTGCGCTGGGTACTTCCATTTCCGCAAGCTTTTCTAAACGTCCCAATGAAAAGGGAATGAATTCAGTAACAGGAAAATCAAAATTACCAAATGCAGTAGGATCTTCGGGCGGAGTGTTGAGAAAAATAACCGCATTTTCCGCACCGAAGCCAGAATTAACAGGATTGATGGCAAACCAAGGGCGTGCATTCCATTTAAACCCTGCATCTAATAGAGCATCACGAATTTTACTCGGATACAAGGGAGAACAATGTAAAACATCATTCCATAAACAATTTAATAGTGGTACTTTGCATTGCATTAATACTTCCCTACCAATATATTTTTGTGCTTGTGTTGTATAAATGTCTGGTAAATGTTTTTTGAGTTGATTGAGTGGATACAAGATATTTCCCGTGAAATTTTTGGGAATCATGTGATAAATAACAGACACTGATTTTTGTTGCTCCTCCTAACATATCTGCAATTCTCGACGTAAGATACTGTAAATATAGTCGTCACGCAGTTTGATATTTAATTAACGTAGCATTCCAAGTAGGCTTTTCCTGCTGACATGAAAATGGGACAAAGGGCGATTGCACTAGATTACCTCAACAACTGACGAACAATGGGATCGGATGGCGGAAATGGTGCGACAGGAAATTAATAGTGGTGAAACTGTTTCGCTTGATGATGTTCCTTAATTTAACCTATAAAAAAATTTACCCTATAATGTGAATCTAAATAGTGTTAATTGATTTAGCTAGTTGTGTTTAGTTCAGTAAAGATAGCGGTATATTGAGCAATGAAGAAAAAGTATGTTTACTGGCAAGATGATGATATGTGGTTAGGCTATCTTGAAGAGTATCCTGACTATTGGACTCAGGGAGAAACTGAAGCAGAGTTAAAAGAGAACTTACTCGATATTTATCAAGAGTTAACGGACGGTACAATTCCGAATATTCGCAAGGTTGCAGAACTGGAAGTGTCGTGAAGCGAAGAGATTTAATTAAGCAGCTTGAAGAAATGGTTTGTGTCTTTATTCGTCATGGTGGTAAACATGACTGGTATCAAAACCCAAGAACAAAAGTTTCTCAACCTATCCCCAGACAGAGAGAAATTAAAAAGCAACTTGCTAAACACATTATCCAAATGCCTAGTGACGGGGAAGATATAAACTAAAGCGATCACGAGGAACGAGTGAACCTCTCTCGCTCAAGCGAGTCACTTCGTGAGCGCATTTCACAGCAAAATCAAAGAGAAACAGCGATCGCAACCAAAATTTCCCGCAATTTACTGCGGACTACTACATTAAGTTACGATTTTATAGAGTATTCAAAATAGAAAATTAAATTATGAGTAATTTTATTTTAGAGCGTGAGACACCACCTCTACACGAAGATGAAACTGGAGCAATTAGAGTAGGAAACACAAGAGTTTTATTGGAGACTGTAATTAGAGCATTTCAAGACGGCGCATCTGCTGAGTCTATTGTTGATAGATATTCAACTTTATCTCTAACTGATGTTTATAGCACCATCGCATACTATCTTCGACATCAAGATGCTATAGAAACTTACCTTAGCCAAAGAGAAGAGTTAGCCAAGTCTGTACAGCAACGTTTATCAAGCATTCAGCCAGATATAAATTCTATTCGTTCTCGTTTGATATCTCGTAAAAATCCATCATCATAGTCATGTTGAGGTTGTTAAGTGATGAAAACTTTAACGGCGATATAATTCGAGGGCTATTCTTACGTCAACCCAATCTCGATTTACTCCGAGTTCAAGATGTAGGTTTACAAGAAGTAGATGACCCAACAATTTTAGCTTGGGCAGCTAATAATGAACGTATTATTCTTACTCACGATCGCGCAACTATGCCTGATTTTGCTTACGATCGTTTGGTAAAAGGAGAGTCGATGACAGGGTTGTTTGTCGTCAATGATAGAATGGCTATTCGACAAGCAATTGATGAGTTGTTATTGATAACAGATTGTACCGAGCAAGCAGAATGGAAAGGAATTGTTCTGTATTTGCCTTTGTGAGAACTAAATTTTTCAACTTAGTAATAAGCGATCGCACTTCATGTCACAATCAAAAGAATAGCGATCGCACTTAATTTTTACTAGAGAACTCTTTTCTTGAAGTACGGTACATTCTAAGTAATATCCCATAATCTGAATATTTAGATTAAATGAGTTCGGAAACTTCTCCAGATAAGAAGTCTGATTCTGCTTCGGATAGTTCGGTTCAACCAACTGAACAGTTCAAAAATATTGACCAGCTAACAAAAGCACTGCAATCTTTTATCGAACAGATAGCAAAGTTAATAGTTACCAAAAATTGGGTTTCTTTGCTACTCTTGATTGATGCTGTTCTGATTTTATTTTGTTTCCCTGGTGGAATTCTTGCCAATTTTATCCAAACAACATTTGCAATTGAGTTACCAGAACAGTATCCAATTTTCTTTTGGGTTGCAGTAGGTGGAATTTTCTTGACTGCTTTGGTAATTGCCATCAGAACTATTCAAAAAAAACCGCCTTCTCTACCTGATTTTACCGAACGTAAAGCAATAAAAGGGTTACGAGCTTTTACCAAAGAAGATGCGGAAATATTTGCGCTACTGGAAAGAGAGAGAGATTTAAGGGAATGTTTAGAATCCATTACTAGCAAGACATTTCGTATCGGGATTCTGATAGGTGAATCTGGTGTAGGGAAAAGTTCTTTTTTACAAGCAGGAATTATTCCTCAACTAGCAAAATCGGACAGTAGCCATTGGGGAGTTTATATTCGCTTCAGCAACCAAGAGCCAATAGCTAGTATTTATAAGGCTTTAGCAGAAGAGTTACAATTCTCAGCAGCAGAAACTAATAATCACAATTTGCTAGAGATTTTCTCTTTAGCCGTTGCCACAGCAGATAAGCCGTTAATCTTAATCTTTGACCAATTCGAGCAATTTTTTGTCCATTTTAAGCAAAAACAAGACCGAGAGCCTTTTGTCAATGCCCTAAAAGATTGGTACTGTGGGGATAATCCTTTACCGATCAAAATTTTAATTTCTATTAGAGAGGATTTATCGGGACGACTGATAGATTTGCAAAAAGCATTGGGTTATTCTTTAAGTCCCTACGAGGTATTTCGCTTAGAAAAATTTACTCCTGAATCGGCAACTAAGATTCTCCAGGTAATTGCTCAAGCAGAAGAAATAAAATTTGATGAAAAATTTGTTAACCAATTAACCGCAGAAGAATTAGCCAGTAGAGAAGATGGTTTAATTTCTCCTGTAGATTTGCAGGTTTTAGCTTGGACTATAGAAAGACAAAATAAGGAATTACGAGCTTTTAATCGCACTGCATTTCAGAAAATTGGTGGAATTGAGGGTTTGATGATTCGGTTTCTGAAGACAACTCTCGATGCTAGAGTTATTCCTCGTCAAAGAGAAGCAGCCATTAAAGTATTGCTGGCAATGACAGATTTAGAGCGTAATGTTCGTGTTGGTGCTTTAACTGTTGAAGAAATAAAGGAAAACACTAAAGGAACATTAAACCCAGCAGAAATCGTAGAAGCTGTTACTTGGTTAGCCAGTGGAGGAGTACGTTTAATTACTACCATCCAACAAGATGGAGATGTTCGTTATGAATTAGCCCATGAAAGATTAATTCCTGCATTGAGAGAGGAAGCAAGAAGAAAATTAACTAGCGCAGATCGAGCCAATCAATTATTAAACCGCAGAGTTAATGAATGGTTAGGCAATCAGAAAAGTAATCGTTATTTGTTTAATTGGCAAGAATTGCGCTTATTTCAGCAACAAAAACCCTATCTGGTTTGGGGTGCGAATCAAATCCACAAAGAAAACCTCTTAAAACGTAGCTGGAGAAAACTAACACGACAATTAATAGCTGTGGGAATGGCGATTGTATTCAGTTTAGTAGGGATAGGTTGGTGGCATACTCCTTGGGGACAAATTCAGCAAGTTAGATGGGAATTAGCAGGGTTAAGTCAGCGAGTTAATAATGAATATAGAGGTAAAGCAGCATTAGCTTTTTTTAAAGATGAACGTTTCAACCAAGCACTAGCAATTACTGATTTGATTAAATATTCATCCTCCAGAGCCGGGGTGTTAATTGCGATCGCCAAGACCATTGGTCAACTAGAAAACTTCCCCCAAGCAACAGAATCTCTGGACAAGG
>JASJDI010000254.1 GCA_030065155.1 Xenococcaceae cyanobacterium MO_188.B29
ATTCACTCCGTTCCTGTGACAGGTATTTCACCTGAATAAACTCCAAAACTAGTAAAAATTACTCTCTCCTGCTCAAAACCTCTTGACAGGGGGGACTTTCTCTGGTCTTCTTTTGGCGAAGGTGTTGTTTAGAAGAATTAAAAGACCAAGTATTATTATTACTATTTGCTGGACATGAAACTTTAACTTCAGCGATCGCTTCTTTTTGTCTCCTCACCGCCCAACATCGAGATGTATTGCAACGTTTACGAGAAGAACAAAAACAGTTAAATCTCTCTGATTCTTTAACTCTAGAAGATCTTAAACAGATGACTTACTTAGAGCAAGTTATCAAAGAAGTCATGCGGATTATTCCTGCTGTGGGTGGTGGTTTTAGAGAAGTAATCGAAACCTTTGAGTTTGGAGGATATTCTATCCCTCAAGGGTGGACTGTTCAATATCAAATTGCCCAAACTCACAAAGATAGTGATATTTATTCAGAGTGCGATCGCTTCGATCCCGATCGCTTTTCTCCTGAAAGGGCAGAAGATAAACAAAAAAGTTTTGGCTATATTCCCTTTGGTGGCGGATTAAGGGAGTGTTTAGGCAAAGAATTTGCTCGTCTAGAGATGCGTATCTTTGCCTCAATGTTATTACGGGAATATCAGTGGGAATTATTACCTAATCAAGATTTAGAGTTAGTCACTATTCCTACTCCTCATCCACGTGATGGACTGAAGATTAATTTTAGGAGTTTAGAAGTTAAATAATTTTGTAGAAGTAAAGGGCGAATAGCCCTTATAAAAGTTGCTGGAGTCTTCTAATAAACTAATAGCTAACAGCTTTTATTAGTTGATATGCAAATAATTAGCTTCTGCTTCTAATTGTCTAACTAGTTTTTCATCTCCTTGATTTCTAGCCATCTCTAGGCGATGTTCTAGACTTTTACGTAGACTTTCACGATAAGTGGAAGCTGCTTTTTTTAAGATTTCCTGACGATTTTTGCTCATAGTGAACTTTTTAAGTTTAATTTATACTGTATTTTAGAGTTCTTTCTTTAAAGATAGCATTTTTGTCATGAAAAATTTACTTGATAAGTGGTAAAAAACATTACATTAAGTAACGTGATGACTAAAGTAAAAATACTTACTCTACTGACTGATTTTGGATTACAGGATATTTATGTTGGCGTAATGAAAGGCGCGATCGCTTCAATTAATCCAGATATCCACATAATCGATTTAACTCATCAAATACCTGCTCAAAATTTAGCTGCAGCTAGATTTTGCTTGCTCAATGCCTATACTTATTTTCCGCAAGATACAGTTCATGTAGCTGTAGTCGATCCTGGAGTGGGGAGTAAAAGAAGAGGAGTAGCGATCCAATACGATCGAGGTTGGTTGGTAGGGGCAGATAATGGTTTATTTAGTGGAGTTTTAGCTCAATCTCCTGCTATTGCTGCTGTAGAATTAACTAATCCTGATTACTGGCAAGTGCCGAACCCTAGCAATACTTTTCATGGTCGTGATATCTTTGCTCCTGTGGGAGCGCATTTAGCGAGTGGGGTTACTTTAGCAGAATTGGGGGAGACGATCGATCCTGATAGTCTGATTCAATTGCCTTTGCCAAAACTGGAGATAAGCACAAACGAAATTAGTGGTTGTGTTCAATATGTAGATCATTTTGGTAATTTAGTTACTAACATTCCTGCTAATTTGATTGATAATGACTCTTGTTCCGTAATAGTCCAAAAGCAAGAAATTAGCTACGGTAAAACCTATAGTGATGTAGAAATAGGAGAAGTCGTTGCTTTAGTTGGTAGTCACAACTGGATAGAAATTGCCGTCAGAAATGGTAGTGCCAGAGAAAAATTGCAGTTAGATTGGGGAGATCGGGTAATATTCAAGAAATCAATTAACAATTGATAAACAAGCTACATTAGGATAAAGATATTGAGAGCCGTTGAGAGACAATGCTGGAAAAATCACAAATCATCAGCGATCGCTACCAGCTAATAGAAAAATTAGGTCGTAATGCGGGAAGACAAACTTGGCTAGCAACAGACTTGAATTCAGCAAATAAAGAGCAAGTAGTAGTTAAGCTATTGGCTTTTGGTGGTGACGTACAGTGGGAAGACTTAAAACTATTTGAGCGAGAAGCCCAGATTCTTAAACAACTTAATCATCCCCGTATTCCTAAATATAAAGACTATTTTTCGATCGACGATCGTACTCTGTGGTTTGGTTTAGTGCAGCAGTACATTCCAGGGTTCTCTCTCAAACAACTACTAGATCGAGGAAAAAGATTTACAGAAGCAGATATCGAAAATATTGCTCAAGAAATATTAGAGATTTTACTTTATCTTCATGGACTAAATCCCCCTCTTTTACATCGAGATATCAAACCTAGTAATTTGATTTGGGGAGAAGATGGGCAAATTTATTTGGTTGATTTTGGGGCAGTTCAAGACCGTGCTGCTACAGAAGGTGCTACTTTTACTGTAGTGGGAACTTATGGCTATGCACCTATGGAGCAATTTGGTGGTAGAGCCGTCCCTGCCTCAGATTTATATGCTTTGGGGGCTACCCTAATTCATTTATTAACCCGCACTGCTCCTGCGGATTTACCAAATCGTGAGTTAACTATTCAGTTTCGCGATCTTGTGCAACCTGCCAGTCAAGCTGGGCAACTTTCTTTGGATTCGGGATTGGCTAACTGGTTGGAAAAAATGACTACGCCAGCAGTAGAAAAACGTTTTGCTAATGCCCAACAAGCTCTAGATGCTTTGAAGGCTAAAGAGCGAATAAATAATTACATTGTTAGTAACAATAAATCTAGTTTTCGACAACAAAAAAGCGAAAATATTGTTGCCAGACCTATTAATAGCAAAGTCAAACTTTATCGTTACAATCAGTTTTTAGAAATTGTTATTCCCAGACGAGGGTTAAATAAACTAAGCCAGTTAATTTACCTTGCTCCTATAACTTTGGGTTCAGTTTTAATTCTACTATTAATTCTTTTCTTATCTCCCTTGAATTTCTGGCTGATTATCATTATTATGCTAATTTTGTCCCAAAAAATAAATGATGGAAATATTAAAGCTATTTTGACATCGACGACCTTAAAAATCAATAAACAGGTTTTTATTATTGTTACTAGATTCTTCGGTCTAAGTAAAGATCAAAAGGGTTTAACCGAAGAGATACAAGATATTTCTGTTAATTATAGTTCTAGAAATACTAGAGAAGAAAGAATGGCAACAGAAGCGATTATCATTAATACTAAACTAAGACATCAGAATAGATTCAAAAGATACTTATTTGGACAAGGATTAACCGAAGAAGAACTTATTTGGATAGCTAATGAAATTCGTAGTTGGTTAGCTTCTAGTGATTAAGTTAGGAATTAGCAAAATCAACAAGATAGTCTAAAGTGGTTTCTGATTGGGTACACCAACTAAACGAGGAAACTTAGGTGATGTAGGTGCATATTTCCGAAGATAAATGCAATGGCGAATACTGTGACTAATGGGTGTTTGTAGTGTTTTAATGAATTCGAGCTTACTACCTAATTGCTGGGCAACTAACTCCAAGTGTGCAGTATCTTCTTGACTCCAATGTCCTCGATAGAGAACGACTAATCCACCATTTTTAACTAAAGGAACTGCATATTCGGCACATACGGAAGCTTTTCCTACAGCCCTAATTAGAGCTAAATCGTAACTCTCTCGATAATGATCTTCTTGTCCTATGGTTTCTGCTCTACCCAACAAAGTTTTAACATTGTGAATAGATAAATAATTTAATAAATTATCTAAAAAAGCAATTTTTTTGTGAGTAGAGTCTAGCAGAGTAATTGTCCATTGGGGAAAAGCGATCGCCATCGGTAAGCCAGGAAAACCCCCTCCTGTACCAATATCAATTACTTGGAGAGATTTTTTGAGGTCGATTTTTGCTAACCCAATCATTCCGGTTAAAGAATCCCACAAATGCTTTTCCCAAAAATCTAGCGGAGAAGTAATACGAGTCAAATTTAGTTGACGATTGCCTAGTAAAATTTGTTGATAAAGCTCTTGAAACTGTTGTTGTTGCTGCTCACTTGGTTGCCAAGATAAAGTATCATCCCATATTTCTGTCATTAATGGCAGTTTATCGTCAATATCATTCATTAGACTTTTTGCATAAATTATAAATTTAGTTAGTATTAGCTATCAGCTATTAGTCTTCTCGACTTCTCCTGCTCCTTCCGCTCTCACAAGGGTAGGTTTTTAACAAAGAGGCGAGTGCTTACTATAATCTGAACGAAAAAATCAGCATTTCTCCCTTGTCTTCCTTGTCCTCCTTGTCTCCCTTGTCCTCCTTGTCTCCCTTATCTTGATTTTAGGCTTAAATGTAAAAAGTCTACCCTTGTAAGCTCCCTCCGCTCCCCTGCCACATTGCCTTCTAACTACTTAGTTGCCATTTCTACTGACTTTAATTCACCATGATTTATTGTCCAACAGCGATCGGCAATTTGGCTTAATTCTTGAGGTTCGTGAGTAACTATCAATAAAGTCCAATGTTCTTTTAACTTACCTAATAATTTAGTTAGCTGACGACGCATTGACCAATCTAATCCTGCTGTTGGTTCATCTAACATCAATAAATTCGGTTGACGAATTAATTGTACCGCTAAAGCAAGACGACGTTGTTGTCCTCCACTAAGAGCATGAGGAGGTGTGCTTAAAGAAATATGATCTAAACTTACTTCCCCTAAAGCATCATGAATTCTTTGAGAACCTATTTCTGGATGACCTAGACGTAATTCTTCTAATACTGTACCACCGCAAAAATGACGCTCAGGAAACTGAAATACCAGTCCAGCTAATTGCTGTAAATATAGAGAAGAAAGTTCTTGATTGCGCCAGAAAATACTTCCTTCTGTTTGTTCAGCTAGTCCCGCTAGAATTTCTAATAGAGTAGTTTTTCCTGAACCACTAGGACCAATAATCAAGCCTAACTCTTGCGGAGCTAATTTTAAATTTATTTTCTTAAGAATAGGTTTGGGTGTAGCTGGAGGATGATAACTAAGATTTTTAAGAGAAAGCATACTTGAATAAGGGCGATCGATTACACTAAGGAAAGATTTGCTAAATTTAGAAATTAAATAGATATTAACAAATATTTTGACTGCGAAATGCGGTGACTATAATTCCTCAGGAACTAGCTAATTAAATATTACGTCAAATTATTGAGAATACTTTGTTGATTGAGTATGCCAAGAATATCTAAGTTAACCTTCTTAAAGCAATTTTTGCTTATTTCATTTCTTACTTTTATTCCTACTTTAAGTATTAGTAATAATCCTGCTTTCGCTCAAGATCCTTTTAGAACTAAACAATCTCGCGATATAGGAGAATATACCGAAACTGCTTTTAAAACTCTTTTTTTTGAAGGGGATTATAAAACAGTTAATAAATATCTTAATTTAGCTGAGTCAAAAGAAACTGATGAACCTCTAGCCTATGCTATTAAAGCTTCCCTTGCTTATACAGAAGAAGACTGGGAAAATTTAAGAACTTATGCTCTTAAAACTTTAGAAACGGCTCAAAAATTACAACCGACAGACCCAGTCAGAGGGAATCTTTATTTGGGGGTTGGTCACTTTCTAGATGGCGCATATGTGTATGAAAAAGAAGGTCCGATTGGAGCAATTCAAAAGTTACAGCTAGTATTTAAATATCTTGATGCAGCTGAAGATAGCGATCCTAACGACCCAGAATTAAATTTAATTAAAGGATATATGGATTTATTACTGGCGGTAAATCTACCTTTTTCTAGTCCAGAACAGGCGATCGAACGTTTTCAGAAATATGCTGCTCCTAACTATTTAGTAGAAAGAGGTTTGGCGGTTGCCTATCGAGATTTAAAGCAATATGATAAAGCACTAGAGTTTGCCAATAAAGCTTTAAAAATTGCTCCTGATAACCCAGAACATTTTTATCTGAAAGGACAGATACTCAGGCAAATTGGGAAAAAGCAAAAGAGCATTGATATTTTAGAAGAAGCCTTAACTCACTTTGACCGAGCTTCCAGTAAATCTGCACAGTTACCTAAATTTGTCACTAAACCTTTAGAGCGAGAAATAAGACAAACTAAAGAAAAAATAGATGAGATTAAAGAGGACACGGGTGCGGAGGTCTCCTCCGCACCGTGAGATGTCCGTCGCTGAATCTGCTTCCCGTCTTTAGAAGATAGCATCTCATCAAAATTTCACTACTTAAAAGTGATATCGCCAAGCCTAACTTACGCTAAAATACAAAAGCTTGAGAGTTAGGCAGTTTTATTATGGGTAATACATTCGGACGTCTATTTAGGATTACGACTTTTGGTGAGTCCCATGGGGGAGGCGTTGGCGTTGTTATTGATGGTTGCCCCCCTCAACTAGAAATATCGGCAGCGGAAATACAAGTAGATTTAGACCGCAGACGACCAGGACAGAGTAAAATTACTACTCCAAGGAAAGAAACCGATACCTGTGAAATAATTTCTGGGGTCTTTGAGGGTAAAACTACAGGAACACCTATTGCCATTCTAGTTCGTAATAAAGATGCCCGTTCTCAAGACTATAATGAAATGGCGGTAAAATATCGTCCTTCCCATGCAGATGCCACCTATGATGCTAAATATGGTTTTCGCAACTGGAAGGGTGGAGGGCGTTCTTCTGCGAGAGAAACTATTGGGAGAGTAGCTGCTGGTGCGATCGCTAAAAAAATTCTTCAGCGAGTGGCAGGAGTAGAAATTGTTGCTTATGTCAAACGCATCAAAGATTTGGAAGCAGTAGTTGATAACGATACTGTCACTTTAGAACAGGTAGAAAGTAATATTGTTCGTTGCCCTGACAGCGAATCTGCGGAAGCTATGATCGAATTGATCGATCGTGCTAGAAGAGATAAAGACTCTCTGGGGGGCGTGGTTGAATGTGTAGCTCGCAATGTTCCTAAAGGATTGGGTGAACCTGTATTTGATAAACTCGAAGCGGATTTAGCTAAAGGAATAATGTCTTTACCTGCAACTAAAGGCTTTGAAATAGGTTCTGGCTTTGCTGGAACAACTATGACAGGTAGCGAACATAACGACGAATTTTATCTAGATGAAGAAGGCAATACCCGAACCGTAACTAATCGCTCTGGAGGAATACAAGGGGGTATTTCTAATGGTGAACATATTATTATCCGTGCTGCTTTTAAACCCACGGCTACCATTGGAAAAGAACAGAATACGGTAACTAAAACAGGAGAAGAAACAGTTTTAGCTGCTAAAGGTAGACACGATCCTTGTGTTTTGCCCAGGGCTGTACCGATGGTTGAAGCAATGGTGGCTTTAATTCTTTGCGATCATCTCATGCGGAATCATGGTCAATGCAATATTTTGTAGATTGCTCAAAGCTATTAAGTACTTACACACAATAAATTACACAGTTGAGGGAGGGAATAGGGAATAGGGAATAGTCAACAGGAAAGAGATACAGCTATTTTTAGTTAACATCAAAATGTGTAAATAATTTTATTTAGGTACTTAGCAGGAGAATGGAGAAGTTGATTTTGCTAATAGAAATATTAATAACTTAAGAATTCAAACAATTTAAACAGAGCAATAGTTTGAACTTCTTGAGCAATTCTATCGGAAACTATCGAGAAGTTAACTTTGGGAGCATATCCAATACTTGACGCTCCTCATTTTGGTAATTGTTTTAACCAAACTGCTTCATTTTTTATGTACTTTTTTTTGCTTGTTCTAATAGAGAAGCTGGTAATCTTTCTCCTAATAAATCTTGCCAGTAATTAAACAAGGGCTCTACCGAACCTGTGATGTAAAACTGTTAGAAACTAATTGTCAAAAGTCTTGCTGTGCAAGACTTTGAGTTCTTGATAGTTTGATTTTGTATATTTTTTCCTAAATCCGTTTACAGGTAAATCTTTTAGCCAAATTCAACACTGTAAGTTCGGTAGAGCCAAATTATGAATGATCGCCTTTCTCTAAAGAGATTTATGATTCTTTAGCACAATAATGGCTAGACTAGACTAAAATCTAGCAGAAATTGATAACATCCATGACTACTAAGTCTTTAGGGAGTAAAAACAAAACTTTGACAGCTATTTTGTATTGGGAAGAAGATGTTTATGTGGCGGAATGTCCAGAAGTGGGAACAGCAAGTCAGGGGGAAACCGTAGAAGAAGCCTTAGCTAATTTAAAAGAGGCAACAGAGCTTTATCTTGAGGAATTTCCTCTATTAAATACTTCACCTCGTTTAATCACCACTTTTGAAGTAACTAATGCCTAAATTACCCAGAGTTACTGCTACAGAAACTATTAAAGCATTGAAAAAATTGGGATTTGTTAAAGTTCGGCAAAAAGGCAGTCATGTGATCTTGAAAAAGCAGTTAAACAAGGAAGAAAATATCCAGATAGGTTGTGTCATACCGCTTCATCGCAAAACTTTAGCTGTCGGAACTCTTAGAAGCATTCTTAACCAAGCAGGTATTTCAGTAGAAGAGTTTATAGACAATCTGTAACTAAATTATGAGAGATCGCCCGTCTTTCCCACTCGATCGACTAGTAACAAGACTGAAACAATCTTTAGGCATAATTCAAAAGCAAGATATCCAAATTGCTAGTGAAATCTTAGGATTACCAACCAATAATTTAATTCAAGTTGGTGATGATTGTGCTGCTATTCCTGAAGTTGATGGTTATTTACTCTTAGCAGCAGAGGGAATATGGCATGTTTTAGTCGAAAGCGATCCCTGGTTTGCTGGTTGGTGTGCAGTGATGGTTAATGGGAGCGATATTGCTGCTATGGGAGGAAGAGCGATCGCAGTTGTGGATACAATTTGGACGGAAGATACCACTAAGGCGACTCCTCTTCTGGCAGGAATGAAGGCTGCATCTCAAGCTTACAATATCCCCATTGTGGGAGGGCATACTAACTTTAAGAGTGCTTATAATGCTTTATCTGTAGCTATTTTAGGACGTGCCAAGAAGTTGATTAGTAGTTTCCAAGCACAGCCAGGAGACTTATTAGTTGTCGCGATCGATCTTCAGGGCAAGATGCACCCCCAATTTCCTTTCTGGAATGCTGCTACTAAAGCCGATCCTCTTCAATTACAACAAAACTTAGCCATTCTTCCTTATTTGGCAGAATCTGATTTATGTGCTGCGGGAAAAGATATTAGTATGGGAGGCATTATTGGCACTTTATTAATGTTGATTGAAGCCTCTAGGTGCGGTGCTATTCTCAATTTAGATAATATTTTTTATCCTGTGGAGATATCGCTAGAAACCTGGTTATTATGTTTTCCTAGTTATGGTTTTTTATTAAGTATTCCTCCAGACAATATCGATGTAGTTAAGAAACAGTTTCATCAACAAAATATTGCTTGTACTGTCGTTGGCGAAATTAAGCAGGGATCTAAATTGGTATTAAAATATGAAGAGCGATCGAGTCTGTTTTGGGATTGGCAAACAGACAAGTTTATTTTTCCTTCTCAACCATAACAAAGCGATCGCGTATGTGCCTTGGCTATGCCGATACGGTGACAGCGACTACCGAAGATCTTGCTCAGAGTCAGGCTTTGCCCGATCGCAGCTTGTCATTTATCCTTAATTTCGCCTACCTACCTATACTTCACACGGTCAAAACTTGCGTTTTAGTTCCAAAGGTAATAATCTAGCCAACAGTCAAAACAAGGAGTAAAGGTGAGGCTAAGGCATGATGTACCTTGAATAAGCGCGAAGAAGAGCAACAATCTCTCTATCATGAGCGATTTAATCATCCCCATCCGCGAGTACAGAAAAAGATGGAAGCCCTCTGGTTAAAAAGTCAAAAACTGCCTCATCATCAAATTAGTAAATTAGCAGGAATCTCCCCTAATACTTGGCGAAGTTATCTCAGAGATT
>JASJDI010000255.1 GCA_030065155.1 Xenococcaceae cyanobacterium MO_188.B29
TTGGTATTACCCTAATGGACAGCATGCTAAATGGGGCTCAACTTGGTATTACCCTAATGGACAGCATGCTAAATGGGGCTCAACTTGGTATTACCCTAATGGACAGCATGCTAAATCACATAATTTAATGGGTTGGGCTTGTGGAATAGTGAGTAGAAAACAATGTATGCAAGCTGCAACAAGAGTGCAGCAAACCAAGGGATTTTGGCAGGAAATAGAAATACTTGAGTTATCTTGGCAAGCTTATCAAATGAATCAATCTCGCCCATAATACTAAAATCTTGTACATCATTATGTAATCGACTATTAACTTTAGCCAAAGTAAAGCAAGATTGAGACTTATTGCTATGTATTTTACGACCATAAAAATAAGTGCGATCTCTCTAACTATCAAAAATTATTTGACTTTCAAGACAATCGCTACTAAGTCTCTCGTTACTTTTGAGCGTGAGGGGTGGCGAGGTTTCCTCGTCATACCCAATCATGCTGTTGAGAATTGGTATAAGTAGAAAGATTCTCCCCTGTGCTATTGTCCCCCTTGTCTTAATTTCAAGCTTAAATGTAAAAAGTCTATCCTTGTGAGATTATGTCCCCCCTCATCAGAACTTTATCACCAGAGACGATCGCGCTAATTGCTGCTGGTGAGGTTATTGATTCTCTAGCTGCGGTAGTACGGGAGTTAGTAGAAAACGCTTTAGATGCAGGAGCAACCAGAATCACCGTTTCTCTGATACCAGAATTGTGGTGGGTACAAGTAACAGATAATGGTAAGGGTATGTCCTTAGAAGACCTAGAAATTTGTGCTTCGCCCCATAGTACTAGTAAGATTAGCGATCGACAAGACTTATGGCAAATCAAAAGTTTAGGATTTCGGGGGGAGGCACTTCATAGTATTGCCCAGGTTGCAGATCTAGAAATTTTGAGTCGTCCCCGCATTCCCACCGATGAAATTGGTTGGCGTGTTATTTACCTCTCAGGAAAAGTAATAACCAAAGAAGTAGTAGCGATCGCCCCTGGAACAATTGTGACGGTAGCTAATCTGTTTGGTAGAATGCCCGTGCGTCGTCGAGGATTACCTATCCTCCCTCAGCAATTAAAATCTGTGCAAAGTGTGATTCAAAATCTAGCATTGTGTCATCCCCAGGTTACTTGGCAAGTAAAGCAAAATCAAAAACTTTGGTTTCAGATTAGCCCTGGTATAAATTCTCAGAAAATATTACCCCAAATTTTGCCCAGAGTTAATGTAGGTGATTTGCAGTATCTTAAGTTAGATTTAGATACGCATGATACTGAAGAATGTACAGATACAGAATCTAGTGATATAGACACAAAGAAAGCACAAAACTTACCATCAACACAATTAGAATTAATTATCGGTTTACCCGATCGCTGTCATCGTCATCGGGCTGATTGGGTAAAAGTCGCAGTAAACGGGCGTATTGTCCATCTACCAGAATTGGAACAGACTATGATTAAGGGGATGGCAAGAACTCTTCCCCGCGATCGCTATCCTCTTTGTTTTCTCCATCTCCATACTGCTTCAACTCAAGTAGATTGGAATCGTCATCCTGCTAAAAGTGAAATATACCTCCATTCTCTTACTTATTGGCAAGAACAAGTAGATCGAGCGATCGAGCAAATTTTGCGCTTAAATATAGAAACCCTTCCTGCTGCGGTAGGCGATCGACGAATTGGAAAATTACTTAAGGTAGCCGAAGAACAAGGTAAATATCAGCTTGAAGGAGATTCTTCTTCTGAGCAAAAATCTAGTAATGAAGTTGGTTTAATTCAACTAAAAGCAGTTGCTCAAGTAAATAAAACTTATATAGTTGCCGAACACACTTCTGGTTTGTGGTTGGTAGAACAACATATTGCTCACGAACGAATATTATACGAACAATTACAAGATGACTGGCAATTAATTTCTTTGGAAACGCCCCTTATCCTTAATAATCTAACTTCTACCCAGTTAGAACAACTCCAAAGATTAGATATAGAGATAGAACCTTTTGGCGAAGGATTATGGGCAGCAAGAAACGCTCCAGCTATGCTAGCGGAAAGAGAAGACTGTATCGATGCCCTAATGGAACTCAGTTACGGTGGAGATTTACAATCTGCTCAAGTAGCAACTGCTTGTCGTAGTGCGATCCGTAATGGTACACCTCTAGAACTACCTCAGATGCAAAACTTGCTCGATCGATGGAAAATCACCCGTAATCCTCGTACTTGTCCCCATGGTAGACCAATTTATCTATCCTTAGAAGAATCGGCATTAGCTCGGTTTTTCCGTCGTCACTGGGTTATTGGCAAAAGTCACGGTATTTAAGAGGTAGCTGTTAGCTATTAGCTATTAGCTTTTTAAGGAGAAATTGCTTCTTTGTGCGAAGAAGATAAAGATTTAGCTTCAACAAAAATTTGCTTAATTTCTGGATGTTCTTGGCGAATTTGCTTTTCTAATCTTTCTATTGCTACGGCTAGCTTTTCTGTGGAAAGATTTGGCTGAAATTGAATTTCTAAATTTAGTAATACTTCTTGGGGACTAAAGTATAAAGTAAGAACACGGATTACTTTTTCCACTGCTGGATCGGTTTGAGTAATATTTTTGATAGAAGCTACTGTTTGCGGATCTGCACCTTCGCCGATTAATAGTCCTTTGCTCTCGTAAACTAAAAATATTGCTACGGCAGCTAAGATAACACCAATAATGATCGAGGCAACACCGTCTAAATAGAGATTATTGAGTAAATGTCCAAAAAAGATACCAGCAAAAGCGATCGCTAAACCTAAGAGAGCAGCAGAATCTTCTAGTAAAATAGTAAAAATAGTTGGGTCTTTACTAGAGCGTATTGCTTGCCAAATATTCTCTTCACTTTTAGTAGCTATGAGTTCCTTGAGGGCAACAGTCCAAGAATAACCTTCAAAGAATACAGCTAACCCCAATACAACATAATTCCAGAAAGGGTCCTCTAAAGGTACAGGGTGAATAAGATGATTAATGCCTTCATAAATCGACATTCCCCCACCAATGGCGAAAATGAACAGGGCTACAATTAGCGTCCAGAAATATAGCTCTTGTCCATAACCAAAGGGATGACTTTCATCTGCTGGTTTTTGACTGAGCCGAATTCCCAAAAGCAAAAGTAGTTCATTCCCTGTATCTACTGTTGAATGAATGCCCTCTGAGAGCATTGCCGAACTACCTGTAATTACTGCTGCTATAAACTTAATAATAGCGATCGCCAAATTAGCTATAATCGCTGCTAGAATTGTCTTTTTGACCGAGCCAGAAGCCATTCTTTTTTCCTAAAAAACTCAACTGCTTCTCTATTGTCTCGTTTATTTAATAGAACAAAAAGCTATTCTGGGTTTGTTTGTAGGCGCAAGCGATCGCACTTAATATGATCTGAGAGGATAGAACTAGCCATATAGCCAGTATGAATTTCTAACTCAGCAGAGGGAGTTGCTTCAAATAACAGACGCTGCCCAGGAAATACTACTCGTTCAAAATACCAATCAGGAATATTCGTAATACGAGCAACTTGTATTTGATTTGTATGATTTGTATAGTAACAAAGGATTTTTGGCGAATTATTAATTAGAGCGACCATAATAATTAAATTTAAAAGAATATGTAAAAACTACTAGTAAAAAGTTGGTTACCTTTAAGAGAGATTAAAACTATTCTTAGTATACTTCTATCTATTTATTTGTTTCATTCCTCTTAAGAAAAAATCAAGTAACTATGACAATCAATTCAAATGCATGATGTTACTTGACCAGAGAAGATAAGTTTTGTAAACCCAAATAATACTGGTAATTGTGGCTTACATCATCTTAATTTCAGCTTCCTGCATCAAAATAATTGTTTCGCTGCCGATTCTACCTACTTCTGGCTCTTTTCCTAAAGGCATTTCCACAGCATACATCCATTTTCCTGAATCTGTAAAACAAGAGACAATTTTACCCATTCCTCCTAAAAAATGTACTTGCTGAAAAGGCAGAAACTTTGGCTGAGTTTGATTATTTTCTGAGAGTGTAGTCATCATCTGTTTACCTCAACAAACAATCTAAATTGGCTAGAAATACTATTTACAATTTAGTTAAACTCTTGAAGTTGAGAGTAAAGTAGTGATGAAGATCGCAGATGATTGGATAAAGAATAAGTAAACTTATTGCAAAGATCTAAGTAAAAGCAGATATTAGGGGCTTTTAGCTGCTGTAACTTTCTGGGAAGCTAAAAACTGTCGTAATCTAATTAAACTCAGAGTCTGACCTAAATTTAAAGGCAGTAAAGAAATACCTTCAAGACGAGACTGAATCCATCCATCTCCCCAATACCACTCATGATAACCATCAATACCCTTACTTAAAAGTAAACGTAGACAGTTATTATTGGCAATTTGTACCTCATGGGCAATTTCTACGAATCCTAAAGAAGTAGTAAAGGTGACTCCTGTTTGTAGCTTTTCTGGCAAGCCTGAAGAAAACTTAGCAAGCTCCATCCATTTACTCAAATTATCAGTCTGGAGTAAACTGTCGCGAATTGTTTGTTCGTTGGCTTCTACTTCAATACGTAAATGGCTTTGTTGGAAAGTTCCTAACATATACAGTAAAAATATTGATCTCTCTATGCCCAATGTAAAACATTTGCTTGGTTGTTGTGCTGTCTAGTTAAATCTATTCGGTAAGATTTATTTTCTGGCGATCGAGCTAAAATCGAGACGTAAAAAGCTGCTAACTTATTTTATGGTCAAAGTAAGTATTTGTATTCCTACTTATAATCGTGCTGACTATCTAAGCTATGCGATCGCTAGTGTTGAACAACAGACTTATAATGATTGGGAATTAATTGTTTGCGATGACGGTTCAAAAGATAATACTTCAGAAGTAATGCATTCTAAGAGTAGCGATGCTCGTATTCGTTATGTTCAACATCCTCAAAATATTGGACGTAGCCGTAATATGAGTTCTGGTTTCGATGCTGCGGTAGGAGATTACTTTATTAAATTTGACGATGATGATGCTCTTACTCCAGAGTTTTTAGCTAAAACCGTAGCTGTGTTAGATACTTATCCAGAAGTTGATTTTGTCTGTAGCGATCATTGGGTTATCAATGCCAAAGGAGAAAGAGACGAGGCAGCAACTAAGGAAAATTCAGCTAAATGGGGGAAAGATAAGCTAGAAGCAGCCATAATTCCCGATCTAATTAGAGAAACATTTGTCAAACAAAGCTTACAGGTAGGTTCAACCTTATTTCGTCGTAGTTGTTTACAGCAAGTAGACTATATGCGTCCCCAAGCAGATGGCTGTGAAGATTTTGATTTATTAGTACGTTTAGCATTAGCTGGATATCAAGGCTATTTTTTACCAGAATTGTTAATGGAATACCGTTTCCACGGTGGACAAACTAGCTTACAACAAGATATTCATTTTCTTTCTGCTAAAGCATTTTGTATTGACAGTTATCGTTTTCCCGATTCTGAGATTGAACAATTGAGACAAAAGAAACTAGGTGAAGTTCAACAGATTTTAGGATTAAGACTAATTGAAAAAGGAGAAAGCAGCAAAGGAAGAGCAATTCTCAAAGAATCCAAACAAATATTAGGTAATTCTTCTCGTACCAATGTAAGCCTTATTTTGTCCTATTTACCTCTTAGTTGGCGAAAATTGGTTTTAGATCTTTTTCGTCGTAGTCGCCCTCAAAATTATTCTGCCAGAGTCAGAGAAGTAAAACAGAAAACATAAAAGGTGTAACGATTTAATCAGATAATATTGTTCAAAAGTTAATTTTGCTACAAAAGTTAACTTTAATAAGTGAGATGCTTGAGTAGAAATTTGGCTCACGACAACATGGACAATCCCTCATCTTTATTACTGCCTGCTTTATTGGGTTTAATCGCAGGTATTGGTCATGGAATTAGCTCCCATTACCAAGAACTTCCATTTTCCTTGGCTGAACAATTTCTCCAGTCTTCTGCTGCGATCGAGCAGTCTTTCTATGAATAAAGCTCTTTACTATTAGTTTTATATATCTGCGAATATACCTCTGTCTAAAAGAATTGGTAAACTTTTGTGGTTTTAATTAAGTTTTTATAAAAAGTATCTAATGATACTATTTTTTTTGGGATGATTTAGAGTGAAGTTAAGTAATTTTAGAGGCTTCACTAATATTATGCAATTAAATACATCTACCCAAGTATCTAGTCTAGAGAAAGTTATCGGATTTTCTCTAGCAGCTTTTTCCATGTTCGTTGTTGGTTATACTGCGACCCGTGTATATTTCAGCCTACCCCAAAGCCAAACTAGTATAACTGAAACGAATGTTATTCCTCATCAAGCTTCCTTATGGAGTGAACTTGGTCGTTGACTTTTACGATCCGAATACAGAAAAAGCTATATCAATACTGAAAAATACGTTATAGTCTATGGAGATCAAAAGCTAATTCGCTCTTAATGAATGGGATTTATAGTCTCTGGAAATTCTCGCGTCCTCACACAATTATTGGAACTAGTTTAAGTGTTATTGCTCTTTATGCGATCGCCATAGCAACTACAGATAGCACCTTAACTTGGATAAGCTTAGAGCAAATGCTAGCAGTTTGGCTTGCTTGTCTGGGTGGTAATGTTTATATTGTTGGATTAAATCAACTGTGGGACATAGAGATCGATCGAATTAATAAACCTCATCTTCCTCTAGCTGCGGGAGAGTTTTCTTTACAGCAAGGAAAATGGATTGTCGGTGTTGCCGGAGTACTTGCCATTACCGTAGCAGGATTATCAGGGATGTGGTTACTTGCCACTGTAGCAATCAGTTTATTTCTTGGTACAGCTTATTCTTTGCCACCAACCCGTTTAAAAAGATTTCCCCTGTTAGCTGCTTTTTGTATCTTCACAGTCAGAGGTATTGTAGTTAACCTGGGGTTATTTTTACACTTTAGTCAAAAACTAATAGGTAAAGAGTTTCTCAATCCTTATGTTTGGACACTAACTTTATTTATTCTGCTTTTTACTATAGCGATCGCAATCTTTAAAGATGTCCCCGATCTCGAAGGAGATAAAGTTTACAACATTAATACTTTTACTATCATCTTAGGAAAATCTGCTGTATTTAATATTTCCCGTGGGTTAATCACGATTTGTTATCTGGGAATGGTTTATACAGGCATTTTTTGGTTGAATTCTTTCAATTCAGGCTTTTTTATTAGTTACCATTTAATCTTGCTAAGCTTACTTTGGTGGCGTAGTCAAAGGGTTGATTTGGAACAAAAAAAAGCGATCGCCAGTTTTTACCAATTTATTTGGAAACTATTTTTTTTAGAATATTTACTCTTTCCCCTAGCTTGCTTTGTTAAGTATTAATAAACTGAGATTGCTTGAGCGTAAAGTTATACAGACGTGATAAAAAACGCATCTATAAATAGCTAATACTCGTAAAAATTTTCATCTTCAAACTAGCCATCAACTCTGTGAAGGGAACGCGCACCAAGATAGAAGTACTGCTGGACGAGTCGGAAAGGAAACTGGACGGCACGAATGCGTACTGCCAGGGGTAGCAATATCTAGGTAAGTGCAACGCAGAAACCTCTCAGCGTGAGTTGAGAAGCGCGTGAGGCACGCTGAGGTTTCCTCAGCAAGTGCAATCACGTAAGAAGCCCACACTGTAACGCTTGGGCGTCAGTGTGCGGAGAACGTCACCAAAAATACCAATGCGACCGCCAGTTGGGGGAAGTGCTGAGAGGGCATTATCTACTAATTGCCTCAGTGCTTCCTGTAGTTTAAGTCGATCGACAACTGCTTCTTTGACTTCTGGTACGATCTCTAATTCGATATGGTAATAAAGTTAAAGATAATCTCTACTACCCTTTAAGTAAAATCATTAAATTTGATTTTTATGAATCTATTAAATACCCTTGAACTAAATAGATTAATCGGTTACATGGATGCTCTAAGGTGGTCTCTCAACGGTTGTAACTATGTTACTTGGTTTGATGCTAAAGAATTAAAACTCGAAGACACCAAAATTGATATTCAGGCATTAATTAAACTAGCCTATCCACAAACAAAAGTAGAAAATGCAACTTTTTCTGAATCTTCAAGTCTGCATATGGTTGAAACAATCAATGGGTTTATCGGACGTGTCAATCCATACGATCGAGACAAAAATTTAGCAGATTCTAAAAAACGTAATCTTACTACAGGTTTTTGGAACAACCTGAGTAAATGTATTGATTATCAAAACGCTAAAATTATTGAATATATTCCCCAAGGTTATAACATTAACGATCCTCTGAATAATTTTGTTTTTTCTGGATTTACATTTCTAATAATTAATCAAGAACAAAAACTATGTTTAGTAATACATGGTTCTTCTTCTGATTAACAGAGGGATAAGCTGTTAATTTTATTTGTGGCAAACATTTAAATATTGCCTATAAATTAGATAATCTTGAAGATAATTATTGTCAAAAATATAATGAATCCTTTGTCACTTATGAGACTGTATCTAGGACGAATATTTATTGTCTGTTTTATTGTTTTATGCTTACTAATTACTGGCTGTCAGAGTAACAATATTAGTGATAATAATGTAACTAAAGTAACTCTTTGGCACGGAATAAATCCGCTAGAAAATAGAATTGTTTTTAATGAATTAGTCGATCGATTTAATCAAACTCATGACGATATTCAAGTAGAAGCTTTATATATCGGTCAACCAGATGCTCAACTGCCCAAAATATTAGCAGCAACAGTAAGTGAACAACCTCCAGATATACTGTGGTTTGTACCGCAAATAACAGGGGAACTGACTAAATTAGGAGCTTTATTACCCCTAGAAAATTGGTTAGATCGATCGCCTATTAAAGCAGAGATAGATCCAGCTATGTTTGATTCTATGGAATTAGATGGACATGTTTTTTCCATTCCTTTAGCTACTAATAATGCTGCTATTTTTTATCGACCTAGTTTATTTGCAGAAGCGGGAATTAAAAAATTACCAGAAACTTGGCAAGAGTTAAAGCAAGTATCTCAACAACTAACAGTTGATACTAATGGAGATGGAATTAATGACCGCTATGGTATATTTTTATCTTTAGGTAAAGGAGAATGGACAGTTTTTGTCTGGCTTCCTTTTATTTATAGTGCAGGAGGAAACTTGTTAGCAGAAAATCAGCCTAATTTAGTTAATCCAGGTGCAGTTGAAGCCTTACAATTAGGTGCAGATTTAGTTAGAGATGGTGTAGCAATGTTATCTCCACCAGAGAGAGGCTATGAATTAGACAATTTTCTTGCTGGTAAAGCAGCTATGCAAGTGACAGGACCTTGGACTTTAGGACAACTACAACAAACGGATACGGATTATGGGGTTTTTCCCATTCCTGTATCTAAAGAAAAAGCTGCGGTAGTAGGAGGAGAAAACTTGTTTGTTTTTAAAACTAATGAACAAAGAGAACAAGCATCATTAAAATTTTTAGAATATGTTTTAAGTGAGGAATTTCAAACAACTTGGGCATTAAAAACAGGTTATTTACCAATTAATTTAAAATCACAACAAAGTTCAGCTTATCAAGAGTTTGTCCAAAAAAATCCTGTGATCGATGTTTTCTTAGAACAAATGAAATGGGCGCGTTCCCGTCCAATTATTCCTAAGTATACTCGTCTTTCAGAAAATTTAGGAAGAGCGATCGAGGCTTCTTTGTTAGGAGACAAAAAACCAGCAGAAGCTTTAGCAGAATCGCAGAAACGTTTAGATTTAATTTTTGCTCAATAAATTAAATTATCTTGAGATAAGGAGAAAAAACTGTGAGTAAATGTGTCTTAATTGTTGATGATGAAGAAGATGT